>DATIYI010000208.1:0-40582 GCA_035517695.1 Streptosporangiaceae bacterium
CCAGGGCGGCAGGCAGCACAGCGAAGCCCGGTGAGATTCCGGCACTGTCCCGCAACGGTGAAGCCCCCGGCAGGGGGATAAGTCCGGTCGCCTGAGCTGCCTGGCAACGACACCAGTCCTCGGACGAAGGGCAGCTCGTGATCTTGTCAGCTTTCCGCACGGCTCGCATGGACGCATCGGCTCGCGAGTGGGGCCGGCTTCTCGCGATGTTCGGGTTCATCCTCGCGGTCAACGCCCTGGGATGGGGCATTTACATCCTGTACGTGATGCCCCACCACTTCGACTACCGGGGCGAGGGCGGCAGCAAAGGACTCGGCGTCGGGCTCGGGGTCGCCATCACCGCCTGGTTCCTGGGCTTCCGGCACGCCTTCGACGCCGATCACATCTCGTGCATCGACAACACCACCCGCAAGCTGATGGCCGACGGCAAACGCCCGCTGGGGACGGGTTTCTTCTTCTCCTTCGGTCACTCAACGATCGTCGTTGCGGTCGGCGTCGGGATCACGTTCGCGGCCCGGACCGTCTTCGGCGCGATGGTGGACCCGAACTCGGCCTACGAGACGGCCGGCGGGGCGATCGGGACCCTGCTGTCCGCAAGCTTCCTGTACCTGATCGCGATCTTGAATCTGATCGTGCTGGCCGGCATCTTCAAGGTCTTCCGGGAGATGCGCAACGGCACCTACGACGAGGCCGAACTTGAGGTCCAGCTGCAGGCCCGCGGGCTGATGTACCGGTTCTTCGGCCGGTTCATGCGCTCCATCAACCACACCTGGCAGCTCTACTTCGTGGGCCTGGTTTTCGGCATCGGCTTCGACACCGCCACCGAGGTCGTCCTGCTCGCCGCCACCGCCTACGCCGCGATCCAGGGCCTGCCCTACTTCGCCGTGCTCGCGCTGCCGTTCCTGTTCTCCGGCGGCATGATGCTGTTCGACAGCCTCGACGGCACCTTCATGAACTTCGCGTACGGCTGGGCGTTCGCCCGGCCGGTCCGCAAGGTCTACTACAACCTGGTCATCACCGGGCTGTCCATCGGCGCGGCGTTCATCATCGGCACCATCGAGATCCTCGGCATCCTGACCACCGAAGCGCACCTGCGCGGCAGCTTCTGGTCCGTCACGGCCAACTTCAACATCAACGTCGCCGGGTTCTGCATCGCCGGGCTCTTCATCGCCGTCTGGGCGGTGGCGCTCGCCTACTGGCGCTGGGGCAACGTCGAGACCCGGTGGACCTGCGACGTCCCCGTCGCGCCAGCCCAGGGCTCCCAGCCAGCCAGCGAGCAGTGACACCGGACGCGGCCGGCCAAGGTCACAGGCAGGACGACCGGCATGACCATGACACGGGCACGAGCATCACCATGGGCACGAGCATGACCACGGGCACGAGCATGACCACGGGGGGTAGAAGTTGCGGCCGGTGGGCAGCACGTTAACCAGGCCACGGGTCGGTGACCCTGACGGCCCTGCGGGGATGTGGCCGCCATCGAGCGCACGGAGCACCGCGTCGATGTCGCCTCGAGCCGCGGCATCACCTCGGCCGCGGCGAACTCAAGCACGCGGAACACATCCGCCCGCCGATTCCATGATCTTGGTACCTCACCCGTGCTATTAGCGGGTGAGGTACCACGATCACGGTCAGGGGCACGAGGCGGCGCAGGCGCAACGATGATGCACGCCATGCAACGGCGCCGCATCATCGTTGCATGAGATTACGGGCGGTCCATGAAGCCCCGGGTCACCGGAGCCGCGTGGCGGCCCGGCAGGCCGACGGCACGGCAGGACGACGGCACCGCAGGCAGCGCGCGTTCACGCGACCTGCCGAATGATGCATCGAATGCAATTCATTCCGGGCCGGAGGCAAGGCACTCCGTCTCGGTCCTCACCGGCGTCGTTCGTCCGTGCTTCGCTTGCGGGCGCCCCACCTTGACCCCGGCTCCGGGCCGAGACGCGCTCTCGACCGAGCCCCGACCCGGACGAAACCCACCCTTGACCGCGGGTCCCCGGCACAGATAGCGTACTTAACACGTCAACGCCCTGAGGCCCGGCTCCAGTTGTCGCGGCAGCTGTTCGAGGAGTCCCTGCACGTGGATTTGTACCTGACTCTCCTCGACACCTACCTGGCCGACGAGCGGGAGCTCGCCGAGGACATGTCGGCCGAGGACATGTCGGCCGAGTGCGTGCCTGGGCCGTGGTCGGTGGTCGGCGCCGGGCGCTATTTTGAGTACGTGGCCGATCAGCGGTTGGTCCGCTTGGACCTGTCCCGGCGCTTCGGGACCGCCAATCCGTTCGGCTTCAAGTTTCAGGACGGGTCCGAGCTCGCCAGCTTCTTCGGGCGCACCGTGTCCGCCCACCAGGTGGGCGTCGACGGGACGGTCGCCTTCGACGAGGAGTTTTGACCCCGGAGGCCCCCTTGGTTCTGGCGGGCGAGTTCCCCCCGTCCACCGGCGCCGACTGGCGCGCCGCTGTCGACCGCGTACTGGCCGGCAAGGGCGCCGGCCTCTCGCCGGAGGAGCTCGACGAGCGCTTCGAGCGTCGGCTCGTCACTCGAACGTACGACGGCATCGCCGTCCAGCCCCTTTACACGGCACTCGACGCTCCGGCCGACACCTCGATCAGCGGCGGGCCCGGCTTCTGGCCCTACGTGCGGGGCACGACGGTCCTGGGAGGCGTCCGCTACGGCTGGGACGTGCGCCAACCGGTCGAGCTCGATCGGGTGGCCGCGGGGGCCGGGGCGGAACCGGCGGTGGCTCACCTCGAACGGGGCGCCAGCTCCCTGCTCATACGGGCCTGCATTCCAGGCGCGACTGCGGGCGTCGCTACCGAGGTCGACCTGCTCGACGCGGCGCTCAACGGTGTGTACCTGGACCTGGTGACCGTCGCCCTCGACCCCGATCTCGGGCGTGTCGGCGCCGAGTCCATGCTGGCGCTCTGGGCACGCCGCCAGCTCGACGCCAGCGCGGCCCGCGGCGTCCTCGGGCTCGACCCGATCGGCACCGCCGCGTCGAGAGCGATCTCCCTGGAAGAGGCCGACGTCCGCCCAGCCACGGCACTGGCCGTGACGTGTGCCGACCGGTACCCACAGGTGCGCAGCGTGGTCGTCGATGCCCTGCGCTACCACGAGGCCGGAGCCGCCGACGCCGAGGAGGTGGCGTGCGCCACCGCCACCGGTGTCGGCTACCTGCGCCTGCTGACTGAGGCTGGCCTGGACGTCAGCGCGGCATTCGGGCAGTTGGAGTTCCGGCTGGCCGCGACCGCCGACCAGTTCTCCACCCTGGCCAAACTGCGGGCGGCCCGTCGGCTCTGGGCGCGCGTCGCCGAGGTCCTGGGTGTACCTCGGGCGGGCGCGCAGCGCCAGCATGCGATCACCTCGCGCGCCATGCTCACCCGCTACGACCCGTGGGTCAACCTGCTGCGCAACACCGTGGCCTGCTTCGCCGCCGGAGTCGGCGGGGCCGAAGCCGTCACCGTGGAGCCGCACGACCTGCTCGTTGATCCAGCCCGTCCGAGTGAGCTGGGCCACCGCATGGCCCGCAACACCCAGCTCCTCCTGATCGGAGAGTCGCACCTGGCTCGGGTGCTCGATCCCGGCGGGGGGTCGTGGTACATCGAGTGGCTCACCGACGCCATCGCACAACAGGCATGGGCGTGGTTCTGCCAGATCGAGGCGGCCGGGGGAATGGTGGCGGCCCTGGAGTCCCGGCTGGTCCAGGATCGCATCGCGGAGACCTGGGAGAGGCGAGCCCGGAATCTCGCCCGGCGGGTCGACACGGTCGTCGGGGTCAGCGACTTCCCGAACCCCGAGGACCGCATCCCGCTAGTAACAGCCGGTCCAGCGGTGGCGGAAACTCCGATAGGCGGGCTGCCGCGCCGGAGGTACGCCGAGGCGTTCGAGGCGCTACGGGCACGGATGGACGACTACCAGCGCACCACCGGCACCCGTCGCACCGTCCTGCTCCTCCAGCTCGGCTCGGCCGCCGACTACACGGCGCGGGCCACCTATGCCAAGAGCCTCTTCGAGACGGCCGGAGCGCGCACGGTCCGCTACGACGTCGACCGCTCCGGCCCCGCTGACGAGCTCCGGACGGCGGTCGCCGAAAGTGCGGCGTCGCTCGCCTGCCTCTGCTCGTCGGACCCGATCTACGCCGACCACGCCGTCGATGTGCTGCGAGCCTTGGCGGCGTCGGGACTGGCGCGGACCTACGTGGCCACCCGCCCGGGTGAACTGGGAGACGCGTTGCTCGCCGCTGGCGCCGACGAGCTCGTCTACGCCGGATGCGACGTCCTCGACACGCTCGGGCGTGCGCTCAATACGGTGGGCGTGCCGTGACCGCAGACGCCCGGATCCCCAGCTTCGCGGCAGTGCCGCTGGACGAGCCTGCCCGCGGAGAGGCGCCCGCCGGGCCGGCCACCGCCGCCGGGCCGGCCACCGCCGCCGAGTGGCGCGCCGCCGCCGAGAAGGAGAGTGGCCAGCAGGTCGGCGCGCTGGGCTTGGAGACCCCGGAGGGCATCGTGCTCCAGCCCCTCTACGGCCCCGAGTCGCTGGTGGGCCTCGACTTCCTCGACACTTACCCGGGGGTTGTCCCCTTCCTTCGGGGCCCGTACCCCACGATGTACGTGAACCAACCGTGGACCATCCGGCAGTACGCCGGGTTCTCCACGGCGGAGGAGTCCAACGCCTTCTACCGGCGCAACCTGGCAGCCGGCCAGAAGGGACTGTCGGTGGCCTTCGATCTGGCTACCCATCGGGGCTACGACAGCGACCACCCGCGGGTGGCGAGCGACGTGGGCATGGCCGGCGTGGCCATCGACTCCATCTACGACATGCGCCAGCTCTTCGACGGTATCCCCCTCGACCAGATGTCGGTGTCGATGACCATGAACGGGGCCGTCCTCCCGATCATGGCGCTCTACATCCTGGCCGCCGAGGAGCAGGGCGTCCCCCCGGCCAAGCTCGCGGGCACGATCCAGAACGACGTGCTCAAGGAGTTCATGGTTCGCAACACCTACATCTACCCGCCCACCCCCTCGATGCGGATCATCTCGGACATCTTCGCCTACACGTCCGCGGAGATGCCCCGGTTCAACTCCATCTCGATCTCCGGGTACCACATGCAGGAGGCCGGAGCCTCGGCCGACCTCGAGCTGGGCTATACCCTCGCCGACGGCGTCGAGTACATCCGGGCCGGCCTCGACGCCGGGCTGACCATCGACGCCTTCGCCCCCCGCCTGTCGTTCTTCTGGGCCATCGGCATGCACTTCTTCACCGAGGTGGCCAAGATGCGCGCTGCGCGCCTCTTGTGGGCCAAGCTGGTCAAGCAGTTCGCGCCGGCGAACGACAAGTCCCTTTCGCTGCGTGCCCACTGCCAGACGTCGGGCTGGTCGCTCACCGCTCAGGACGTGTTCAACAACGTGATGCGGACCTGCGTCGAGGCCATGGCCGCCACCCAGGGCCACACCCAGTCGCTCCACACCAACGCCTTGGACGAGGCGCTCGGCCTGCCTACCGACTTCAGCGCCCGCATCGCTCGCAACACCCAGCTCTTCCTGCAGCACGAGTCGGGCACGTGCCGGACCATCGACCCCTGGGGCGGCAGCTACCACATCGAGCGCCTCACCTACGAGCTGTGCCAGCGGGCGTGGACCCACATCGAGGAGGTCGAGGCGGCCGGGGGCATGACCAAGGCAATCGAGGCGGGCATCCCCAAGCTGCGCATCGAGGAGGTGGCGGCCCGAACCCAGGCCCGCATCGACTCTGGACGCCAGACGGTGGTCGGGGTGAACAAGTACCGGTTCGAGGCCGACGAGCAGATCGACGTGCTGAAGGTCGACAACTCGGCTGTGCGGGCCAGCCAGGTCGAGAAGCTGCGTCGGCTACGGGCCGAGCGGGACAAGGGTGCCTGCGCCGCCGCGCTGGACCGGCTGACAGCGGCGGCAGGGATGGCGAGCGAGGGCACCCGCCCGGCCGGTCTCGACCACAACCTGCTGAAGCTGGCCGTCGACGCCGCCCGGGTCCGGGCCACGGTGGGCGAGATCAGCGAGGCCCTCGAGAAGGTATATGGGCGCCACACGGCCCAGGTCCGTACCATCTCCGGCGTGTACCGCTCCGAGGTGGGCGAGTCCCCTGCGACCGCGCGTGTGCTCCACGTGGTGGAGGCCTTCGCCGAGCGCCACGGCCGTCGGCCCCGCATCCTGGTGGCCAAGATGGGCCAGGACGGCCACGACAGGGGCCAGAAGGTGATCGCCACCGCCTTCGCCGACCTGGGGTTCGACGTGGACGTGGGGCCGCTCTTCCAGACGCCGGCGGAGGTGGCCCGCCAGGCGGTGGAGGCCGACGTGCACATCGTGGGGGCGTCGTCGCTGGCTGCCGGCCACCTGACGTTGGTGCCCGAGCTGAGGCGCGAGCTGGCCATCCTGGGGCGCGAGGACATCATGGTCGTGGTCGGCGGGGTCATCCCCCCGCAAGACTTCGACGAGCTGCTGGCCGCCGGGGCCGCCGCCATCTTCCCGCCCGGGACCGTCATCGCCGAGGCCGCCCTCGACCTGTTGGTCACGCTCGATCCCGGGCTCGGCGATACAAGTTCAGTGACCCGGTCGTCGGAGGCAGTTTCGGGCACAGGGTCGCCGCCCGACGTGGAGCCGGCCGCGTGAGCGCCGGCACTCAGACGCCGGTCAACCTCGAGCGGTGCGTGGCCGGCGTGCTGGCCGGCGACCGGTCGCAGGTGGCCCGGGCCATCACGCTGGTCGAGTCGACGCTCGCCGACCACGCCGAGCTGGCCCAAGAACTGCTGGTACGGCTCCTACCCCACGCCGGGAGCTCGCAGCGCGTCGGTATCTCAGGGGTGCCGGGTGCCGGGAAGTCGACTTGCATCGACCGGCTGGGAACCATGCTCACGGCCCGTGGCCACAAGGTGGCGGTCCTGGCCGTTGATCCGTCCTCGACGCGGAGGGGTGGCAGCATCCTCGGCGACAAGACCCGCATGACGGCGTTGGCCGCCGACCCCGCAGCCTTCATCCGACCCTCCCCGGCGTCGGGACGGCTCGGCGGGGTCACGCGGTCCACCCGCGAGGCGATGGTCGTCGTCGAGGCGGCAGGGTACGACGTGGTGATCGTCGAGACCGTCGGCACCGGCCAGTCCGAGTCGGCGGTCGCCGACATGGTGGACTGCTTCATCCTCCTCACCGTGCCGGGCACCGGCGACTCCCTGCAGGGGATCAAGCGCGGGGTGCTTGAGCTGGCCGACATCGTGGTCGTGAACAAGGCCGACGGCGACCGGGCCGATGAGGCGGCTCGTGTCGCTCGAGAGCTGGCCGACGCGCTCCATCTCTTCGATGCGGTAAGTGACTTGTGGGCACCCCAAGTCCTCACCTGCAGCGCGCTGGAGGGCGCGGGCCTCGAGCGGTTGTGGGATGCGGTCATCCACCATCGGACGGCGCTCTCCGAAGCGGGTGCTCTCACCGACAAACGCGACCGGCAGCAGAGCGCATGGATGTGGACCATGGTGACGGACCGCGTGCTCGACCGGCTTCGCACGGACCCCGCAGTAAAGGCGATGGCGCCTGAGGTTGAGCGGGAGTTGCGCCACCGCACTCTTACCCCCGCCCAAGGCGCCCGGCGCATCCTGGACGCTCTCAGCTTCCCCGATTCGCCTTGTGCCGGAAGCTGAGCAGCCGGCTCTCGCGATCGACCCGGCCGCGTGGGCAGCCCACGACATGGCGGTCATCACTGGCCGCTCGACCTACGTCGCTCCCGGCACCGGGTTCTTTGCGTTCACCTCGGCGGCGCTGCTGGCACCGCTGCGGGAGCGGCTGCCGCCACTGCCCCTACCCCGACGACGAGCAGCGCCGGGCAGACCGCCCTGGCTCCCGCCCGCGGGCCGGCCAACGCCAACGCCTGCTCCTCACAGCCCGGGCCGCGCGTAACCCACAGCGTGGCACTGCTGGCCGCGCTGCTGCATTGGGGCGATCCTGCGTACCTGAGGTTCTTTCCAGCGCGGGCGGCGGCGGCGTGATCGGGGAAATCACGGAGGACTGGCTGGCTCCGGTAATGCATGCGCCAGGCCGCGATCGTCCCTCACCCACCTCACAGGCTTCCGGTACCCGCGTGCGACGGCCGTATGCGGCGGATAGTGTCCCTCTGCCAGCTCGCAGTGCAGCAGGGAGTCGACCCAGATATCGGCACACGTCCGGTTCGCGCCGACTGGCTGCGGCTTTGAACCAGGCGGCGGCTGGGGCGCGGTGGCTTGCCTGGTGGCCATGTGCAGCGCTTCTTCGCAGGACTCGGCCTCCACGACATCGTTATAGACGCGACCGGTGTAGGCGTGCTCTCTCACCGTGACGTTGAACAATCGTTGCTTGGAACCAGGCGGCGGCCGGGGCGCGGTAGCTTGCTTGGCGGCCATGTGCAGCGCTTCTTCGCAGGACTCGGCCTCCACGACATCGTTATAGAAGCGCCCGGTGTAGGCGTGCTCTCTCACCGTGACGTTGAATAGCAGCATAGACAGCACTGTATTGGGCACTGGTTTCGGGGAGGTTTCGAAGGAACAGGCGAAGGGCTGCCAGCCGGGCGAGCGCTGGTGTGGGCGTGGGAAGGCCGCCGCGGCGGGTCTTTGCAGCCTGACGGTACGTGCGCGCCGACCGGACACCGGCCGAGGGCGCTGATTGGGCCTGGCGGAAGCCAGGGGTTCGTGTGCGGGCAGTCGGCCGACCAAGCGGTCGATCCCAAGCGCCTCGAGCCCGTTTCACGCTGACGGCGCCACGCGGCAGCCGTTGGGGATCATTGGCCGCGCCGGGCCGCACTGAGCCCGCGTGCGCCGGGAATTCCGCCCAGCGGGGTGGCAGGCCGGACCTGGTGAGGTGAGGCAACCAGCTCGGCATCCCCGGCGAACGCGGCCCACAAGGCCGCGTAGCTGCCGCCCTGCCCCAGCAGCTCGGCGTGAGTGCCGACCTCGGCGATCTTGCCCGACTCCATCACGACGATGCGGTCGGCCCGGGCGGCAGTGGTCAGCCGGTGCGCGACCACCAGGGTGGTGTGCGTGGCGGTGAGCCGCTCGGTGGCGCGGTTCACCGTCGCCTCTGCCGCCAGGTCGAGGGCAGCGGTGGCTTCGTCGAGCAGCAAGATGGCGGGGTCCACCAGGTAAGCCCGGGCCAGGGCGATCAGCTGCCGCTGCCCGGCGGACAGGTTACGCCCCCGCTCGGCCACCTCGTGCCGGAATCCGCCGGGCATATGTGCGATCATCTCGATCGCCCCCACCTCCCGGGCCGCCGCCTCGACCTCGGTGTCCGTCGCGTCCGGGCGGCCGTAGGCGATCGCGTCCCTGATGGTGCCGGGGAACAGGTATGGCTCCTGCGGCACCACGCCGAGCTGCTGCCGGTAGCCCGCCAGGTCGAGCTCGCGGATGTCCGTGCCGTCGACGAGCACGCTGCCGGAGGTGACGTCGTAGAACCGCGCGACGAGCTTGACCATGGTGGACTTGCCCGCGCCCGTCTGGCCGACCAGCGCTACCGCCTCGCCGGGCCGCACGATCAGGTTCACGCCCGACAGCGCGTCTTGCGGCTGCCCGGAGTACCTGAACCGCACGTCACGGAACTCGATCCGGCCGCGCGGGCGCCCGGCGGGCCGCGGGCGCGCCGCCTGCGGCGTGCTGGTCGGCCGCCGCAGCAGGTCCTTGATCCGCCGTAGGCCGACCGCGGCTTGCTGGTAGCCGTCGAAGACCTGGGACAGCTGCTGCACCGGGGAGAACAGCAGGTCGATGTAGAGCAGGTAGGCGATCAAGCCGCCAGCGGTCAGCGTCTTGTTATGCACCTCGCCCGCGGCGGCGAACAGGATGAGGGCCCCGGCCACGGTGGACAGCAGCTGCACGAACGGGAAGTACAGCGCGATCAAGCGCTGCGCATGAAGCCGGGACCGGCGGTAGCCGTCGCTCAGCTCAGCGAAGTGCGCCTGGTTGCGCCCCTCGCGGCGGTAGGCCTGCGCGGTGCGCAGCCCGGCGACGTTCTCCTGCAGGTCGGCGTTGACCATGCTGACCTTCTCGCGGGCATCGCCGTAGGCCTTCGAGGACTTCGCCCGGAACACCAGCGTGCCCGCGAGAAGCACCGGGATCATCGTGAGCAGGATGAGGCCCAGCCGGAGGTTGATGACCAGCAGCGCGATCAGTACGCCGGTGAACGTCAGAACCGAGTTCACCATCGTGATCAGCCCGGTTTGCAGGAACGTGGACAGCGCATCCACGTCCGTCGTCATCCGGGTCATGATCCGGCCAGACAACTCGCGCTCGTAGAAGTCCAGGCCGAGCCGCTGCAGGTGGGAGAAGATCTTCACGCGCAGCGTGTAGAGCATCCGCTCGCCGTTGCGCCCCACCACGTTCGTCTGGACCACGTTGATGACCCAGTCGGCGCTCACGATCGCGAGCCCGATCAGCGATACCACGATGATGGGCCGGAATTCCTTGGCCAGGATTCCGTTGTCGACGCCGCCCCGCACCAGCGCGGGCATGGCAATGCCAGCAACCGCGTCGAGGCCATCAAGGACCAGGCCGAAGAACAGCGCCAGCGCGATCGGCCGCAGCAGCCGGCGCAGCGTGAAATGCGGATCCGCGGCGCGGGAATCGGCGCGGCTGACCCCGGGCAGATCGTTAGCCGGCGGCAGCGCGCCGACCTTGGCGAGCAGCTCGGGCGTCGGCGGTATTCCCGCGAGCATGCCCCCCATCGCGCCAGCGCCGCCACCGCGGCCGCCGCCACGGGCGGCTGCGCCCATGCCGCGGCCGATCGAAGAGCCTGCCAGCCGGGCCAGCTGAGTGCCGTTTATGCCAGGCGCGGGCCCGGACCCGGCCGAGTCGTCGGCCGCCTCCCACAAGGCGGGGGTCACGCCCCCCGCAGTCGGCGTTCCGGCGGCGGTGTCGTCCCGGCCGGCGTTCTCGTGATAGGCGAGCTCGCCCACATCGACGCCCTCGGCGTCGTCTCCGGGCCCGGCCAGCAGCAGCCAGTACAAGGCGCAGCGCGCGGTCAGCTCCTCGTGCGTTCCCACGTCGACCAGCCGCCCCTCGGCCAGCACGGCGATCCGGTCGGCCAGCTGGAGCGTTGAGCGCCGGTGCGCGATGAGCAGCGTGGTGCGCCCCGCCATGACCCGGCGCAAGGTGGCGTGGATCTGCGCCTCGATCCCCGCGTCGATCGCTGAGGTAGCGTCGTCCAGGATCAGGATCGCCGGGTCGGTGATCAGCGCCCTGGCGAGCGAGACCCGCTGGCGCTGGCCGCCGGACAGGGTCAGGCCCTGCTCGCCGATCACGGTGTCGTACCCGCCCGGCAGGCTGGTGATGAACTGGTCGGCCTCCGCGGCCCTGGCCGCCACGGCGATCTGCTCCTGGGTCGCGTCGGGCCGTCCGTAGCTAATGTTGGCGCGGATGGAATCGGAGAACAGGAAGCTGTCCTCCATCACCAGCCCGATCGAGGCGCGCAGCGACTCCAGGGTCAGGTCCCGGACGTCGTGCCCGCCGACCCGGATCGCGCCGCCCCTAACGTCGTAGAAGCGGGGCAGCAGCAGCGAGATGGTCGACTTGCCCGAACCGGAGGCGCCGACCACGGCGAGGGTCTCGCCTGGCCGCACGCGCAGCGACAGGCCCCGCAGCACCGGCTCGGACGGCAGGTAGCCGAAGGCAACGTCGTCGAGCTCGATGTCGGGTGTTCCCGGCGGCAGCACCACCGCGCCCGGCTTCTCGGTGACGACAGGCCGCGAGTCGATCACCTCGTACACCCGGATCACGCTGGCGCGTGCCTCCTGGCCGATCGTGACAAGGCTGGTCAGCGCCCGGACGGGCCCCACCATCTGCCCGATGTACAGGGAGAAGGCGAGGAAGACGCCGAGCTTGATCGAGCCGCCCAGCGCCAGCCAGCCGCCCAGCGCGAGAACCCCGACCTGCCCGAACAGCGGGACGGCCTGGAGCGCGGGGTTATAGCGGGCCATCAGCCGCACGGCGCGAACCCGGGCGGAGTACAGGCGGGTGCTTGCTTCCTCCAGCCGCTCGGTCTCCTGCTCTTCCTGCCCGAATCCCTTGACCACGCGCACGCCGGTCACCGCGCCGTCGACGACCCCGGCGACCCCTGCCGCCTTCTGCTGCGCGTCCCAGCTGGCCGGGAAGAGCTTGCGCCGCGAGGCGGTCGCGATCAGCCAGAGCGCCGGCCCGACCGCGAGCGCGACCAGGGTGAGCATCGGCGACAAGTAGGTCATGATCACGATCGACAGCACGAAGAGCAGACCGTTGCCGAGCAACATCGGCACCTGGCTGAGCAGGCTCTGGACCATATTGAGGTCGGAGATGGACCGGCTGACGATCTGGCCGGTATGCAGCTGGTCCTGGCGTGCCCCGTCGAGCCGCGACAGCGACTCGAAGAGCTCGGTGCGCATGTCGTGCTGGACCTCTAGCGACAGGTTCCCGCCCAGGTAGCGCCTCGTGTAGACGCCGGCGAAGCTGACCAGCCCGGCCACGATGAGCAACGTGGCGCCGAGCCAGATCGGGTACCGCCCGACGAGGATCGTGTTGTCCACAATCCACGCCATGATCAGCGGGATGGCGGCCTGGACGAGGGTGGCCGCCAGCGAGCCGCCCAGCGCCGTGATTTCGAGGCGGCGGTGCCGCCAGCAGTAGCCCGCCAGCCGCCGCAGCCAGGCATCTTGCGCCCGGGGGCGAGCGCCGCCCGCGGTTGTCGTGCTGGGTCGCGCTGCCGTCCGGCGTCCGCGTGCGCTCATGCCAGCCCCAGCCGGGCCCGGCGCCGCTGATCCATCGCCGTGTCCAGGTCGCGGAAGGCCGCGAGCACCCCGGCCGTGTCGCCGGTCGCGCCGAGCAGCGGGCCGAGCCAGTCGGCATAGACGGCGTCGGCACGCTCCAGGGCGGCGCGGCCAGCTGCCGTCAGGCACAGCCGCACGACCCGCCGGTCGCCGACCTCGGGCTCGCGCCGGGCGTAGCCCGCAGCGACCAGGCCGTCGGCGGTTGCGGTCAGCGTGGGCTTGGCGACAGCCAGCCGCTCGGCCAGCCGAGCGGAACGCTCGCCACCTGCGCCCGCCAGCTTCAGGATGCGGTACTGCTGGGCAGTCAGGCCGGTATCAACCCGCTCCAGCGCCCGGAATAGGCGCATCACGGTGAGCACGGCCGCCTGCGCCGTCTGCACATCCAGCGCCTCGGCGCCCGCGCCCACATCGTTCACGTCGTCATCCCTATAGTTCGGAACTCTTACAGTTAGTAAGCCTAACAAACTGCCCGGGATGCATGTTCCGACCTGCGATGACAGGCGTTTGCACCGGGAACCGTGCGGCCCTGGCGGGCGGGCGTCAGACTGCCGTTGCCGGGACGGATTCGCGGACCCGTATCTGCGGCTGCCGCAGCTAGTCTGCTTCCGGGCTGGTCACCGCTTGCAGGGAAACCACCGTCAGCGGCCGCGCGGGGATGAGCACCCCTGCGACGGCGCAGCCGGCCAGGAACACGGCGGCCACGGCGAACGTCGTGCTGAACCCGGTCAGAGTCGGCAGCCCATGCAGCGTGCTCGCGGCCACGAACGTCGCCGAGATGCGCATCGGCGACCTAATCTCGGCGAAGACCCGCCGTGGCGGCGACCTTCAGCTCCTGGAAGATGTACGGCGGCGCCTTGGGCTGCGCCGTGACCCCGACGCCAGCGAGACGTTCGGCGAGGTCAGGGCGGACTCACACACGAGTACCAGATCGCCGCCCGACAGCCCCACCTTGCTATGAGAGAACCAGGTCACCGCCATGATCGTGTATTCGAGTCCAGGGGTGCCCGGATACCAGCGATGCGCATATCCCGATCATCGATGTGCGCTCGCGCGCCCGGGCGTGTCCTAACCCTGGCGTGGCCGCAGGGCGGCAGGCACGTGCCGGGTGAGTGCCGCCTCGATCCCGGCGGCGGAGGCAGCCGCGCCCTGGACCGCCGCCGGAGCGCCGGGAAGTGCGGCCGCCGCCTGGCTCCGGGCCGCGAGCAGGCACGCCCGTTCGGTCAGCAGCGCCCAGGCGGGCTCGCGCCACGGCACGAAGTTCCCGAACTGGTAGTACATCTCGAACGTCGGCCCCGCCGTCCGGCCGTGGTGGTCCGGCCCGGCCGGGAGCCGGGTAAGCGCCCGTCCCAGCGGCCGGAGCACGCCTGCCATCAGCCCGAACGCGGCGCCGACGAGTGCGGCGAGTTGCTCGTCGGTCTCGTCGGTATGGGTGAAGAACCGGTTGAGCGTCTGCAGCAGCGTCTCGTAGCCCAGGTTGAACACCTCCGCCACCGATCGGGTCAGCGGATCGCCGATCAGGGGCTGCGGCTCGCCGAGCCGCGTCCAGCCACAGGAAACGGCCCGGCGCAAATGCCAACCGCCCCGGCTCGCTGAGCGTCGAGTAACCGTCACCCAAATGGAGGAACAGATGAAACGCGCCATAATCGTCCTGGCCGCCATCCCCGCTGCGGCGGCAATCACCCTTGCCGTGGCCGGGCCTGCACTCGCGGGCCCAGCCGCCACGGCGGCACTGAAATCCTGTACGGCATCGGTGAGCAATAGCCACCCGGCTGACTACACCACCACCGACGTGAAGGTCCGCACCGCTGCGGCCGTCGAGGTGTTCACGGTGGCTCACTACAAGACCGTAAACCGCGCGTACTTTGCGGTCGCAGGCTCCGGAGGCCGGGCCACCGTCGGCTATTACGTGAGCGGCGCAACGCCCGGCTACAGGGTTGTCGTGGACGTCACGGTTGTCAGCGGGCATCAGGCAAACAGCTGCTCAACATCGTTCACCCCCAAGAGCTAAGGAGTGATCATGAGCAGCGCACGGGCTGGGCCGCAGGCACCCTGACCGCGAGCCGGAGCAGAGCCGTTCCTAGTCGATGACGTTTCGTCATCCCCGGTGATGAGGCGTCAGCCCTGTCCTGCAAGCCCGCAGAACGCCCGGCCCGCCGTTCAATGCCTGCATCGGCTTGTAAATGAGCACGCAGAATGCCAGTTATCCGTGGTCGCGGCCGTCGAGAGTTCGAGAGTTCCGCTTGAGAGCTGCACCTAACGGCGGTTATCTGGGGCCCTCATTCCTCATGAGCGGACAGGCAGCAGGGACCGAGGCTTAAGTGGTGGGCAAACCCGACCCAACCTTCTTCGCCGCCGCGCTGGCCCACCTGCGCGCCGACGCCGCCCGGCCGGGCAGGTGCCGTTCTGCCCGTCGCCCGGCCCGGGCATTGCACTCAGCCGGGGCCGGGGGCACCTTCACCGGCGACGGCCGGGATCACGCGCCAGGTGCCTTCGAAGATCCGCTGGTGGAGCTCGGACTCGACGATCGCGCGCAGAATCGGTTCCTGGCGCCCGGCGTCGACCGCGTCAATCACCTGGCAGGGCCACATTCCGGCCACTGCCCCACGCAGATGCGGGTGAGTGTTACCGCGCCCGAACAATGCGATCACCTGAATCGGCTCGACCCGCCCGCCGCCGCGGGCCGCCGCGTCCCGCTGCGCCGGCCAGGACAGCTCCCAGTGCGCGTAGACCCCGCCGTCACGGTCGTCGCCAGCGTGGTGGTGGATGGCGCCGCCGCCGCGCAGGAAGACCGTGTTCGTCTCGTTCATGATGCGCCGCACCACCGGATCAAGCAGCGTGACGGCGCGACGGAAAACCCGGACCCGCTCCGGCCACTCGCGGGCCCTCTCGTAGGTCCCCGAACGAAGGTCCTGCAGATGACGGAATATGTCCTCGGTGCGGGGCGGCAAATCCTGGGTCATCCATCCATCATCCCCGGCCGCGCAAACCGGCGCGGATACGGCCGTGGCCAGGTAACCATCCGGGCCCCGCGACCGGCGGGGACGGCGTCCTGAACCCGGACGGCAAACGCGCAGGCCGGCACACCCGGAGCCAGCACCGCAGTCACACCCAGCGGCATGCCGGTGCGGCCGTGATCAGGTTAGGCGGCCCCACCCGGCGCCATGACCGCCCCGGCCGGTGACACCACGATCGGCAGGCCGACGGCGGGCCCTGCTGGCCCGCCGGGGCGGGCCCTACTGACCCGCCCCGGCGGTCAGCGTCTGCCTGGGGCTTTCAGCGCGGTTGGTGAAGCTGGCCCGGTCGGGACCGGTTCCGGGGATCGATTCCGCGGCGGTGATCATGGCCCGGCGCGTGCCTAGTGGAGGGCCCTAAGCGCCCAGAGGTGGCCACCACGTTGACCGCCCGGCTCGTCCGCAGGCCCGCAGGTCGGTCCGCGGCCGGTGTGTGTACGTCCACTTGACCCCGCCCGCCATACCCGGCCGTGCCGCTGCAGCATCGCATTCAGCCGCGGCTGTATCCGCACGCGGTCATCGAGCAGGTCCGCGGGTGCGCACCAGGTCTCGCACCGCCTCCTCCTGCGGCCACGGAACACTCTGCGGCCAGCTCGATGTCACCGAAACCCGCTGGCCGACAGCGATCTCGTCCTGCGCTACGAGGTCAAACCCTACCCAGACCCTGCTTAAACGATCTCTATATGCGGGAGTCCTGGTATACGCTCGGCTCAGTGAAACTCACGATCGTTACGGCATCTGCCCTTGCTCTTGCCCTTGCTCTTGCTCTTGCTCTTGCTCTTGTCGGCTGTGGCAGCACACACTCTGGGCAGGCAACTCAACAACCAGCGAACGATTGCCGGATCTACTCCCAGGAAAATTACGCCAGGATCACGGTCGCGCCCGGGGGCAACGGTGTGTGTGGTGCGCTGATTCAAGATCTGTCTGTTGGCGGTGCGGTGTGGCGCCATACGAGCGCGGTCCCGCAGGCTGGCACCCTGGGGATCACCTGCGACGTATTCCGGGGCCAGTACGAGGCGGTCGTCCAGGACACCGGAGAACAGCTGACCGGCCGGGATGCGTGCCAGATGTTCATCACGGATGGCTGGACGGGGCAGCAGCAACTAGGTCCTATCGCTGAGCAGCTTGAGAGGCGGCAGCAGGCCCTGATAGATACTCAGGCATCCCAGCAAGCGGCGCAGAAGCGGAACCAGCAGATCTCTGGGCTTCAGCAAGCGCTGACGGGTGACATCTCCAAGCTGGCCAAGGATGCGGCCGCGTCGGAGAACAACACTTCACTAGCCGCGGACATCCAGAAGATGCAGGGCGAGCTTGCCAACGAACAGGGCGAGTACGCCAGGGTGCAGCATGATTCGTGTAACGTCCGGGCTGCGGATGCGGACGCTGCCCAGGGTGACTCAGACATGGTCGATGGGGATGCTGACACACTCCAAGGGGACATTAACTCGCTGCACGCCGATCCCGTCAACGGCGATCTCAGCGCCATCCGGAGGGTCGTGAGCGAGTTGCGCAATCTTGGGGCCGCACCAGCAACGAACCCGTCAGCAGCGGTCGCGGCAGGCAAGAAAGCGCTCGGTGACCTTGATAACGCGATTGCCCGGGCTCAGCAGCAGGCCAGCGACCTTCAGGGGACGGCGCATCAGGTCGCCCAGGAAGCGGCCACGCTAGCTGCCCAGTGCGGATAATGTACCTTCCTGACGTGTTGCCGCGGCACCGGGGCCATTTCCGCGGACGTGGAACTAGACAACCACCACGGACCCAGGCCCTCGGAAGTTCGCTGCGCGAAAACTTCGGGTGCGTCGCCGAGGTATTGATCTTCCCTCGGAAGGAAGTTTACTGATATGGCCACACAGCAGAGGTTTCTTCGCCACGGAGTATCTCTGGATGAAACTTGGTGTTACATCGGTAGATGATCTGGGATTAGAGAAGGTTCCGGAGATGCATCGATCGCGAAAAGGTCATGAACGCCTGGGCGGCCGCGTGCCGACGCCAGTCCAACAACCCGGCCGCGAGAGAGCCCGGTCAGCTCGGCGCTCCGCCGGCAGGCGCCACCTTCGCCACCGCCGGGTCGGCGGCTCGCGCGCCGCCCATCGCGCCACCGGCGCCGCCGCAGCCGGTTCCGCCTCCCTAGACCTCCGGGCCACCCGGTAGGTGGCCAGCACCGCACTGAGCGTCGGCTCGCCCGAGGACTGCCGGTCGGTTCACTGCCGGTGTGCGTGTACGTCCACTCGGGCCCGCCCGCCATACCTGGCCGTGCCGCAGCAGCATGGCATTCAGCCGCCGCTGCATCCGACCGCGGTCAGCGGTCGCGGCGACCTGACAGGAGCCGAGGCCGCCGATCCGGTACCGGCCCGGCCGGTCGGCTGACCCAGGCGCCCGGCGTGGCGGGACGTCTTCGAGCCTGTGGACATCGGCATGTGCTCCATTTACGCATCGGCGGCCCGCCGGTGCCCCCCGCACGCCCAGCTCGTCGTAAACTCGTCACATTGTATTGACAGCTACCCCTGGAGCGTCCAAAGTTGTCATTTGGTGCCATTTGAATTGGAGAAAACATGGTCCGGAAGCTAGCTGCGGAATTACTTGGAACGGGGTTTCTCGTATATTTCGCCGTGGGGGTGGCAACCCTGTCGTTTGGCTTCGGCACCGCGGGCAGCAGCTACGCGGCTGGCGTCGTCGCCACCGCACTCGCGTTCGGCCTCGTCCTGCTGGCCCTGGCCTACGTGCTCGGGCCCATCTCCGGCTGTCACGTCAATCCAGCCGTCACTATCGGCGCCCTGGTGGCCGGTCGGATGCCACTGGTCGAGGCGGCCGGCTACTGGGTCGCGCAGTTCGTCGGCGGCATACTGGGGGCTCTGCTCCTATGGGGCACGTTCGCCGCTTCGCCGCTCTACAGCCGTTCGACCACCGGCCTCGGGACCGACGGCTGGGGCGCCGCCAGCCACGTCCACATCAACATGGGTGGCGCCTTCCTGACCGAGGTGGTGCTAACCACGCTCTTTGTCTTCGTCGTCCTCGGCGTAACAAGCAAGACCGCGAATGCCGCCACCGCAGGACTGGTCATCGGGCTGTCGCTCTCCGTGTGCCACCTCATCGGGATTCCCATCACCGGAACCTCGGTGAACCCCGCCCGCAGTCTCGGGCCCGCCCTCATCGTAGGCGGGACCGCCCTTAACCAAGTGTGGCTCTTCATCGTCGCGCCGCTCGTGGGCGGCATCGTGGCCGCCGGTCTCCACTTCCTGATTTTCCCCAAGGCTGGCCCGTCTCTCAGGCCAGCATGAGCAACCGCCCGACGGTCGCTGCCGCACAAAGCCCTGCGGCTGTTCGCGGCGCGACCTGCGGTCACGGCGTTTCCTGCGACCACCGGCGAACGCTGCTGTCCGATGCAGCATGAATCTCGAAACCACCGGCGCAACCGCCAAACCTCACCCCGGGATGCGTTCTCGGGCGCGCGACCGATGCATCCACACGTGCTAAATGCCCAGGTCGCCGCACTCACGCGCGGTGTTTTCAGCGACCTCTGGCCTGGTTCCGATCACAACCGCGTCAACGCCGCCGGGGATGGATCTCAGATCGTGGTAGCAGCGATCGTGCTCGACCTCGTCCGCGTTCGGGTTGACCGCGAAAACCTGGTAGCCGCGCTGCCGCAGACGCTGGTACACGACATTGCTCCCGTGGCGCTGGGCGGTCCGGGAGACCCCGGGTCGCTGTTCTGGACGCCCTGCCGGTCCGCTCCGCGGCGGCCAGCCATGATCGTTCCCATTTGGTTCCCGGTCAGGCTTGCAGCCTGGCGAGCAGCGCGGTGCCGTCAGGCACGCCCAGGCCGGTGCAGGCGTCCCACCCGGGCCCGGCCCTGTAGGCACCATTGCTGCCGCTGGTGATGTCACGGAAACCAGCTGTAGTAGCGCCAGGAGTAATGCCCGCATAAAGCAGCGGCGGCAAGAGGCCGAAACTCTTGCCGGTACTTTCCGCCAGCCTGCACACGAGCGCAGCCCACAGAGGTGCGACGGCGCTCGTGCCGCCGACCACCACCCGGTGGCCGTCCACGAGTACCTGATACCCCGTCGCCGGGTCTGCGTCGCCAGCAACGTCGGGCACCCCGCGGCCTGCGCTGCCGCCGCCCGCGCGGCCCGGCACGCCGGCGCCCGCCTGCCAGGCCGGCGGCCCAAAAACGCCGCTTACCCCGCCGCCGGTCGCGCCCTGCCCCTCGCCGTCGTTCCATACCGTTTCCGAGCTGACCGTGCCGGTGGCAGGGTCCGCGACCAGCGTGGTCCCGCCACAGGCCAGAACGTGCGGGCTGGACGCGGGGAAATCGGCGTGGCTCTGCCCATCCTGTTGCCCGTCGCTGCTGCCATTGTCACCCGCTGCCACACAAACCGTGACGCCCAGCGCTGCCGCATCGGCAAGCGCCTGATCCAGCGCCGTGCGCGCCTGAGCCGTCCAAGAGTCCTCGGACTGACCCCAGCTGATGCTCACCGCCGTGGGTGTCGGGCTGGCCTGCACGGCGGTGGAAACCGCGTCGACGAAACCTTGGTCAGTGTTGGGCGCGAAGTACACCGCTTGCGCGGCACCCGGGGCGAGCGCCCCCGCTACCTCGATGTCGAGCAGGACCTCACCGTCCGCGCCGCTCGGATCCTTCTCCGGAGTGTTGACGGCCCGGTCCACTCCGACCGCGCTCACCGTCGGCGGGGTTATGCCCAGGCCAGAGAAGTAGGTATTCAGGTCGTTGGGCGAAAAGCCGCCCCCGAGCTCGATGATCGCCAATGTCTGCCCGCTGCCGTCGGTGCCGGCAGGGAACTGGTAGCACGCGCCGACCTGAGCAGGTGTATAAGTCGTCTGGGCGGCCGCTGCGGCAGTGAGCCGGAACTGGGGACGGGCCTGCGGCCGGTCGTCAAGGCCAAGAACCGCGGTGACGATGCCATCAAGCTGCGCGGGCAACCGTAGGCTGCCCACGCGGTAGCGGTGCACGGTGCGCCCGGCGGTGGGGTGAGAGCTACTCACGCGGCTCAGCGATGCGCCGAATACCTCGGCTAATTCCGACACGGTCCCCGCCACCCGCACCCGCCGCGAGCTGGCATCCGCATCCGTTACCTCCAGCCCGTAAGCGGCCAGCACGTCGCGGATCCGCGCGATGTCGGCTGGGTCGCCGCCATGCCCTTCGGCGAGCTCTTCGCGCGTGAGTGTGGCCGTTCCCTCCACGTATTCACTGGGTAACTCCGCGCGGCGGCGGGCGACTAAGGTCACCTCGATCCGCTCGGATCCGTCGAGCCGCTCCGCGGCCGCCGCATCGGCAAGTGGCCCGCGCTCGCTGCCCGGCAAGGGCACGAACGAGTTCCCCGCGATGTCTGACATGACTGCTCCTTGCATCGCTGGTCTGACGCGAGCTGTTCCCCGAACGGCTGCGCTGAGCCAGCCGCCTTGCTCACCGTGACCGTAACGTAACGTGGCCCGGATCTCAATCCGCCCTTTGTATGTAAAGTGCCTCAGGTGTCAGCGCGCGGCCAGGGCGTCCTGCGCGCTGGGAGCGGGGACCGGCTGGTCATCCAGCGCCGCCTCACCTGTCTTGAATGACTGGTCCTCCGCGACGGGCCAGCAGCAGCCAGGCCTGTAGGCTGCCAAGATCGAGCGACGCCTGTTCTGCTTGGTTCATCGCCCCGTGCTAGGGTCCGGGTGCTGCCCGGGGTCGCCCCGCCGATGCTGGCCGCGCCGGAACGCGCCCACGATGACCTTGATCGCCAGGCCGAGGATGATCAGGTCGGCGATCATCTGCCCGGTGACTACGAGCCGAGCCGTCTCGGTCTTGGCGGTGATGTCGCCGAACCCGACCGTGGAGAACACGGTGACGGTGAAGTACAGCCCGTCGGTGTGGGTCAGGTGCCCGCCGAAGTTGGCCGCCGACAGCGCGGCCAGCACCACGTAGGTGACCGCGAACAGCAGCAGGAAGAACGGGACGATGGTGGCCAGCGACTCGACGGCCCGCAGCCCCGGGAACGGGGACCGGATGATCAGCCGGACATGCCAGGCGACCAGGGCGAGGAACCCCGCCAGCCCGATGAGCAGAAAGGTGATGGCGGCCGGGGCGGAGGAGTGATCCAGCGGCAGCAGGTAGTACAGGGCCACCAGCGCGGCGACCGATCCGGTCACCCGCAGCGCCGTACATGCGATCTTGCCGGA
Source organism: Streptosporangiaceae bacterium (assembly GCA_035517695.1). Lineage (GTDB taxonomy): Bacteria > Actinomycetota > Actinomycetes > Streptosporangiales > Streptosporangiaceae > DATFVJ01. The sequence continues at coordinate 21,957 of DATIYI010000208.1, forward strand.
TGAGGGCCGGGCCTCGGCCTGGTCCTGGGGCGTCACGCCGGCGGGGGTGGTCATGAGGACCGCCGCAGTTTCCTGAGGGCGGCGGCCCATGACAGCCCGGGGTGTTGCCACATCAGGCCGACGGCCGCGCCGAGGATGAGCACTACCCCGATCGCGATGAACAACGACATGAAGGCGAGCACGATCCCGATCGCCCCGTATTTCTGATCGTAGCTGGTGATCATGCCGGAGAAGGTGACATCGAAGACCGCCAGCATGCCCACCCAGCATGCGCCGATGGCGACGGCGCACGGATCGAGCCTGCGCCAGGAGATCCTACCGCCCAGCAAGAACCACATCGCGAGCCACCAGACGCCGATGAATGCGACGAGGCTGACGATCCAGAACACCACTGGCGTGCTGGCGCGCGGCACGGGCCCCACCGTAGGGATCAGGACGATCCAGGCAACACCGAGGACATGGTCGCCCGTGAATCCCATCTCGCGTGGCTCGCCATGGATCGCGGTGACTGGCAGCAGGCGGCTGGCCGGCTCGAGCTCGCGACCGGCGTGTTATCGCCGATCCGGTCATCCTGGGGCTCGCGATCAAGGTCATCATGGGCACGATCAGGCGTGGCCGACATCGGCAGCCCGCAATCCGCCGGCCAGGCCTGACGCGCAGCCTGGGCGACCGCCGCTTCCTGGCAAGTGTCATTACCGGCGCTATCGGGGTGTACGCGCTGCTCAGCGTGATCAAGAACAACCAAGCGCGCCCAGTGCGGCGCGCGGTCGACTGGTACAAGGTGCAGGGCCAAATCCACGACATGAAGGTTCTTCACGACGCGCGGCGGGCGGTGAAGCTGGGCAAACCCTAGCGCGAGTTTCCCCCGTAGTTTGATCTTGATTGCGTTTGCCCAGTTCAGCGGGGGCGCAGTGGGTCGCTGGGTGTATTACCTAACTGGGGCTTACCGGGCTGGCGCGTAGCGGTCGAGGCCGAAGATCTCGTAGAGGTGCTGCTGGGTCGGGGTCATCTCGGTGAGCATCCGCCGGGCCCGGGGCCTTCCTCCGGTGGAGGGGTAGAGCAGCACGGTTTCCTGGATTCCGGCGAGTTCGGCCAGCAGGACCCGCACCGACATGTCGAGGCCTTCGTGGCGGGCCTGGCGGCGCATGAGGTGGGCGATGGCCAGGGCGGTGACGCAGTAGGAGACGTGTACCCGGATTTTGTGGTCGGTCCATTGGAGCATCGGGGAGAAGGACACCACGTGCGGGTCTTTGAGCGGGCGGAATCCGGCTTCGGCGTCGGACTGGGAGCGGTAGCCGGCGACCACCTCGGGTGCCGGCCAGTCATCCCGGCTGGTGACCAGGATCCACTTGCCGGACAGCTCGGCCTCCAGCTCGCGGCGGGCCGCGTCGTGTACCGTCCAGGTCAGCCGCAGCTGGCTGGGCTTGTCCCCGGCCAGGGTTGTGGTGATGACCCGGTTCAGCCACCGCGGCCGGGTGATCTTCGTGATCTCCGCTTCGACAGCAGCCTTGTCGCGGCGGGTGCGGCCGCGTTCCAGGCGGGCGGCCAGTTCCGCCAGCTTGCGGACGGCTTTGCCCGTGGTCTGGTCGAAGCCGCGGGACTGCTTGGCGTGCAGGGTGGCTGAGTGGGTGAGGATCACCCGCCGCCCGGCGCCGAGCGCCTCGGCGCGGGTGTCGTGCCCGGTCAGCCCCGGGAACCGTTCCGCGTCGACCGGGGTGAGGCGGGAGGAGGGCAGGGCGAGCAGGTCCGGGTAGTCCGAGGGCGGCAGGGAGCCGGCGAACTGAAGCCCGGCGCTGACGAGGTGGGTGAAGTTGTCCGCGGAGTTCTGCCCGGCGTCGAAGGCCACGGTCAGGTCCTGGTCCTCGGCGGCGAGCCCCCGGTAGCGGGCCACCAGCTCATCGATCACCTCGGGGAAGATTGTCACGTCGTTGCGAATGCCCGGGTAGACGTGGCCGACCAGCGGTACCCCGCCATCGCGGGTGACCACCATGCCCAGCCCGACCAGCCGCAGGTCGGTGCGCTTCTGCTTGGCGTGCCCGCGCTGGGCGGCCGGCGCTTTCTCGTTGCCGGAGTCGATGTAGGTGGCGAAGTTGGTCATGTCCAGCGCCATCGACGACAGTCCCAGGCCGAACTCGGCGGCCATCGCCGCCGCCAGCCACCGCTCGACCGACGTCAGCGCCGCCTGGTCCACGGCGTCCATCGCGTCCCAGAACCACCGGTGATCAAGCGCCGCCCACGGGACCCGCGTTACCCGGGCCCCCGCCGTCGCAGACCACCAGTCGGCGAAGGCCAGCTTGGACCTCGGCGCGACCACCCGGTTCGTGCACGCCAGCGCCAGGTAGGTGCTTACGCCCGCGTTCGCGTCCGCCCGCCGCCCGCCGGTCACCTGATCGACGATCCCGGCGTAGCCCAGCCGGTCTAACTAACATCCCCCACACCGCGGCCAGGTCCCCGAACGCCAGGTGGCGGCTGCGGTCCGGCTCGCCGGCCGCCGACCCGGCCAGCCGGGCGGTGACCTCATCGGCAGGGCCCAGGTACTGCTGCGAGACGATCCGCGGCCTGCCGCGGATCCGGGCGGACTCCACCAGGTAGTACTACGTCTTCCCGCTGAGCTTTTTCCCGACGATGGACGCCATACTTTTACGTAATACACTGTCGGCCGGACCATGTCGATCACCGACACGCCATAATCGCTGATCACCCCAGTGAACCTGACCGCGGCTCAGGCCCCAGCCAAGTCCAAGATCAAACTAAGGGGGAAGCTCGCGCTAGGGCGTCTTTCTGTCTACGCGAGCGCAAGGACGTCGATCTAGTACACGGCCGGGGCATGCTGTCCCCAGGCTGGCACGCGCCCACGATGAACACGCCCTAGTAAGTTCCTGGATCTCAGCGCCCGAGCACGAGACGCCCCGCTATGCCCGTGCCTACCTGGTCACCGACGACGCCGTGAGCGCAACCGCCCAACAGGGTGTCCGGCGTCACGAGGCGGTGGGCGCGCAACGCCGCCGGAAGCACCCGCGCCAGCGCCGACAGCACCGCCCGGTCCGGCCACGACATCCGCGGACGGCCCCTGGCAGCCCAATACCGCGTTCTCATGACGCAGCACCAGGATCTCTGCGTCCTTGACCGCATCGCTGCGAGCCAGCAAAGACAGCCAGCAGGTCACCTTGCAGAAGACGAGATACAGCAATCGGAAGAACACGAGCGGCTAGCGTGCCGCACCCACGCCACCATCTCCCCCACGGTCGCCCCGCCGGAGGGCCGGCCAGCCTCCCGCATGACGGCGGCGGCAGTCTCGCGCACCGACAGAATCCCCAGCTCACCGCACTGCGACGAGTTCTGGGTCGGTACAGGCCAAATACGGCCTGACCAGGCCGTTCGCTAGCTTACGCAAGCTGAGACAGGCTCAGGCAAGCACTCGCTAGCGCCATTCTGCCCCCTCGCAATGATCTCGCGGTGACCGCCGGGGCTGCCCGCTCTCACAATCGTCAACTCTACCTTTGAAGGCCCAGGCACCCAGACGACGCTGGGTTCAGGGGGCCGGGTTCCGGCCGTCAGAAGCCTGCGGCGCCCTCTCCCCCGCCGAACCGGTGTCGGGCCCGCGCCCAGCGGGTGCGGCTGATCCGCTCATTCCGCGCGTGAGGGGAGGATGGGTGCGGGTGCGGGTGCAGGTCAATGACCCGTGATCCGGCGCGGGGACGCTGGGCCGCGGCCAGCGCCGCTAGTTAGTCTCACGCGCTTGCAGGAGACCGCGCATCGCCTCCCACACGGCGGGGTGGCTGAGCAGATCAACATGATGCATCCCGCCGAGCCGACGGCCTGAGTCCATGCGGAAGCCGATGTGCTGTATGCCGCGGCGCCTGCCGTGCGCGCTGGCTGGCTGGACGAGCAGGTCACCAACCACCGCGCCGGCGTTACTGCCTGGGTCGGCGGTGACCGTGGCGCTGATCACGTAGTGGTTCGCCGCGGCGAGCAGCGGCGTGTCGTGCCGGTGATCGCGCAGGCAGCTGTCCTGATCACAGCTGGCCCAGTCGTCGTCGAGCACGTAGCCGTAGCGCAGATCCTTGATGCCAGCGCTGCAACCGTTGACCATCGTCACGAACGGCCGTGTCTCTGCCGCCTTGCCAAAGGCCCAGCCGGCGAACCCCGCAGCGCGGGCAAGCGGGGCTCCCAGGTGCGGCGAACCGATGTAGAACACGTGCCGGACTCGCGGCGCCCATGTCGCTGATGCTTGCTGGCCATAGTGGCAGGCGCTGCGGATGACCAGGCCACCCATGGAGTGGCCGACAAGAAGGAGTTCGCCCACCTGCTCCGGCCATGCCGCCGTCAGGCCGTCGAGCAGCGCGGCCAGGTCGCGGCCATTGACTGACACGTGCCGGCCGGTGTTGTACCGGACGTAGAGCGGTGTGTACCCAAATTCGGCCCGCAGCCGCTCGCCGTAAGGCACTCGCTGCTGGCCTTCACTGCGCCACCGCCACAAGTCCTCATTTGCTCCCAGCCCGTGGACGAAGACCGCCAGCCGCGGGGTGGCCTGTGGGAGCGCTGCGGCAAGCTCCCCGGTGGTCAGGTCAACATCGCGTCCGGCCGCCCGCACGGCCATGCCGATGGTGAGCGGGGCCATGCCGGGCCCGAGCCGATCGCCTGCCACGGCGTTGAGCGCGGAAAGGGCCAGCCTCCCGGCCGGCGTGCCTGCCGCGCTGCCCCCGGGGCCACCGCTGGCACCGATCTGCGCCGCTACCTCGCCGCCCACCGCGCCTGCCACCGTGGCGCCGCCCCGGATAGTGAGGTAGACGCCCGCAGCGATGGTGTCGTGGATCACCCGCACGGGGGCGCCCGCCACCCCCAGCTGGCCGAAAACGCGGCCAGCCACGGCCCGGTGGACCTGCTCAATCCGGGCCGTCAGCCCGGCGACCGCATACCCACCAAGCCGGCCCGCGGACCGCAACTCCGCTGACGTCACCGGGCACCTCCAGAACCGGGCCAACGACACTCCTTCGATTACAACCCAGCGCCTATTTGCTGCCAAGCACTTGCGGGCACCAGAACGCGACAGGACCCAGGCGGCGCCGAAATCATGGACGAGGTCTTCGGGGGAAGCTAGTGCCGTAGCAGATCACCTTTGCCCGGCCGGGCGGTTTCCCTGGGGTCCTGATCCTCAAGACTGAGCCGGTGACCGAACGCCTGCGGGTGCGTAAGATCCATGATGATGAAGGGCGGCGCTTGCTGCGCATCGTCCGCCGGGGGCAAGGGGTCGGTGGTGACCTGGCGGCGGGCGCGGGTGGTGCTGCCGCCGGCGCGGCGCATGGACGCGGCCGCTATCGCGAAGGTGGCGTTCACCAGCGAGGACCGGGTCCGCGATGTTTGCCAGCGGCGGCATGGTCGCTGGACCGACCACGGGACACTGCCGGGACCTTTACTATTAAGGGCATGTCTTCCCGCTCAGGCTTCACCCCCGACGAGGCCCGCGCCGCAGGTGAGCGGATCGGCATCGACTGGGGCTCCGCGCTGTTTGATCTCGAGCAGTTCCGGATGGGGATGGACGTAGAACTCGAGCATGGCGCGCGCGATCCGCAGACGAATGTCACCGACGATGACGTCATCATGACGGCGAAGACCGCGCGGGCGCACCTGAACGAGTTCCATGATTACTACACCCGCCTTGCAAAGATGGAGGCCGAGGCAGAGGCGGACGGGAACGCCCAGGGCGAGTGAGCGCAGACATCGCGGCCATCGGCCGCTTAGCCTTTGCCGCAGCTGAATTTCTTTATCGACCGTGGTTACGGCGTGGTGACGCTTAACGCATATCGAGCCGATCTGTACGTCATTGATATACCGCACCCGGCGCGCATTACCGCCCACCCGGTCCTCGCCGCGCATCCTCGGGGTGACCGCCAACCCGGACGGGCCGTGGGCCACCCAGCAGATCCACAATCTCCTGATGGACCTCGGCGACTGCGCTGCGGACTTCCGGTCCCTGGCCCGCGACCGGGCCGGGCAGTTCACCGCATCCTTCGACGCGGCCCTGGCCAGCGCCGGTATCGAAGCCGTGAAGATCCGCCTTGGCCGAACCGGATCGACGGCGGGCGGTACACCTTCGGCGACACCGAATACCAGCTGGCCCTCACCGAGCCCGGCTGCGGCAATGCGATCCACGGCCTGACCCGATGGACAGTGTGGACACTCGTCAGGCACGACGCCAGCGCCGTGCTGCTCCGCAGCGCCCCGCACGGCCAGCAGGGATATCCGTTCCGCCTGGAAATCGACGCGGAGTACCGCCTCCGCCCGGCCGACGGGATGCACGTCGCCATCATCGCGCGCAACCGCGGGCACCCGCGCGGCACCTTACGGCACCGCCTCGCACCCGTTATCTGACCGTCCGGACGCCCTCGGTCGACGAGTGCGAGCTGACCCTGCCCGCGGCGTTGTGGATGCCCACGATGATCGCGGCATCCCGTCCGCGCCCGCGGACGCGGTCACGGGCACCCCGTATGACTTCCGCCAGCCGCGCATGATCGGAGCCACCAAGCTCGATCACGCGCTGACTGGGCTGGACCGTGACGGCGACGGTCGCGCCTGGGCATACCTGGCCGCTGATGGCGGCGCGCAAGCCCGCGTGGGCCTATGGGCCGATGAGGGCTACCGCTGGCTGCAGGTGTTCACCGGCGACCCGCTCGGGCCGGACCGCAGCCGCAAGGCGCTGGCCATCGAGCCCATGACCCGCCCGCCGAACGCGTTCGCGACCGCCGAGGACCTGGTGGTCCTTGAACCCGGCGAGGAGGTCACGCCGAGGAGGTCACGCACACCTGGGGCATTAAGGCGTTCTGAGGCCAGGTTTGCTCGCCGCGGCGATCCGCGGTCCTTCCGTCCGGCCACTCTTGTGGCCGTGTGCGCCGCGTGCGCCTGCGGCGAGCCCTTAAAAGATCGCGATCGGGTTGACCGGCGAACCGGTGCCGGTAGGCAGCCGGAGCGGTGCGATGACGCACAGCAACGACCAACGGCCAGCTGCCTCACACTCCTGTGTCAGCTCAGTGAACTGCAGGTAGTCCAGCAGATGCAGGCCGAGCGCGTTGACCGCCAGCACGTGCACCGGGAAATCGACGCCCGCGACGGCGCTGGGGGCGGTGTCGTTGTTGCCGTCACTACCCAGAGCAGCGATCTGACGTTCCGCCAGTAGCTGCAGGACGGTGGGGTGCAGTCCGGCCCGGGCCTGAGCGGCATCCCACGCGCCCTGCTCCGTGCGCCGGCGGCGGTGACCCACCCTCAGGAGGACGATGTCACCCCGGCCGACGTGGACGCCCTGGTCCCGCTCGGCCGCGAGCAGATCGTCCGCTGTCACGTGGTCGCCCGGCTCGAGCCAGGGCACGCCACGCGAGCGCGGCACGTTGAGGAGCACTCCGCGGCTGACGATGCCGTCGGCCGCGGTGCCGATGGACAGTTCGCGCGCGCCTTTTTCGGTGACGGTGTCCGCGGCCAGCCCGTTGTACAAGGTCCTGTCGAAGATCACGTGACACAGGGCGTCGATGCGGCTGTCGGCGTTGCCGTGGATGTTCATCGCGATCCGGTCCATGCTGAACGACAGCCCCGGCCCGGCGTCGGCCCCCAGCTGCTTCATCTGGTGCTCGGCGGGGTCGAGGTTGTCGGCGGCCGGCCAGTCCACCACCGGGGCGGTGAGTGAGATGGTGCGGCCGAGCCTGGCCTCCCCCGCAGCGGCGAGCACCTCGGCGGGCTTGATGTAGTTCAGCGCCCCGGCGCAGGTCCCCCGGTCCCCAGGGCACCTGCCGGTGTAGCCGCTCGTACAGTTCGCGTAAATCGGTCTCGGTCATCTGCCCGGGCTGGAAGGCGACCGGGCCGGTGCCGGCGTGCTGGATGCCGGTCACGTCTATCAGCCTCCGGTTTTCTGCAGGCCGGGTGGCGCTGCTGTGGCCCGGCGGGCGGCGCGCTGCGAGATGGCCCGCTGCACGGGCAGCCCGGCGATGGCGACGGCGGTGAGGACGGTGACGTCGAGCAGGAGCTGGAGGACCGAGCCGCGGGCTTCGCTGCCGTTGCCGAAGGCCAGCGAGACGCCGGTGTCGGAGGCGGCGGGGATCGTCGTGACCGAGATGATCACCCCGATCAGGGTGGCCGACCGGGCCTCGGTGAGCGAGACGACGCCGACCACCCCGGCCAGCAGGGCGACGATGAAGGAGAACCAGTTCGGAGTGTCGATCAGGTTGGAGACCGGGCGGAGCCCCAGGGCATAAGCTCTGGGCTCCAGTCCCGCCCCTCGGATCGTTGGCCGCGCCGTGCAGCACGTCGAAGTGCACCGCGTCCCCGTCCGGGTGGGTGACCGCCCCCGGGAGCACCGTCAGGTTGATGGCCGCGGGCTCGGCGCGGAGCACGGGCATGAGGGTGCCGGTGACGTCGGGCGGGCTGGCCACCAGCAGAGGAATCACCGCGCCACCGTCCGTCCGGCCTACGCCATGGGGCTACGCAGGTGCTCAGCAACCCGCAGGGCGTTGGCTATGGCCGTCAGCGCGGGGTTCACCGCGCCGATGCTGGGGAAGAAGCTGGTGTCCACCACGTAGAGATTGTCCAGCTCGTGCGCCTTGCAGTTGACGTCCAGGACCGAGGTAGCGGGGTCGGTGCCGAACCGGCAGGTCCCGGCCTGGTGCGCGCAGTCGGCCAGCCGGGTCACCTCGGCGCCGGTGAGCAGGGTGACGTTGGGCCGGCCGAGCAGCGGCCGGACCGCGATGACCTCGGCGTCGGCCTTGGCGTGCACCAGGCAAGGGTAGCCATCACACCAGGCGCAGCGGATGCAGGTGCTCTCCGGCCGCCGCGCCTCGTCCAGCATGATGCCGCACGGCGCGTGGAACGGGTGGTAGCCGCCCTTGGCCAGGTCATCGGAGATCTGCCGGAGCCGGGGCTCGTGCGAGACGGCGGGCCAGGGGTAGGGCTCGCTGCGGGGGCCCTCGGTCGGGTCCTCCCCGGCGTTGCAGTGCACCTGGTACAGCCGCTCGGCCGCCGAGTACCACGGCTCGAAGTCGTCGTAGGACAGCGGCCAGACCGGGGAGATCCCGTCGGCGTGCTTGATCTCGCCGAAGTCTCCGGGGCGCAGCCGGTACAGGGCCGCCCCGTACAGCTTGGTGCCGCCAACGAAATAGTGCACCTGGGGCTGGAACGGCTTGCCGTCCCGATCGAACCAGGTGTCCTTGGAGATGTACTTCCCCTCCACGAACACCGGCTTCGGATCCCAGTTGTCCATCTCGCGGGCAGGAAGTCCCCGCGCTCCAGCAGCAGGATCCGCTTGCCCGACCCGGCGAGGGCATGCGCGAGCGTGCCTCCCCCGGCCCCGGACCCGATGATGATCACGTCATAGTTCTCGCTCATGGTTCAACCGTCGCCGCTGGGCGGCCGCGAGGCATCCCCTCTTCTGGGCGAAATTGGCGGGCCAGTAACGGGCCCGGCGCCGGCAATACCCTCATCGGGGCGATGACCGGCCACTCCCGCGCAACGAGGATGGCGATCAAGGACCAAGCCTTCTCATCGGAGGTCGCTGCCGATGAACGTTGACCTAGCGCGGATTCAGTTCGCATTCACCTCGGTCAACCATTTCTTCTTCGTCCCGGTCACGATCGGGCTGGCGTTCCTGACAGCGCTGCTCCAGACGGCGTGGCATCGCAGCGGGCGAGAGGAGTACCTGCGGCCTGGCACTGACCCGCTTGCGGAAGACGTAGTAGGTCCACGCCTGGTAGAGCAGCAGCAGCGGCAGGAAGACCACGAGCATGGGCCAGCAGGGCCGCCTGGGCAAACGATCAGCCCGGTCACGGCCAGGCCGAGCAGCACGGTGACGACCAGGTAGCTTCTGGCTGCCCGGGCGTGCCGGAGCAGCCTCGGGTCCACGGCGCTCATTTCGTCAGGGCGTCAGCCTGCAGGGTCGTGCCAGGTGTCCCGGGCGGGCAGCAGCCCCCCACCTGCCATGGCGGCCAGACCATGACCGCCCGACCCGCGACCGCCGACCTGGTGTTGACGGCCTGATTGGCTGAGCCAATCAGGCGGCTCCGCTGCTGCGGCTGCTGGCGATGGCCCGTCCGCTGCGCCGCAGGCTGCTGCGCGCGGTGGTGGCCGGTGCCGCCGCAACCGGCTGCGGCGTCACCCTGCTCGCCGTTTCCGGATTCCTGCTCGCTAAAGCCTCACAGCACCCCGCCATCATCGCGATCTCGATCGCTGTGGTCGCGGTCCGCGCGCTGAGCATCGGCCTGGGCGTGTCCCGGTACTTGGAACAGCTGGCCTTCCACGACGTCGCGTTCCGGGTGCTGGCCCAGGTGCGGGTGGTGATCTGGCGGCAGCTGGAGGCGCTCGCCCCGGGCGCGCTGGCGGTGTTCCGGTCCGGCGACCTGCTCGCCCGGCTGATCTCCGACGTGGACGCGACCCAGGATCTGTTCATTCGGGGTGTCACCCCGGTCCTGGCCGCCGCCTTGGTCGGCGCCGGGGCGGTGACCGTGTGCCTGCTCATCCTCGCCCCCTCCGCCGCCGTGCTCACAGCTGGGCTGCTCGCCGCCGGCCTGATCGTGCCGCTGGCTGGGGCGGCCGTGGCGAGCGGGGCACCGCCCGGGCGGGTGCCCCCGTGCGCGGCCAGCTCGCCGCCACCGTCACCGACCTGCTCGACGGGGCGGCCGACCTGCACGCCTTTGGCGCCGTGGATGCCGCGCTCGCCCGCGCCGACGCGACCGACGCCGAGCTGACCAGGCTGGAGAGCCGGACCGCGGCGGCCTCAGCGCTGGGCGCCGGGCTGATGAGCGCGGTCACCGGGCTGACCGTCTGGGGAGTCCTGCTGCTGGGCGTCGCGGCCACCGGGACCGGCGCGCTTACCCGGGTACCGCTGGCGGTCCTCACCCTCACCGCCCTGGCCTCGTTCGAAGCGGTCACCGCGCTCCCGGCCGCCGCCGTCCAGCTTGATCAGGCGCGGGTGGCCGCAGGCCGGATCGCCGCCGTCGCCGATACGCCCGACCCGGTCCGCGATCCGGCTCGTCCGCCGGCCCTGCCCTCCGGACCGACCCGGATCCAGCTACGCGATGCCACCGTGCGCTACCGGCCGGACGGGCCACCCGCCCTGGACCGGGTCAGCCTCGACCTGCCGCCCGGGCGGCGGGTGGCGCTGGTCGGCGCGAACGGGGCCGGCAAGTCCACCCTCGCCGCGGTGCTGATGCGGTTCTGCGAACTCAGCGGCGGCGCCGCCCTGCTCGACGGCCACGACCTGGCCAGCTACGCGGCCGACGACGTCCGGTCGGTCATCGGCGGATGCCCGCAGGATCCGCACCTGTTCGACGCGACCATCCGCGACAACCTGCGGCTGGCCCGCCCCGATGCCACCGGCCAGGAACTGGAAGCTGCCGCGGCCCGCGCCCGGCTGCTGCCGTGGATCAGGTCTACCAGATCGTTTATGACAACCTGATGTGGGCGATCGGCGACGTGCTCGGGGATGCGGTGACGACCGGCTGGTGAAACCCTCCCTTCCGGGTCAGTACGTCACGGTGCAGATGCGACTGCCCGACGCGGCACGCGGCAGCCCCGCCAGTACAGCCTGAGCCGGGCCGACAACGGCGAGGACCGCCAGTTCTCGGTCAAGAGGGTGCACGGCGCCGGAGAGCCTGACGGAGAGGTCTCAACGCTGCTGGTTTCGCGGATGATGGCGCGGTATTCGTCGTCGTCGCGCAGGTAGGCGTTGAGGTGGGCTGATAGCCAGTGCTCGGCGTTGTGGGCGAGCAGCCGCGGCACCATCTGCGGGCCGCACCGCCCGGCGCGCGGCAGTGCGGTCTTCGCCTCGGGGTCGATGGCGCCGGCCGGGAGTTTCGCGGGGACCTTGTCGCGGGCCGCGGCGGCGGCAGCCGGTTTCTTACCCGCCGCGCTGATTTTCTTCTGCGCGGCGGGATCAGCGTGGTGTTCTTGGCGGCGGGGGCGATGCCTGGCCGGCCGGCAGTACGGCCAGGCCGCGCTCCGCGGCGGCCAGTGCCTTCTGCGCCTCACGGACGGCCGCGTTCGCCTGCTTGCGGGCCGGGTCGCCGATGATCTTGGTATTCGCCTCGATGCCGGCGAGGTAGTCGCAGATCTTGCCGATCCGGTAGTTCTCGCTGGCGTACTTGAGGAAGAACACGGTACGGCCCTCGCCGACGGCCTCAGAGCACCTTGGACAGGAAAGCGCGGGTCCGCTCGTGCTGAGGGTTGCTGAGCACTTCGCGCGGCCGACCAGCCTCGACCACAATTCCTTCGTCCATGAAAACCAGGACATCTGCCACCTCACGAGCAAACCCCATCTCATGTGTCACTACGATCATCGTCATCCCGCTGGTGGCGAGATCGCGCATGACGGCGAGCACGTCGCCGACGAGCTCGGGGTCAAGCGCACTCGTCGGCTCGTCGAATAGCATGAGCTTCGGCTGCATGGCGAGTGCCCGGGCGATGGCGACACGCTGCTGCTGGCCCCCGGACAGCTGCTTGGGGTACGCGCTCGCCTTGTCCTTCAGGCCTGCGCGGTCGAGTAGCTGCCCGGCCAGTTCAGCCGCCTGGGCTTTCGATATGCCCTTCACCCGGATCGGCGCCTCGATCACGTTCTCCAGCGCGGTCATGTGCGGGAACAAGTTGAACTGCTGGAAGACCATGCCGATCTCGGCACGCTTAGCACATATTTCCCGCTCACGCAACTCGTAGAGCCTGCCACCGTGCTGCCGGTAGCCGACCAGTTCGCCATCGACCCACAGGCGCCCCGAATTGATCTTCTCCAGGTGGTTGACACAGCGCAGCAGGGTCGACTTGCCCGAGCCGGACGGGCCGATGATGCACACCACTTCACGGCGCGCCACCTCGAGGTCGATGCCACGCAGCACCTCGAGCCGACCAAAGCTCTTGTGCAGGCACTCCGCGAGCACCATGGGCGCGCCACTCGCGTCTGAGACTGGCGGCGTTCCGGCATGGGTGATCACCGTCCCTCCCGCAAGGGGAGCTGCGACGGCGGCTCGGGCACCGGGGCGTGAAACGTGAGCAGCGAGCGCCGGAGCCGCTGCCACGGGGTGGGAGGCTGCTCTCGCACGGAGCCGCGGGCGTAGTGCCGCTCGATGTAGTACTGGCCGACCGTGAGCACTGAGGTCGCGATCAGGTACCAGATGCTGGCCACGATCAGGAGCGGGATCGTCTTGAAGTTCACCGCGTAGATGAGCTGGACCGCGTAGAGGAGTTCGGTGACCGTGATGACGCTCGCCAGGGATGAGGTCTTGAGCATCGAGATCGTCTCGTTGCCGGTCGGCGGGATGATCACGCGCATTGCCTGGGGCAGGACGATCCGGCGCATGGTCTGGGCCCTGCTCATTCCCAGCGCCTGCGCGGCCTCGACCTGGCCATGCTCGACCGACAAGATGCCGGCGCGCACGATCTCCGCCATGTAGGCGCCCTCGTTCAGTCCGAGCCCGAGGATTGCCGCGGTGAGCGCGGTGATCAGGTCGTTTGCGTTGGCGTGCACGAATGACGGCCCGAACGGCACACTGAGCGAGACGCGCGGGTACAGGAAAGCGAGGTTGAACCAGAACAGCAACTGGACAAGTACCGGCGTGCCCCGGAAGAACCAGATGTACATCCAGCTCGCCCAGGAAAGCAGCGGGTTCGCTGACAGCCGCATGACCGCGAGGACTACGCCGAGAACGATCCCAATCGCCATAGCGACCACGGTGAGCAGGATGGTGATCTCCAGGCCATCAAGCACCCGGCTGGACAGGAAATAGCTCCAGATCACGTTCCACTGGAAGCGCGGATTCGTCACCAGGGTGTGCACGAACATAGCGACCAGGACGAGCACGACAGCGGCAGCGAGCCACCGTCCCGGGTGGCGGACCGGGACGGCCTTGATTTCCTCCGGCTGCCCGGCCTGTCCGGTGCTCTGGGTCGCTTGCGGTGTCGTCACCTTGTGCTCCGGCCGCGGCTGACGGGGCCAGGACCCGATGAGCGCGGTCGGTCAGCTGGTCGCGCCGTTGATCGCCGGGCTGGAAATGGCACCACCCTGCACGCCCCACTTGTCAAGGATCTTCGCGTACGTGCCATCCGCCATGAGCTGCTTCAGGGCGGCCAGCACGGGCTTGGCCATCCCATTGTCCTTCGGGATCGCGATCCCGTACGGCGCGGTGCCATAGGGCGGACCCGAAAGCTTGAACGCGCCGTTCGACTGTTTCACCTGATAGGCGGCTACCGGCGAGTCGGCCATGGCTAGGTCCGCCCGGCCCGAGGACAGCGCCAGGTTGACGGCGTTCTGGTCGTTGAAGACCTCAACAGTGGCGTTTGCCTTGCCCTCCGACTTGCACCTGGCAGCCTGAGCCTCCGCGTCCGCTTGCTGGGTCGTGCCCTTCTCCACCGCGACTTTGCGCCCGCACAGGTCGGCCAGGGACGTGATGCTCGGCCCGCCGCTTGACTTGACGTAGAACGAGGTGCCGGCCACGAAGTAGGTGACGAAGTCGACCGTCTTCTCCCGTTCCTTGGTGTCGGTGAATGACGACATTCCCAGGTTGTACTTGCCTGACGCGAGGCCGGGGATAATCGTATCGAACGTCGCGTTGACCATGTTGATCTTTAGGCCGAGCACCTGCCCGAGCGCCTTCGCCAGGTCGGCGTCCCAGCCGACCACGGTGTGACCGTCGGACCCGATGAACTCGTTCGGGGCGTACGTGGCGTCCGCGGCCACGGTGAGTGTGCCGTTCGCCTTGATGGCGGCCGGCACCTGGGCGGAGATCGAACTGACCTGGCCAGACGGCGTCGCCGCCGACGTGGTGCTTGTGCTTGTGCCCGACCCACTACTGCACCCCGCAGCGAACAGCGCGACGAACAAGAAAACCGCACCAGTTGCGAACAACGGCCTGCGGGTTCTGCGAATCTTCACAGGAACCTCCCGCGCCCCTCGCTGGATAGAGGGCTCATCATAGCCTGCCGGGGCATTCATCCATTCATCCATTCATCCGTGTGATCGCGCGACTACACCGCGCCGGAACTTAGCTAGACTGCGCGCCCGATGGCGCGGCAAGACAATCGGCCCCGCCCGGTTTCAAGCACCAAAGCGCTTCACCTGTGCGCTGGTCAGATCCTTCCACGTGGCACGGCTGCGTGGCCGACGATGGCGGCATGGACGCTCACGCCGCGCGATGTCGGCCCTGCCTGTGTGGTGGGGTAATGGTCGCGGCGTTGTTCGGCGCGACCCCGGACGGCACTGCTACGCCGACCAGCTCTATTCGGCGCTGCGCCGACAGGAGGTGTGCGCCCGGTCAAGCTTGGCTGGGTTTGCCGACCTGGTCGGACAAGCTTCTGGCAGAAGTGGTGCGCATGCTACTTAACGCGTGCTACCACGCGCCGCCGTTTCGCCATAATCTGCACCCAGGCCGGCTGGTGTTGCCAGTGCGTGCGCTGGCCTTGGACGAGGCCGCCGCCTGGCCCGGGAACTGCCGCGCCTGCGGTCGCTGCTGTCCGCCCGGCCCCGGCCTGCTGCGCCGCCCGGTTGTCCGCAACGGTTGCTCGGAGCCGCGGACGGTACTGACTTCACACGGTGGCCGGATCATGCCGGTGCCATAGACCTGATAATCGTGTTCCCTGCTAGGAGGCGTCCCCTGCCCTACGCACCTATCACGCTCAGCCATGACTTGCCGCGGTGGTCTCGTGCAGGCCGGTGACGGACTCGAACGACAACTACCTCTACCTCGCTCCCGAACCCAGCAGATCTTGCTCTACGAAGTCAAGGACCACCCAGGCACTGCATAGACGATCGCCTGCGCCCCCATCGCGCACAACCTGCTGCGCGCCGCCGGACCCCTATACCGGCAAGGTGGGAAGCGCTACCACGCCGTGTTCACCGCTCCCGTTCGGGACCATCCAGGCCGAAGAGCACCACCGCGACCACGCTCAGGTGCAACAGGTGTTCGCGGACCGGCAAGTTCGGGATCGAATGCGAACTCGCTCTCGCCCGCACCGTACGCACCCCGGATACGGCCGACCCGAACTCCCCCGCGGGGCAGCGGGGGGGCGAACCCGTGGCCAGCTTGCGCGCTTGCGCGCTGAGGTGATGCAGCACTGGACGCCGCCGGTGGCGCCGAGGCGCTCGTTTCGCTGACAGTGCCGCGCCGATGTTGAATGGCGACGTGATTGTGCCGGAGCGGTGAAGCTACCGGTGCTCGGCAGCAGGGAGGGTGCCTGATGGTGGCTGTGGGGTCAGTCGTCCGGCTCGCGGACGAACTTGCCGCGGCGCAGCTGCGGAACGACCCGTTCGGTGCGTCTTACATGGGGGTCAGCGGTTATGACGACGCGGTACCCGACCTGTCGCCGGATGCGCGGCAGGCGTGGCGAGACGTCCTCGTCGATGTGCTGATTCGCAGCGAGGACCTGGAACCCGGCGACGCCGGCAGCGGCGTGCTGCTCGCCGCGGCGCGGGACAACGTCACGCGCGCACTCGCCCTGGTCGACTCGCGCGTGCAGGAGTTCAGCGTGACCACGGTTCCGTTCGGCGGGCCGTCCAAGATGCTGTTAGCGGCGGCGCGCACGTCGGTCACTGACGCGGCCAGCGCCATGGCATACCTCACCCGCTGCCGAGGGATTCCGGCCTATCTCGACCAGGACGCTCAGCGGCTGGCCGACGCCGTGGGCAGCGGCCTGCTGCCCGTCGCGCCCCTGGTTAGCGGCCTCATTACGCTATTGCGCGGCCACCTGGCCCATCCGGAAGGCGACCCGATGCTCGCCCACCCGCCGCCGGAGGGCTGGGACGGCGCAGCGACGTGGCGCGATGAGCTCGATCGGGTCATCGGGGACGAGATCCGCCCGGCGATCGCGCGCTACCTCGACTTGCTCGTCGAGTTGCTTCCCAAGGCGCGGCCGCCGCAGCGGGCGGGTTTGCTCCACGTGCCTGGCGGCACGGCGGCGTATGCCTGCTGCATTCGCATCGGCACGACGCTGGCGCTGGATGCGGACGAGATCCACCGCATCGGGCTGAGTGCGCTCGCGGAAGCCGAGGAACGCATCGCGGAGACCGGTGCCCGCGTGCTCGGCGCGCGCACCGCCGGACAGGTCATGGCCCGGTTGCGCGACGATGCTTCTCTGTCGGCCTTAGCAGGCAGTGACGCGATGGCGCTCGCCGCCGCTGCTATCGCCCGCGCGGAGGAAAAAGGTGCGGACCTGTTCCATCCGCCGCTGCCACCGGCGTGCACGACCGAGCCGATGCCGCCGCATATGGCCGGGTCGGGTGCGCCGCCCATGTATTCACCGCCGGCCCGTGACGGCTCGCGTTCCGGCGCGTATCTGTTCAACCGCGCTCATCCTGGGCCGGCGGGCAGCTGGGCCCTGGAGTCCGCGGCTTTTCACGAGGGAGTCCCGGGTCATCACGCCCAGTTCGCCCGGCTGCAGCTCGCGCCTGACCTGCCGCTGTTGCTGACCGCGTTCAGCGTCGTGGCCCACAGCGAGGGTTGGGGCCTTTACGCGGAACGCCTCGCAGACGAATTTGGCCTGTACTCCGACGGCGTCCAGCAGCTTGGCATGCTCGGATGTGCGGCCTGGCGCGCTGTCCGCCTCGTCGTCGACAGCGGCCTGCACGCCCGGGGCTGGAGCCGCGCCAAGGCGCTGGAGTTCGCGTTGGCGCATACCCCGATGCCCGAGCCCTTCATGAGCGCAGAGATAGACCGCTATATCGCTATGCCTGGCCAGGCGCTCGGCTACCTCATCGGCCAGCGCGAAATCATCCGGCTGCGCGACGAGGCCCGGGCGCGGCTCGGGGCGGCCTACGACATCCGTGACTTCCACTCCGCCGTGCTGGACCACGGCTCCCTGCCGCTCCCGGTGCTGTCGCAGGTCGTGCAGGCATGGGTGACATCTGGCGCATGACAAGACCGGCGATCTCATTCACGGCTTCGAGCCGAGTATCTTGAGCCTTTCCGTCAGCTCGAAGCCGATGAGAGGCCGGGTCTTTGATCCGGGCCGCTGATCATCCTGGCCCATAGCCAGCACCGGCACAGGTCGGCCAACGACCAGCGCATTACCGAACTCACCCGCTCGCCGGGCACGCCGACTTCCGCGCACGGCACCCGCGCACGGCGGGAGCCGGCCTGACTCTCCCGGCGGTAAGGGAACCGTAGCCTCGCATCGCCGCGGGGGGCCTGCTCGTGAGCGAATGGCCACCGGGCCGCAATCCCACCAGGACAAGGTTTTTGGCGAGGAACAGGGTGATAGCGGCTTTGAGCCGTGGCACCGTTGTCGTCGAGGCGCGCCGCCGTAGCGGCGCGCTGAGCACCGCCAGGCATGCCAGGGATCTGTGCCGGCCGCTGATGGCGGTGCCTGGGCCCGTCACGTCCGATTGCTCGGCTGGCTGTCACTGGATCATGCGTGAGTGGGGTGCGGTGTGCGTGACGAGCCCAGCGGACGTGCTTGAAGACGTGGTCGGCGTGGGTGAGCAGCTGGCCGCGCCTGGCCCGGTCATCGCGGCGGCCGGGCTTGATCCGCTGACAATGCGGGTGCTGGAAGCGGTGCCGGCACGCGGTGGTGCGGGACCCGCGACGATCGCGGTATCCGCGGGCGTGGCCCTCGATACCACGCTGAGCTGCCTTGGCCTGCTCGCCGCGGGCGGATTCGTCGCGCGTGGCCCG
>DATIYI010000209.1:0-4550 GCA_035517695.1 Streptosporangiaceae bacterium
ACGGCTACCGCCCTTGTCTCCGGGATCTTGGTAGGAACCCGAAGATCATTGTGCGGTGGCCGTCTCACGTCACGGCGACACGCCGGACAAGATCGACAATTTCTGCCAGGCCGGGCAGTCGAGGTTAAATCACAAGCTTAGTGCTGGCTTGCGGGTGGTTGGCGAAGGTTGTCACGGAGGGCCTGCTTCCGCCTTGGCATGATCCGCTGGGCACGGCCGTTGTCAAGGCCCTGCGGCCCCTTCGGGGTGGCCTTCGGCCAGCCTGGACAACGGCCGTGCCCAGCCGGGTCTGGCGGCGATCGGAAGCAGGCCGGAATGTGAGCCAGGACCCGGCGTGGCACGCCGTTCCCGCCCGTCGTGTCTGAATCACCACAAACAGGCGCTAACGGGAAGGGAACGGCGTGCGCTCTGCCAGGCTATGGGCAAAGATGCCGGGCTGCGAAAACACGGTGATCGAACGGGTGGACTGGCACCAGGCGGCCGCCACGGACCCGCCCGGGCCGAAGCTGTCGGTCACGGTGCACGTGCGGCCGCACAAGCGGCAGGCCAGCCGGTGCGGGGACTGCGGGAAGAGACGGCCGGGCTATGACCAGGGCGAGGGCCGGCGCCGGTGGCGGGCGCTGGACCCGGGCACGGTGACCGCCGAGCTGGAAGCCGCTGCGCCGCGGGTGGCCTGCCCCGAGCACGGCGCGGTGGTGGCCGCGGTGCCCCGGGCCCGCCACGGCGCCCGGCACACCCGGTTCTCCGGCGATCAGGTCGCCTGGCTGGCCGCCGCCTGCTCCAAGACCACCATCACCGAGCTGATGCGGATCTCCTGGCGCACCGCCGGGCACATCATCGAGCGGGTGGCGGCCGACAAGGCAGCCGGCATCGACGCGCTGGCCGGGCTGCGAAGGATCGGGATCGACGAGATCTCCCACAAAAAAGGCCACAAGTACCTGGTCATCGTGGTTGATCACGACAGCGGCCGGCTGGTGCGGGCCGCGCCCGGCAGGGCCAGGGCCACCGTACACAAGTTCTCCGGCGCCCTCGGCGCCGACCGCACCGCGGCGCTGACCCACGTCTCCGCCGACGGCGCGGACTGGATCGCCGCGGTGGTCGCCGAGCGGGCGCCCGGCGCCGTGCTGTGCGCCGATCCGTTCCACGTGGTGTCCCGGGCCACCGAGGCGCTGGATGAGGCGCGCCGCCAGGTGCGGGACCACGCGCGCCAGGCACCGGGCGGCAGCACCGTCAGCGGCGGCGTGCGCGCCCGCAAGACCGCCGCCGGGGACGCCCGCGACCTCAAGCGCGCCCGGTACGCGCTGTGGAAAAACCCTGAGGACCTCACCGACGGCCAGCAGGCCAAGCTGGCCTGGGTCGCCAGGACCCACCCCTGCCTCTACCGCGCCTGGCTGCTCAAAGAAGGCGTGCGGCTGCCCTTCAAGCTCAAAGGCCACGACGGCAAACAAGCCCTGGGCCGCTGGCTATCGTGGGCCGCCCGCTGCCGCATCCCCGAATTCGTGGAACTCGCCAGGAAGATCAGAAGGCACCTGGAAAGCATCCACGCCACCCTGGACCACGGCCTGAGCAACGGCCTGATCGAGTCGGTGAACACCAAGATACGAGTCATCACCAGAATGGCCTTCGGCTTCCACAACCCCGCCGCCCTCATCGGCCTGGCCATGCTCGCCCTCGGCGGCCTCCGGCCCGCACTTCCGGGAAGATGATCACTAACTCACCCACGGAAGCGGCAGGAGGGCCCCAAATTGGACGAGTGCAAACATCACCACCGGCGGGCATCACGCGCGCGCCGAGCTTCCCGCTGAACAGGGTGGTGCTGTATGGGCGCACACACGCGCTGCTTCGGCCTGGACCAGCCCACTGCTGGCGTAGCACCGGACAAACCGGCGCAGGATGGCGGGCGGGTGGGTGACGCTGCTCCGACGGGCCAGCGCCTTGAGTTCGTCGGCCTGCTCGGGTGCGAAATAGCCCGCGTGCTTGTAGACGTCGATCCGGGTACACAGGCCAGGAGCGTCAAGCTCGGGGTGGAACTGGGTAGCGTAGACATGCGAGCCGATCCTGAATGCCTGGACCGGGCAGGGGGCGGAACCGGCAAGCAGGACGGCGTGGTGCGGCAGCCGGCTGATCGCCTCTTTGTGGCCGACGAACGCGTCGAACGTGGCGGGCAGCCCGCGCAGTAGCGGGTCGCGTCGGCCCGCATCGGTGAGAGTGACCGGGACGGAACCGACCGGTTCGGCGTACCGGCGGTCGACCACCGCGCCCTGGTGGCTGCCTAGGGTCCCGATGCCGTAGCAGGCCCCGAGAAACGGGAAGTCCGCGATGATCACCCGGTCGAGCAGGCCCCGCAAGTCTGCCTCGACTCGCCGCTGCACCGGCGACTTCAGCCCCTCCGGGTCGCTGGAGTTGAACGGCCCGCCGCCGAGGAGGATCCCCGACCAGTCCGGCAGGTGCACGTTCTCCAGAGGTCGTTTCTCCAGCCGGACTCGGCGCAGGTCGCGCTCGCCCAACCTGGCAAAAGCCAGGAAGGACTCGTACTCGTTGTCCGCGGCGGCGTCCTCGGCGCGGGTGGCCAGCAGCATGAACGGTCTCACGAGGTCACCCTACGGCCTCAGGTCCCCGGCTCGGTCAGCAAGCGAGACGACGCCACTCGGATCCCTCAGGACGTGCGGGCCTGGAACAACGGGTGGGACCTGCTACGGTCGGACCCGTTTCCGCGAGTGCGGGCAGCCAGCAGCAGATCGGCCGAAGTGTACCCATCCACCGCGTGCTCACCGGGCCGCGGGTCTCGGGGTCTCGCTGCGCCGCGCACAAAGCTGTGGCCTGACTGTGTATACCGGCCACGAGCCACCATGGCGACCAGCTCACAGGATTAGCGAGGGTTCCCTTGGATTGTGGCTGCCCACTGTTGAATGGCCGGGATGAGGCGGTCAGCTCTGTGGCACCTCGCACGCCGACGCTCAGTCGTGACGATGTCATAAACACGGCTCTCCCGGCAGATCGAACGAACTGGATGCGGGCAGCACCGGTCCGGCTCGGTGACTAGAACGCCCGGCCTAACCTTCTTTCGGTTGCCGTCGTTTTCGAGCCTATTTGAGGCAGCAGTGCCCGATTGTCAGCCTGACTTCGGCCTCTCCGCCGGTCCCATGAGCCCAATGTACTATCGCACCAGTTGCCGAATCTTGGCGCAACGAGCGCGGACACGCTCGGCCGAGGAAGGGAGCGGAAAGGTGAGCCGGTCTGGTCAAATATCGTACCTAAGATGCGCCGCTTGGAGTTTTGTGGCTGCTGCTATTACCGCCGCAGCCGGATTGGCGGGCCTCAACTGGAACGCTAGGGTTGGCGAGCTCCAGATAATCTGGATATCTGTGGCATCCTTCGCATCTCTCGTATATGCTATATACCTCGCTCTGAGTAATGCCAGGACATCGGAGAAGATTGACTACCTTGATGTTACACTTACCGGCATTGCTGCGGGAGACAAGAATAAGGCCATTGCGCTACTGGCTAAGGCGTTCTCGCTCTACGTCGCCCAGGTAGTCGGCGTTCTTGACAAGCCAGACGACTTCGTCAGCCTCGTTGACACCTCGCTGTCAACGTTGCATTATGTGATCTGCCGGTGCCATGGAACGGATGACGACAAACTCAAAGTATTCTTTTTTTCCTATGAATCGATGGAATCCCGCGCGCCGGAAAACCAGGAGGTCGGCAGCTACCTGCAGGTGCGCTCGTACCCGCCGGACAGGCGAAATAGAGTCAGGCTAGACGAGCTCATTCAGGAGCAGATGGATGCTGTCATGTCGCGACGCTACCCCTACGGGAGCGGGTGGCTAAAGAGTCGGAAGGACGGAAGCCCAGCACGTGATGAGTATGAGGTGCTTCCTCCGCGCGAGGCGGAGATTTCTTCGTACATACGTGTCGGCATTCCCCAAATTGGCGTAATCTGCGTGGACAGTTCTGATGATGCCGCGCCGCTTTCAGTGGCCGATCGGGAACTGGCATTGACCTTTGCTGACATCCTGATGTCGCCGGCAATGATAAGGATCTTGCCGACGATCCATCTCCAGCCAAGCTGAACGCTGGTGAGGAGCTTGATACAGACCATGAGCGATCTGAAGTCACCCGAACAGATACGAGCAGAACTTGACACGTTTCTCCTCGACTACGACCAGGAGATTTTCCAGAAAATCTCGGATGACAAGCCGCCGGAGGCAGACCGCGCTGATCTGCCGATCAAGACTTCAAATCCGGAGAGTCTCCTAGATGCGGGCATTCTTGATAGCTTCAGGAATCGGAATGAAGCGCTCGGCCGCTTCGGCTCAACGCTCCGAGCTGCTCGGCGGGTCGTAGTAGTTGGATCATCGCTAAAGGGACTGATACATACAGGCGGGGCAGACGCCGACACGCGCGCGATACTCAAGGAACGAGTCAGTAGACAGCGCGATGATGCGCATGCCTCCACTTCGACGGACTTCGTGCTGACGCACCCGGCCTTCGCGGATCTGCGCGCTGAGCAAGAGAACCGGGCCAAGCAGGACATCGGTCGTGAGGTC
>DATIYI010000210.1:0-6437 GCA_035517695.1 Streptosporangiaceae bacterium
ATGGACCTCGCAGAACTGGTGAGCTTCGTTCGCGCCCGCGCGCTGGCCGTGGTCGCAACCTGCGGGCCGGATGGTGCGCCCGAAGCCGCCCTCGTCGACGTTGCGGCAACCGACGCTGGGGAGATCGTGTTCGACACCTCCGTTCGATCGCGAAAATACCGCAATATTCAGGCGTTCCCACAGGTCGCCCTGGTTGTCGGCTGGGATGACGAAGTGAGTGTCCAATGCGAGGGCGGCGCCGACATCCTGACGGGCGACGAGCGTGAACGGTGCCTGCGGACCTACGTTGAGCAATACCCTGACCGTCTGGAGCGCGCCCAGAACCCCAACAGGGCGCTCATCCGCGTCCGCCCCATATGGATCCGGCACACCGATTACCAGCCAGCAACCTTCGGCGTTCATGAAACCCACCTTGGGTCCTGAACCACGTCTCCAAACGGTGTTCTCGGCCCGGGACGTGCCCGGTCCGGAACTCGCCGAGGTGTCGGCGCCTCACACCAGCCCAGAGGTTCGCGAGCTCGCGGCTGTCCTCCTGCCCGGTCGCGGGTCACCCGTGGGAGCCGCTTCCCTGGATGTGTGTCTCCCGTTACAGGTGCTGGTCAACGCCGGGCGCCGCCGCGCAAGCGAGGCGGTGTGCAAAAGGTCTAGGCGCTGGTAATCACCAGAACCAAGCGTCCGGGTCATCCGACAGCCCTAACGTCGTGCCCGGCGCGCCGGGCTGCTTGCCGGGCCGCCGGCCGGTCTGCTGCCGCAGCGACCGGTTCCTGCTGCCCTTGGTGAACGGGCTGTCCGACGACGGCGGCTTCGAGGAACTGGAGGAGTCGCGCCCCAGCTTGCCGGGAAAGATCACTGATCGGGCCGGAAGGTCGCCCTCGGCCTGGGCGCTAGCGGGCCTGATCGCCGTGGCCGCCGGCCAGCGCCGGGGCGATCCGGTCGCGGGCATCGCCGTCACGCTGTTCATCTGCCACGTCGGCTACGAGGTCACCGCGGATGTCACCCGGCGCCTCGCCGATGGTGTCAATCCCCGCGTCATCAGCGCGGCCGAGGCCACCGCCGGGGGCATCCCCGGAGTGATCCACGCGCACGCCCGGGTCCGCTGGACCGGACGCGTGCTGCGGGTCGGCATCGAGGCTTGCGTCGATCCCAGCACCACGGCGCGGGAGGCCGACAGCCTCGGCCGGCAGGTGGCTGAAGCGGTGGCCGGGCAACTTCCGGATCTCGGCAGCTTCACCTGGACGACCAGGGCCGTGCCAGGACTGAATACGGCGAGGATGGCGAGCGTCGCGGCGCCCGGTCAGGATCCGCTGGCGGCCAGGTAGCGCGCGCCGACGTCGGGCCAGTTTTACGATGTCCCAAAGCCGGGCGACGTAGTCGGGCCGGACGTTGCGGCACTGCAGGTAGTAGGCGTGCTCCCAGGCGTCGAGGACCAGCAGGGGGAGCTGCCCTGCCCGACGTTGCCGTGGTGGTCGTAGGCCTGCTGCACGATCAGCCGCCTGCCCAGCGGCTCCCAGGCCAGCACCCCCCAGCCCGATCCCTGCACCCCGGCGGTGGCGGTGGTCAGCTGCGCGGCGAAGGCCTCGAACGAGCCGAAGTGCTCGGTGATCGCGTCGCCGAGCGCGCCGTCGGGCCGGTCTCCGCCGTCGCCGGACAGGTTCTGCCAGAAGATGGAGTGCAGGACGTGACCGGACGGGTTGAACGCCAGCGTCTTCTCCAGCCCGACCAGCGTGCCGAACTGCCCCCTGTCCCGGGACTCGGCGAGCTGCTCGAGGGTGTCGTTGGCGCCCTTTGACGTAGGCGGCGTGATGCTTGGCATGGTGCAGCTCCAGGATCTCCCCGCTGATCGCGGGTTTCGAGAGCAGCGTAATCGTAGGGCAGGTCAGGCAGTGTGTAGGCACCCATCACAGTCCTCTCGCCGGCTCAGTCGTCCGCTCCGGCCCGTCCTCTGCGGGCCCTGGCTGCAAGGTATTGTTTGTTGCAATTTACTTGCAGATAGCCTAGCGGCTGGACGGGGCGACCGACATGGGGAAACCCGGAGATTAGCGCGAATAGACTGCAACAGCTTTTCAGTACTAATAATGGCCAGCGGGAGGCAATCTGACCGTGCCAGCCCGAACGCATGGAACTGGGCGCGGTTATCTGTTCAGCTGGTGGCCAGCTGGCCCGCAGGCGCCCGTGGCAGCGCCTCCAGGGACCGGGCCAGCTCGGGGTACGCGGCGAACATCCGGTGAACATGGGGATTGGTGTCAGCAACCAGGGCGAGGTGCTGTGCCGCATGCGCCGCGACCTGCTCCCGCTGCCGGCGTAGGGGAGAGGGCCGGCTGGCGCCCGGGCCGTGCGCGGCCTCGAAGTCGAGGATGAGGGCCGCGGTCGCGTCCGGTACCGGGTCGGGGGCAACGGCGTAGGCCAGGACTATGGACCGGTCGCCGAGGTGGCGCCAGCTCGTGGAGTGCACCGCCACCGGGGGGCCGGGCCCGCCGGCCGCGATCCGGCCGATCCTCAGCGCCGCCTCGTCAGGCGTTTCCGAGTCGCCGAGCTGGCCGGTGACACAGCGGTAGGCCAGCAGACCGCCCGGGTGACAGCGGAGCAGGTACACCTCCACCACCACCGGCCTCCCGGACGTGATGGCCGCGGAGCCCGCGATGATCCCGGGGCCGCCACGTTCCTGGGTGGGGCTTGTAGTTGCATATTGTTTGCAACCGCGCTTTTCTTGCACCACGCGCACAGCCTAGACCACCCCCGTCCCTGGTGCGGGCTAGCTGGAAGAGCCTGGCGCGAGACGCGCGCATCGGTCAGTCCCGGTCGGCGGCGGTGACGGTGACGGTACGGGTTTCCCATTTCTGCTCGATCCGGCCGAAGTGCCACACGGCCAGGGCGACAGCCCACGTCACCACGAACACGCCGACGATGACGAACCCGGCCTTGTTGATGTCGAAGTTGCCCATGAAGGACCAGAACCCGCCGGACAGGTTGAGTTCGGAGCCGAGCAGGCCGAGCAGCTCGATGGTGCCGATGAAGAACGCGACGAATACCGACAGGCCGGTGATGGTCAGGTTGTAGTAGACCTTGCGGACCGGCCGGGCGAACGCCCAGTCGTAGGCGAAGTTCATGAAGCAGCCGTCGGCGGTGTCGAACAGGCACATGCCCGCCGCGAACAGGATCGGCAGCGACAAGATCGCGTAGAACGGCAGCCCGGAGACCACCGCGCTGCCGGCCAGGACCAGCAGCGCGACCTCGGTGGCGGTGTCGAACCCCAACCCGAACAGTACCCCGACCGGGTACATTTTCCACGGCGCGTCGATCCGCTTGGCGTACCCGCCGAACACCCGGTTCATCAGCCCGCGGCTGTCCAACCGCCGTTCGAGTTCGGCGTCGCTGTACCGTCCCGTGCGCATCTCCCGGAACACCCGCACGATCGAGACCAAAACGACCAGGTTCAGCAGGGCGATCAGGTACAAGAACCCCCCGGAGACGACGGTGCCGACGATCCCGGTCGTGTTGTGCAGGCCCGAGCTGTCGTTCTTGACCTGCTGGTCCAGGGCGCGGATGCCGAAGTTGAGCAGCAGTGCCATGAGGAACACGATGGTGGAGTGGCCCAGGGAGAAGAAGAACCCGACCGACAGCGGCCGCTTGCCGTCCTGGACCAGCTTGCGCGTGGTGTTGTCGATCGCGGCGATGTGGTCGGCGTCGAACGCGTGCCGCATCCCCAGCGTGTAGGCCAGGATCCCGGTGCCGAACCCGAACACCTCAGTCGAGGTGATCCGGTAGTGCCCGCCGACCGCGGCGGCCAGCATCAGCCAGCCCGCCACGTTCAGCCCGATGATCACGGCGATCATGCCGCCGAAGCGGGCCCATTCCGACGGGGTCAGCCCGTCACGGACCCGCACGAGACGCGCGCTCAGATTGGCCATCAGAGCCACCTTCCAGGGGGACTGCTCGTCAGGCCCAGTGTAAGAAGACCTGCAACTAAGTTGCAATAGCGTCTGTTCCGTACATGCGGCATAGTCTGTCGGCACGACTGCTCAACGGCCAGGTAGTGGCAGTTCGCACGGCAGCACGGCCAGGCTGCGTCAGCTGGCGTAGCGCTGCCAGGAGGGCCGGGCGCCTCGGAGTGACACCGTTCTCGCTATCCGCTCATCCCAACAGCGCAGAGCGAACGTCGCGGCTTCGCTCTCCTGGCTCTGCTGCCAGCCAAGACGCCGGGCATCAGCAGCTCCCGCCGCCCGCCGCCGCTAGCTGATTCGCAATTGCTGCCAGGTCGCAACTGCGCATCCTGCGGTATGCTGGCCTCGTGCCCCGAGACAGCCAGACCCGGCCTGCCGAGCATGCCAGTCATGACGCGATCGAGGATGTCCTGGCCCTGGTCCGCAAGCAGGGCGGCCGTGCGACACCCGCGCGACGGCTGCTGCTGCAGGCGCTCTTCGGGAGCCGCGGGCACCGCAGCGCCGAGGAACTGGCTGCCGAGGTCCGTTCCCATGCCCCCGATGTGCACCTGTCCACGGTCTACCGCAATCTCGAGGAACTGGAACGGCTCGGCGTCATCGACAGCACCCGGCTAGGCGAGGGACCCGCGACCTACCACCTCGCGTCAGCGGCTCACGGGCACCTTGTCTGCGAGAAGTGCGGGTCCATGACCGAGGTCCCCGATGAGATGTTCGGGGCCCTGGTCCGCAGCGCCCGGGCGAGGTACGGCTTCGCCATCAACCCGCACCGCTTCGCCGTGACCGGCCTTTGCGCAAACTGTCAGTAGCCGCGGAGGGCGCCGGACACCGCCAGCCCCAGCAGGCGGCGGTCAAAGACCCGGGCGTGCAGGGTCCCGCTGGGCTGGCGTGGGGCCAGCGCTCTGCCACAGCGCTTCTTCCCCGGCCACCGTGATCCTCCCGGTCCCGTCAGCGTTGCCTGGTCACCAGCAGGCGGCTGCTGCCATCGGCGCTGCTGGCGAATACCCACCTGACCTGCCAGCCGCGGGTCTGGTGCAGGCCGACCGCCGGCCCGGCTAGATCCGGTGTTCACGCCGGACGGACGCGTCCTGTCCACCGCCGGCGACAAGACCGTGATCTTGTGGAACGTGCCCACCACCCGGGCCGGCCCGCCCAGATCGCGGTCCTGCCAGCTGGGCCCGCCGGGGTGGGTGCGGTCGCGTTCTCCCCGGACGGGCGCACCCTGGCCTGTGGCTACGACGACGGCACGGTGGCCTTGTGGAACGCCGCCGACCCGGCCCGCGTCGCCCGCATCGCCACCCTCACCCGCCACGCGCTCGCAGCAGCAGCGGGCATGACCCGCAACGGGGACCCCAGCACCACACTTCTCAACGGCCTCGAACGGTCCAAAGCGAACCGGTGACGACGGACGGCACGCCAGGCCCCAGCATGCACCTTCCACCCCGCCGCCATCCACCCGGACCACCGCAAACCCACGCGCAGACCCAGCCCGCCCCAATTTCATCCCAGGCATCGCGCCACAAAGTGGCCCATCTCTTTCTTTTCAGTTGGCGCGAAAACCCAGGAGAGCCAGGGATATCTGCCCGCAGCCGGGTTGTGCCCGGAGGCTTCCCAGGCACCTGGGCGAACCGGGCATCCTACCCGCCGGCGGCGGCGCACCAAGGCGGCCCAACGCCAATAGGACTACGCGAAGCAACGAGAAACGCCTGCTCGGATGTGCACCGATCAGCGCATCGACCTGAACGCCGCTCGCATCTCGCCCGCAAAGAGTTCCGGTTGTTCCCAGGCAGCGAAATGACCGCCCCGGTCGAGTTCGTTGAAGTAGATGAGCTTGGGATAGGCGCGTTCGGCCCACCTGCGCGGCAGGGGGATTATCTCTCGTGGGAACCTGCTCACGGCCGCAGAGATCGAGACTTCGCCGCCGACCTTGGTTTTGTGGGCGCTGTCCTCCCAGTAAATGCGGGCCGAGGACGCCGCGGTGTTCGTGAGCCAGTACAGCGTGATGTCGTCGAGCATCTCATCTTTCGTGAGGACGCGTTCGGGTTCGCCGTCCGTGTCGGTCCATTCAACGAACTTCTCGTAAAACCAAGCGGCCAAGCCGGCCGGCGAGTCCGCGAACGAATAGCCGATCGTTTGCGGGCGCGTGCCCATAATCGCCCGGAAGCCCGAGCCGCTCGCGGCAAAGTTTTTAGATGCTTCATAGGCGATCTTTTCCTCGGCCGAGAGGCCCGACGGGGCCGGTTCACCGTTCTTGAGCGCGTTTGCGACCTCGGGAGGCACGGTCGTTTGCATGTTCGGCGTTGGGGGCCGTTCGATCGCGCCGAGCAACGTGGTGACGTGGATACCCACTAGGCCCGTCGGCGCCTGGCGGCCCATCACGTCCGTGACGACCGCACCCCAGTCGCCACCCTGGGAGACGTAGCGCCCGTAGCCCACTCGCCTCATCAGCTCAATCCAGGCGCTGGCGATGCGTTCGGGATTCCAGCCTGTCGCCTGCGG
>DATIYI010000211.1:0-5993 GCA_035517695.1 Streptosporangiaceae bacterium
TCTTTTCCCGAACGGCTGACGCCGGGCTGCGCCTCGTTTATGACGTGTCCCACAACCTCGCCAAGATCGAAACCCACGACGTCGGCGGAACCCCTACCCGGTTGTGCGTGCACCGCAAGGGCGCGACCCGGGCGCTGCCGCCCGGCGACCCTGATCTGCCCGCGGACCTGAAGGATGCCGGGCAGCCCGTTCTCATCCCCGGCTCGATGGGCACCTCCTCCTATGTCCTGACCGGAGTCATCGGCGGTGGCGCCTTCTTTTCCACCTGCCACGGCGCGGGCCGGGTGATGAGCCGCCACCAGGCGTCCCGCTCCATCACCGGGCCGCAGCTGCGGCAGCGGCTCGAACGCCAGGGCATCGTGGTCCGGGGTGCGTCCGCGCGCGGGCTCGCCGAAGAAGCCCCGGAGGCGTACAAGGACGTGACCCAGGTCGTCGCGGCCGCCGAGGGTGCCGGGCTGTGCC
Source organism: Streptosporangiaceae bacterium (assembly GCA_035517695.1). GTDB lineage: Bacteria > Actinomycetota > Actinomycetes > Streptosporangiales > Streptosporangiaceae > DATFVJ01. Next base: position 463 of record DATIYI010000211.1, read on the forward strand.
GCGCGGTCGCCAGGCTCGTCCCGCTCGGCGTCGTGAAGGGCTGACACACTCGATGCCGTCGCGCCGGTGTCATACGTCGATCGTCACGCCGCAGGACCAGCGGCCTGCCGCGTCGGCCTCGCAGCGCAACTCGTGCAGCGACGCCCCTTTCGGCGCCGCTCCGACGATCTCCACCGTCTCCACGGCGGCAAGCGACATGACCAGATCAACGCCGCCATCGCGAGCCGGCCGTACCGTCACCGAGACCGGGACCTGGCCATCGGCGTCCAGCCGGTAGATGACCTCATCCACCACGGCCACCAGCAGATCCTCATTGGATCCGGCGGTCACGTGCCGCTCGGCCCGGCGGTGGGCCCGGGCGCCCGCGACGGCCGCGAAACTGTCCACCAAGCCGCGCACCGCCTCAGCCAGGCACTCGTCACGTGTCGCCGCCCACGCCTCGACATGCAGATCAGCGGTATGCGGAACGGTCCGGTGCCCCTGGCCAGCCACCCCTGCGACATCCTCCTGCGTGCATTCGGCAGCCGGTCAGGACAGGAACGGCCGGCAGCTGTGTGTTGCCGATCGCGAAGTGAGCCGGTCCACGAATTCACCACGCCGTCGGCGGCGGTCACCCGCGAGCGCGGGCTTGCTGCCAAGGTAGCTGCCCCCGCAGCTGATCACCATCTCCGGTCCTGCCGGGTCGGCCGGTCCCGCTGGAGCCGGTCGCCAAAGCACGGGCGGCCGAGGGGCCACAGCCGGCGGGCTCGGGCACGCTCGGAGCCGTCTGGTCACGGGGCGTCACGTCGCCGTGTCTGCTCCGGGATCGTCGGCTGCGCGCCCCATCAGATTGTGCATCATCTGGTCCTGCAGTCGCTGTAGCTGTGAGCTGATCCGGACCGGTGGCGGCGTTGGGGCACGGAGCGCGCGGGCGCTCGCCGGCAGCCGGGACAGGTCGGCCGCGCACAGCCGCTTGGCCGTGGCCAGGGATTCTGCCGCCGCGAGGCGCTGGCCGCCGCGCATGACCAGGGTGAGCAGGGGCTCGTGGGCGGGGGGCGGAGCCTCGCCGCGCAGCGCCACGACGTCGCCGCCGGGCCCGCGATGGACCTGTTTGGCTCCCGGCGCGGTCGTCTTGCCTGGCGAAAGCTTCATCACCGGCCGGCCGGCGTACGCGACCAGCTTGTAGGCGCTGTCGAGGTAGGGCGCATCGGCCGAGACGCCCATCTTGGTGCCCACCCCGTAAGCGTCGATCGGGGCGCTGTGCGCAACCAGGTCCGCGATCGCGTATTCGTCCAGGCCGCTGCTGGCGAAGATCCGGGCCTCGGTCAGGCCCGCGTCGTCGAGCTGGCGCCGGGCCGACCGGGCCTGCCGTGCCAGGTCCCCGGAGTCCAGGCGCACCCCGACCGGCCCGGGCAGCCGCAGCCGCCGCGCCACCTCGATAGCGGCGCGCACCCCACGGCCGGTGTTGTAGGTGTCGACCAAGAAGGTCGTCTTTCCGGGAAAGTCCTCGGCGAACGCGGTGAACGCGTCCTCCTCATTAGCGAACGCCTCGATGAAGGAATGCGCCATCGTGCCCGCGGCGGTCAGCCCGTAGCGGCGGGCCGCCTCGACGTTGCTGGTGGCCGCGAACCCGGCGATCGCTGACGCGCGGGCCACGGCCAGGCCGGCATCGATGCCCTGGGCGCGGCGGAACGCGAAGTCGACCAGCTGCGCGCCGCCCGCGGCCAGCACGCACCTGGCTGCCTTGGTGGCCACACTCGTCTGGAAGGTGATGTGGTTGAGCAGCACCGTCTCCGCCAGCTGCGCTTCGGCGATCGGCGCGGTCACCTCCAGCAAGGGTTCACCGGCGAACACCACGCGTCCTTCGGGCACTGCCCACACCTCACCGGTGAACCGCAGGTCCGCGAACGCCCGCAAGGTCTCCTCCCCGTACCCCTGTGCCCGGCGCAGGTAATCCAGATCCTCGGAGGTGAACGCGAAATCCTCCAGGAACCGCAAGCAGTCCTCCAGACCAGCGGCGACGAGGAACCCGCGGTCCGCCGGGAGCCGGCGCACGAACAGGCTGAACGTCGCCATCGCGGTCATCGCCCGGCGCAGATAGCTGGCGGCCATGTTCAGCTCGTACAGATCGGTCAGCAGCCCGCCCGCCACGATGCCGCCTCCTTACGCCTGCATCCCCGTAACAAACGGCTTCCTGGTCGCGGGAGCGGGCACCCGCACTGTGGGCAGATGCGCGCTGGGTCACATGTCCAGCCGGACCCGCTGGTGGGTGACTTCCTCGAGCTCAGCGGCGGCGGTGTTGAGAAGGTTGTGCGCGAGTTCGGACAGGGCACGCGCCACCGCGATTTCCTCGCCGATTTGGGTGACCTGCGGGTCGGCGGGGTTATGGCGCGCCTTTCCGTAACCTGACAGCCGATCGCGGCCGGTCATGACCAGGCGCGCTTCCGCATGTGTCTCGTCATCGTCCTTGCCGATGGACAGCTCCACCGACCAGTGGTCAGCCATTCTCATGTCCCCGGCCACCTCCAGACCCGGTGACACTCGCCGTACGGTTCGCGCGGATAGCCGGCGGTCCCGTGCGGCGGGTACCTGCTTTCAGGCTGTGCGCCGATGGCCGCCAGGCCCAGGGTCCTTCAGCCTCCAGGAACGGGACTTTCGCAATCCCGGACCGGCCAGGGGACGGCAGCACAAACGAGCCGTACCGGAAGTCGCTGCGGTGCTGGCCGCCGCCGGGATCACACGCCCGCCGCCAGGGCGCCACCGGCGCTGCCGAGGTGATCTGCGGCGACGCCCGCTAGCTCCACCGGCTTTTCCCGGCCCACCTGCGCGGCGAGACCGCGCTGGCGGTCCCGGACCTGCCGTTCGCCTGTTGACGGTTCGCCGCCGCCGACCGCGACGAAAGCTGACCCGAACGGCTGCGCTAGCCGCCACGACCATGCAGTGAGCCCGCCGGCGCCCAGCTCGCCTGCCGCAGGACGAGCTCGCCGCGGAAGGAGCCGCCTATCGAGCGGATCGATAGGCGGCGACTGCGGCAGGCGGCCGACGCAGAGGCAGCCCGATCCGCTATGGCTTCGCGGCGCTGCGCCGATCCGGCCGCCGCGACGAAGGAGGACAACTCCACGCAGGCGCGCGCTTCACGACACGTTACGGCGTTCAGTGTTGGAACATGATCGGCATGCCTGATTGAGGGACCTACGCCCCTGGGGCCTGAACCGGGCGGCGATTGACGATCATTGCATGGAAGGTGTGTCGGCCGGTCAGCTGCCCGCAATCGTGGTGGAGCGGCTGTGCAAGGATTACGGCAGGCTCCGTGCGGTGGACGGCGTGAGCTTTGAGGTCAGGCGTGGCGAGATCTACGCACTCCTCGGGCCTAACGGCGCCGGCAAGACCACGACCGTGGAAATACTCGAGGGACACCGCAAGCGAACGTCCGGCTCGGTGCGGGTCCTCGGGCTCGACCCTGGCGCTGGGGGGCGCCGCTTCCGCGAGCGGATTGGGATCGTGCTGCAGTCCGGCGGCATCGACGCCGAGGTGACGGTGCGGGAAATTGTCACCCTGTATGCCAGCTTCTACGCCCGGCCGCGGGAGGTGGCGGAAACCATCGAGCAGGTGGGCCTCACCAGCAAGCGCCGGGCGCGAGTGCGGACACTGTCCGGCGGCCAGTTGCGCAGGCTCGACTTGGCGCTAGCTTTGATCGGCGACCCCGACTTGCTTTTCCTGGACGAGCCGACCACTGGATTCGACCCGAACGCACGGCGCGACGCCTGGGAGACGATTGCCGGTCTCCGCCGCTCCGGCACCACGGTCCTGCTCACCTCTCACTATCTCGACGAGGTGCAGCAGCTGGCCGACCGGGTCGGGGTGATGAGCCACGGTCATCTGGTCGAGGAGTCGACCCCGGATGCGCTCGGCGGGCGTGACATCGCCGGCACGGTGATCAGCTTCCGGCTCCCGGCCAAGATGGCTGGCGAGAAACTGCCCACCGGACCGTGGGACGAGCCGGAGCACCTTGACGGCGAGATCGTCATGCGAACAGACCAGCCCACCCGGGTGCTGCTGGCGCTGACCCGCTGGGCTGTCGGCCGCGGGGTGGAACTGGAGGGGCTGAGCGTGGTCCGGCCCTCGCTGGAAGACGCCTATCTTCAAATCACCGGCGACGCCAGTGCGGGAGGCCGCCGTGACCGCTGATGTCCAGCGCCGATCCCCGCCTGGTTTTCTGCTCGCCCTGGGCCAGGTCCGCTTTCAGCTGCTCCTCCTGCTGCGTAGCCCGCTCGGGTTCTTCCTCACACTCGTGGTTCCCCTGTTGCTGCTGGTCAGCCTGAATGTCATCACGCCCCCCGCTGCGGCGCTCATGCCGCGCGGGCAGCGGTACGCGCAGTTCCTCACTCCGGCGATCAGCGCATTCTGCCTGCTCAACGCGTGCTACGTGACAACCATCACCAGCATCGTGCTGGCTCGCGAGGAGGGGATCCTTAAACGCCTGCGCGGCACGCCCCTGCCAGCCTGGACCTATCTGGCCGGCCGGTGCGGTTGTGCGTTGGTGACGGCGATCGTTTCTGTTGGGATCATCATCGTGACGGGCGTCCTGTTCTTTCATGTGACCATCGTCTGGCCCGCATTTGGCTACTTCGCCGGCGCGGCTGGCCTGGGCATCGGCTGTTTCTTCCTGCTCGGCGTCGCGGTCACGACAGCAATTCCCAAAACTGACACCGCGCTTCCGGCCGCGTTCGGCACGATGCTGCCGCTGGCGTTCATCTCCGACGTCTTCTTCTCCTCCGCTCACGCACCGTACTGGCTGCATAACCTGGCCTCTGCCTTCCCCGTCGCACCGGTCGCCCGGGCGATGGAGGACGCCTTCAACCCAGCCACCCGCTCGTGGCCAATGCCACTAACCGGAGTCCTGGTGGTGCTCGGCTGGAGCATCGCGGCGGCCGCCGTCATAGCGCTGGCGTTCCGCTGGGAACCCGGGCCAGTCCAGTGGGGCGCGAGCTGAGCCGCTGGTCGTGCCGCGGGCGGTGCCGTGGCGGCGATACCGCGACCACCGGCCAGCGGCAACGTCCGGCTGCTTGTCGCCGAGGAGCAGACCGCGCGCCAGGGAGAGGTGACCGCCCTGGTGGAGTGACAGGGCTCCGCGAAGGCGCACCCCGCCTCGGCATCCTCCCGGCAGCCAGCGCGCCGGCCATGTCGTCGTCCCGCTGTGGTGTATAACGGCCGGCATCAGCCGTTAGGTATCTGGGCGGCCCGCACCCGGCTGCGGGTGTGGTGGCCGGGGCTCGGCCACAAGCAGCAAGTCAAAGGCTTGCCGGGCGGCCTCGGCGGCGCGTTTTGCTCCGGGTTCGGCGGTGGGAAAATCCTCCAGGCCGTGCGCCATGAGCCGGAGCGCGTCGGCGAGCGCTGTCACACGGCCCTCGAGCACGTGCACGCGCTCCTCGAGCGCGGCCACCGGCGGCTGCTGCTGGCCCTGACCGATGTACTTGGTCAACGGGTGCACCTCCCTCCGCGGATCACCTCAGTTTGATCACGAAGGTCCGTTGCTTCATCACTTTCACCAC
>DATIYI010000212.1:0-10186 GCA_035517695.1 Streptosporangiaceae bacterium
GGTGCAGGTGGACGCCGCCGATGCTCTGACACGGCGGGGTGCCATACAGCTGGGTGCCGCGGCCGCACACATACCGGGGCGTGTCACCGCCGTGCCCGGAGTAGCCGACCTGCATCATCCGGCCGCACCTGCCGCACCGGACCAGGCCCGACAGCAGCGCCGCGCCCTTGCGGGCGGCCCCGCCGAGTCTGTCCTCTACCCGGTGGACGATCCGGTTCGTCAGCTCGTCAGCCGCTCGCTCGGTGAACGTGAACGCCACGATCGACTCGGCCGGGAACCCGTCGGCAAGCAGGTCCGCCACCCGCTGCGAGACAACCTCGGTCTTCCCCGACCCGGCGGAGGCGATGATCTGCAGGTGACCGCCCCGGTAGCGCACCGCATCACGCGCAGACCCAGTCAGCTTCGGCGCTGGAGGACGAGACTCGCTTGGTGACACAACAATCACTGTACGGCGTTCAGATAGCGAGAGATTCTCGAATTGTCGCGCTTGTACCGTCGACCTGCTAAGGCGACGCTCCGCACGGTCGCCTTGTCAATGATCAGAACAAAGACCATAGGGGTTGAGCTCGGGGCCGACATTCTGGTCACCGCATCCATGACACCGGGCGAAGTCGCAGTGTCGAGGCGCTGTCGTCTGTAACGGTCACGGCACAAGATTGCAAGCTCAGGCGATCTTGCAATGCCTCGCGACCCTGCGATGCGCCAGAATTGTCGGTGGGTGGCGAGATGATAGCTCTCGGCGAGCAAGACGCTGACCCGGTCATCTTTAGGAGCGGTCATGCCTGATCTCATCCCCAACGTAGGTGCCGGAACCCTGCTTGAGCAGACCCTGCTCGCTGACGACCGGGCAGTCCGGGTGGGCGCGATCCAGACCCTGGACTACGACCGCGCAGTGGTGATCACCCACGACAGGTGGAAGGAGGACGTCGGCGGCATCCCGCAGCACGCGTTCTTGCTGGCAACAGCCCGCGAGATCGGCAGCGGCGGCGGGTTTTACGCGACCGCCACGTACCGGGTGTTCAAGCCGGTCACCGACGGGCTGAGCGCGATTGCCTCCTACATAAAGCCGACCGACGACCCGGTGGAGATGGTGCGGATCGGCGCCGTCCGTTACTCATCGACTCGGCGCCGGGCTGCACTGGCCAAGCAGGCGGACATCCCGGTCACGGTCAACGTGCACGACTTCATCGGCAACAAGAGCGGGATGTTCGGCATGACCCGGATGGGCAAGTCGAACACGATGAAGGCCGTGGCCGCGCGCGTGTTCGCGGTCTCCGAGCGCCGCCGTGCCGGAGGGCAGCCGCCCATCGGGCAGCTGATCTTCGACCCTCAGGGCGAGTACGCCAACCCCAACACCCAGGACGGCACCGAGCTGGCCGCGATCGGCATCGATCACGTGGTGATCTACAAGTTCGGCCGAGCACAGAACGGCCAGCCCAACGTGCGCTCCCTCGGCATCAACTTCTTCGATCCCGCCCAGATGCACGGCGCCAAGGCCCTGATTGCCGGCGCACTCGCGGATGCGGCAGCGGACTACGTCCAGGGCTTCCTCATGGCCGACTTCGAAGGCGATCGGCTGGAAAGCGACACCGAGGGCGAGGCACGCGAGCGAGAGGCGGACGCCAACCGCGGGCGGCTGCTGCTGTACGGTGCGCTGGCGAAGGCAGATTTCGCGATCCCGCAGCAGCACCCGGCGCCCGATAGCAAGCGCTATCCCTGGCGCGCCTGGGTCACCATGAAGAAGGAACTCGCGGACGCGCTGGAGCAGCAACTCGGCACCGGGCACCTGTACCGACCCACGCCTCCCAAGGGGAAGGTGGGCGTCAACCGGTCCTCGCTTGAGACGGTCATCGACTGGCTGATCGAGCGCGCCGAGGCAGGTGACCTGACCGGGGAGACGGCAAAGGGGCTGCGGTCGTTCACAGGCGGGGACCCGTGGAGGTCGGCCCTGCCCATCTACACCCAGCGAAGCGGCAAGGGGGTGGTCTCCGGGTACACCAAGCTCAAGCCGCTGAGGCACTTCCACGCACCTGCCTCCGACCAGGACTTCCGGCATGACATCTACCAGGAGCTGGTCCAGGGCCGGATCGTGATCGTCGACCTGCACCTCGGCCCCGACCCGGTTGTCAACAGGCTCGCGCGGGAAATGGCCGGCCACCTCATCGAACGGCAGACCGAGCGGTTCACCAGCGGAGAGGAGCCGCCGCACATCCAGGTCATGATCGAGGAGGCGCACAACCTCTTCTCGTCGGACAAGTTCAACAACGAGTTCGACGTCTGGGTCCGCCTGGCGAAGGAAGGCAGCAAGCTCAAGGTAGGGATGATCTACGCGACACAGGAGGTCACCGGCGTCGCGCACCAGGTGCTCGCCAACACCAAGAACTGGGTGGTCGCCCACCTGAACAACTCCCGTGAGGTCGATGAGCTGGGCCGGTACTACGACTTCAAGGCGTTCGGCCACGCCATCATCAGCCATGAGGACAAGGGCTACGTCCGGCTGAAGACCATGTCGTCGCCGTATGTTGTCCCCGTGCACATCGACCGGTACGGCGTCGAGCTCGTCAACGAAGCCCGCGCGGCTGCCGGCCTGCCACAGCTGACGCCGGATGCGGGTTGAAAGACAGCCGATGCCCTACACCACTGTCTCCGGCAGCTTCGAGCAGGCGTCCCGGCTGGGCCACACCCAGGCCGTGGTGCGTGCGCTTGCCGAGCGGTCCAGCTTCTACGTCCCAGCCGAGCACCTGCAGGATCTGGCCTGGCTGCAGCCCAAGGTACGCAGCAAGTCCGACCTGCCCCGGCCAGCCGACGCCGACCTCGATCTTCCCCTCGCGGGTGCCTACCTGCGCCAGGGCATGTCGATCCAGAAATCATGGCGCGAGGCCCTCGACACGCTGTTCCGCGCCAAGAGGATCGAGGTCAACCGGCTCGACCAGTCGCTGCTGCAGCTTCTCATGCTGCTGCACGGCCTGCCCGGCGCGCCAGCAGCGACCCTTCAGGTCGACTGCCCGCACAGCCAGTGCCGGCAGCGGGACATCGCGGTCGGGGCAAGCGGGGTCAGCTGCCCTGGCTGCGGGGGCATCTGTTCCCTACCGACGCGTTGCGCATCTACGAGGAAGTCACCGAAGAAGGCTCGAACCAAGTCGCGCTGAGCAGGCTGATGCAGGTCATCGAGCTGCTGGTGATGATCGGTCTTGCCACCTTGCTGTGGGAACAGTCCCGGCACGATCTGCTCCGCTCGACGCTGTTCATCACGGACGGGCCGATGGCCGTTTACGGGCCGCCCGCCAAGCTCCGCGGCCGGGCAGTCACCTACTTCCAGCAGATGATCGCGACCACACCGGGAGCAGGGCCGTACCTGTGCGGCGTCGAGAAGAGCGGAACGGTCTTCGACTACGCAACCGCGCTGGTCCGCCACGACGCACTCAAGCCCGGCGACCTGCTCGTCATCGACGCCGACGTCCTGGCCGCCGTCATCAACGCGAACAACCCGATCGCCTACGGCGCCGAGACATACTGGGGCCGCAAGTTCATCTACCGGTCACTCGATGGCCGCGTCGTCGTGATCACCGTGCTGCCCGCCACCGGACAGCCCTACGATGACCACGGCGGGCAGCCCGACCCCGCAGCCTACCCGTCGCTGTCCGCGATCCTCGACGTGATCGACAGAACAGGCTCGTCACTGTACCGGGACGGAATCATCCCCGTGGCGCTCGCCCATTCCAAGGCCGCCTTCCCAATCGGAGTCGGCACCGACGTGCTGCGCCTGGTTGCCCGCCGCAAGCTCGGCCTTGACACTGACCCCCCCGCCAAGAGCAAGGTCTAGGGTGACAAGCCCGATCATGGCGGCGTCGCCGCACCTGGACCTGGGACACGCTCTCGCGCCGAAGCACGTAGGCGCAACCCCCCGGCCACTGGCCCAGCCTCGGCCGCTGCGCGACCAGGCCCTGGCCTCGATGCGCTACCTGTCGCCGTTGCGCTACCCCGGGGCGAAGTCCGGCCTGGCCGCGGTCATCGCCGAACTGATCACCGCGTCGTCCGGGTCGCTAGGCAGTCCCGAGCTGTTCGTCGAGCCGTTCGCCGGCGGCGCGTCAACCGCGCTGCGGCTAGCCGCGAGCGGGATCGCTGACCGTATCCTGCTCGCCGACGCGGACCCCTTGGTTACCAGGTTCTGGCAAGTCGCCGCCGCCGACACAGAGTGGCTGATCGACCGCATGTGGGATGAGCCCGTGACCCTTGAGCGCTGGGACTACTGGCGATCCTGGCACCCCGCCCACCCCGCAGACCGGGACGTGGCCGTCAAGTGCCTGTTCCTCAACCGGACCACGTTCTCTGGCATCCTGCACGGCCGCGCCGGGCCGATCGGCGGCCGGCGCCAGGCCAGCCCTCACAAGATCGGCTGCCGGTTCAACAAGGCCGCACTGGAAAGCCGCCTGCGATTCATCGGCGACCTGTACGCCAGCAACCGGCTGGCCGACGTGTGGTGCAAGGACTGGCGCGAGACTATGCACGACATCGCGGAGTGGTACCCCCGGCTGATCCCCAACCGCGTGATCGCCTACCTCGACCCGCCATACTGGAATAAGTCACCCCGGCTCTATGGAAGGTCGTTCGACCCCGCCGGCGGCTACGCGCCGCGACGCGCCCCAGTCGGCCAGGCCGAATGGCTCGCTGGAACCGGGCACTACGAGCTCGCCGAGTACCTGCGCCGCCGGGCGCAGCTTAGGTGGATCCTCTCTTACGACAACCACCCGGACCTCACGACCGACAACGGGCTCTACGCAGCCAGGCGCATGACCCCAGACGCTGAGGAAGCGGACTTGCTCGGTGTCCGCTTCTGCCGCATCTCAAAGCGCCTTGTTGATCTCCATTACAGTGCCGCCTTCACCAGGGAACACCGCGGCAGGCGTCAGGAACTCCTGCTGACGACGCTCCCCCCGTCGTGCGTCCCCTGCGACGGCCGCTTCCGCCCGCTGGCGCTCTGAAGACTGGCAAGGTCTGATCGAGACCACAGCACCGCTGGCCCCCAGCTCGGCATGGGCGCCTGGCCGACCGAGGTGATCTGAGAAGCAGACCTGAGTGATCAAGTTCGTGCTGCGCAATGACCCGCCCCAGGGCCAGCCGCGGGCTTGCGGCGGTCGTCGGCATTGCGCTATGCGGCCTCGGCTGCACTGCCGAGAATGCGGCTGAGGCGTTAGGCCGCGGTGAGCCAGGCGGGTCTTTCGCCGCCTGGCTCTGGCAGCCGTTGTGTGCCGTCTCCCGTTCTTAGCCAGTACACGCCGAGGCCGGGATCGGCGACTACGGTCGCATGCTGCCGGGAAGGTGGATCCGGTAATACTCGCGTTGTTCCGCCGCGATCCACGCGGTCAGGGCCGCTGACGCGTGGCCGGCATCAGCCACGGCGTGCTCGTCGTCGATGATCAGGTCTGGTGTCACGATCTGACGGCCCTTGACCTTGTCGTCGAAGGGGCGGGCCCGGATGACGGTTGCCTGCTCAGTGCGGCAGCGTGCCCGCTGCGAGCCGAACGTGGCGGCGATGGAATCGAGTATCTCGCTCTCGGTGGTGGCTATGGCCAGCTCAAGCAGTGCCTCGCCGAGCGCGGCGAGCGGGTCGGCCTGATCGAGGGCCAGTTCTGAGGCTGCGTCCAGGAGGACATCATCGTCGATGCTCACCTGGGAGTGGGTCAGCAGGTGCCGCCAGAAGTCCCGAAGGCCAGCGCTTGGCCGTCGGGGGCGACGTCCTGAGCGAGCGCGTATGACCAGCAGAGGGCGGCCATGACCATGCCCAGGGGTGTGGGTGAAGACCGCGGCGTTCCAGGCGAGCATGACCGGCCCGGTCAGTTCCAGGTACCGCGGGTCGGACAGGCCGTCCAGGTAGCGCGTGATGAACTGCTGCCAGGCCAGCCTGTTACGTACCTGCGCGGACAGGCGGCGCCGCTCCTGCTCGGTGTCCTGGCCGGTGTCGTCGGCGGATCGCCCAGCCTCGATGCCGCCGGTGTCAGCCGTCCCGGCTTGCTGCGCGGCCGCGCCGGGAGTGCCGACGAAGTGCCTGGCGATCGCGGACGAGTTATCCGGCTGGACACTCAGCGGCAGGCGGAGCTTCCCGCGTCACCGACGACAGCGCTCGGCGGCGACGATCGCCGCCAGGGGTCAGCACCAACTCAGCACGCGATCGGGAAACAACCGGAAATGACGAGGGCTGACGGGCATGCAGCCACAGACGACCGAAATCGCTGAGGACCCGCGCAGGGGCAGAGGCTAGCGCCCGTCACCAGGGAAACAGTCCGTACGCTGCTACTCCAGGAGCTGACGGGCCATGACGACACGCTGGATCCGGTTGTGCCCTCCCAGATCTGCGTGATCCTGGCTGTGCGATCCCGTGCCAGCACCCGCCTGATCCGATGGAACCGGCGCCTCACAAGAGACTGCGCAGGTGACGGCTCCTACTGACCTCCCTAGTCACGCGTGCCTACCTGCGAGGTACCTGCCAGGTCCACGGCAGGTACATGCCAGGTCAATCGGAGGACGGCGGAGACCGGCCCGGCTGGGTCCAGAATCATCGCGACCAACCGCTGCATTCTGCCGCGCGGGCGAGGACGAACGCTACCGAGGACGGCTGGCGACCAAATTCGGCGGAGCCGACGGTTCGTGAACCACCGCGTCCGCCCGGATCCTGTCCGCTATATGTCCGTGCACAGCTGGAAACAGCCGGACTCCGATGGACACCGCGGGACCTCGTGGAGCCTAAAGCAACAGCCCGCGAGGCCGGGTATCCCCAGCTCACGGGCCGTTTCCGCAGGTAGTGGCAGGTGTTGGGTTCGAACCAACGTGGGCTGAGCCGACGGTTTTACAGCCCGCCGATTCCCGCCCATCGGCATACCCGCTGACCTGCCGTTTCTCCATTCCTCGTCGCGCCAAAACCGCGTTCTGTCCGCCCCGTGTCCGTGCCCGCCGAGTCGCCCAGGTCAGCGCGCCGAGGGTTCCGGGTGCCGTCTCAGGGAGTCCAGCGGAGTCCCACAATGCTCCGCCCTGTGGTCGCGTCCCCGTCCCGCCTCAAGCCGGGCGGCCTGCCAGGCCGATCGCCCCGTTCAAGCGCGCCGCGGCAACCGGGCAGAAACGGTCATACCTGAGGTCAGGCTGGGCTGGCTACCGCCAGGCCGGCGTTCCGCACGGCGCCGATAAGGTGCATGTCGTACGCGAGAACCGCGGTCACCGCGGTGATGGACTGTGCGCTGGCCAGGTGAATGGCATCGAGCGAGCGCAGCAGCGGGTCAGGAAACATCGCGGCCGAGTCCAGGACCGTCTCGCTCACCGGGATCTGGGCGATGACCGACAGGATGGCCGGCAGCCCCGGCAACGCTCCTGGATCGTTGCGGAGCAGCGCCCGGCGGGCTTCCGTGCGGACCAGCGCCGAGCTGACCAGGTCATCCGGGTGACCCGCCAGCCAGGCCCGCAGCGCCCCGCTCTCCGGCTCGGGGTGGACGAGCTTGAGCACGGCTGAGGTGTCGATATAGATCACGTGCGGTCTTCCCGGAGTGCGTCCAGGTCGGCTGCCGAGTTCCTCGCTTCTCCCGCCGGCGCTGGCATGGCCAGCAACGCGGCTGTCCCGCCTGGCACTGCCGGAGGTAGTACGGCACCTGCCGCGATCAGTTCGGTCAGCTGTGGCGAGTAGGCCTGCGGCGGCGTGATGATCCCGACCACCCGGCCGCGGTTGGTCACGATGATGGTCTCGCCGTTGCTCGTCCGGTCGAAGACCTCTGAGGTGCTGCGGGTCACCTCACGCACACCCATCGTCGTCGTTGTCATGTCAATATGTTACAACCTACGAGCGAGATCGGGGTTTCTGTGTGCCGAAACCTGCTGTGGATGCCCGATAACCTATGCCACCAGGCGATTTCATGAATGACGCCACCGGCGCGGTCACGTCGCTGGACCCGGAACTGATCCAGGTCGGTGACGCCGTCGGGCAGGGGACGCAGCTGAAACAAATCGCATGCCAGCATGGTCACGGCCTGCGAGCACAGGAACTGCCGCCATGTCGCATGTGTGCGCTGTGGCGCGGGCGGGATCCGCAGCCGCCTCAGCACGCGCCGTACCGTGGACGCCCCGACCCGGTAGCCCAGGCCGACAACAGTTCGCCCTGGATCCACATATAGCCCATCGCTGCCGGTGGGGTCGCCTTGCAGCATGGCCGTGCTGATTCCCGCCAGGTCTGATGGCAGCGCAGGCGGGTTCGTCCGGTCATAGAGCATGAAGGTGCGATCGCGGCCCAGTGCGCTGGGTATCCGCCTCCGGGAGCTTCGCAAGGACGCGGGCCTGTCGGCGCGGGCGCTGGCGGCGGCGACCGGCCAGCATTTCACCCGCGTGAGCAAGATCGAGCACCGGGTGCAGGCTCCGGCGGATGACGATATCCGTGCTTGGTGCAACGCTTGCGGGGCCGCGGAGCAGATCGCGGACTTGATTGCCACGGCGTGCGCTGTCGAGTCTGCTTATCTGGAATTCCGGCGGCAGGCGCGTGCCGGGATGAAGCGTGTTGTCGGGGCTCACACCACCGACCGCACCAGTGCGCGAACACCGGGACGGGGCCACGTCGCGGCCCGTGTGCGCCACAGACGCCACGGCAAGCTTTGGGGTCCGAGGCGTCCGGCGTTCTCGGCTGTGGCTCGCTCGGGGGCACGGAAATCGGAACGGGCCAGGCCCGTGCTTGGGACGCGGCGCTCAGGCGGCCAGCTCAGCCGTGGCCGGTGGTGAGGGCGAGGGTGAGTGTCATGGCGGCGTGGTCGGTCAGACCCTGCTGCCTAGGGCTGTGGAGGTAGCCGCAGAGGCGTACCTGTGCCGTGTGGTGCCTGGTGACGAATATGTGGTCGATGCGGTATCCGTTGCCCTTGCGGCCGAACCAGCTGTGATCGCTGCCTTCCGGATGCATGGCCCGGTAGGCGTCGGCCATCCCTGCGGCCAGGAACACATCCCAGGAGCTTGAATGTCAAGCGGCAGGCTTGTTTTCTTCGCGGTGAGACCAGGCGGTGGCCTCGTCGTAGAGGGTGCGGGTTTTCAGGCATCCGTGCAGGATGCCGACGAGCCGGTTCGCGAGCCGCCGCAGGGCGTCGTTGTGTTCGATTCCCTGGGCGCGGAGGCCGTCGTAGAAGGCGCGGGCGCCGGGCGAGGCTTTCAGCGCGGAGAAGGCCTGGGCCATCAGCGCGTCGACGAGCCGGTCGTTGTGGATGAACCGGGCGAGCACGATCTTCTTCTTGCCCGAGGCGCGGGTGATCGGGCTGGTGGCGGCGTAGTTCTTGCGGGCTTTCGCGTCGGCGTACCGGTGCGGGTCGTCGCCGAATTCGGCGAGCACCCGGGCGCCGAGGATGGCGCCCATGCCGGGCTGGGACCGGTAGATCTCAGCGTCCGGGTGCCGGCCAAAATGGTCTTCCACCTGCCCCTGCAGGGTCCTAACCTGCTCGTTCAGGGTGGTGATCACCGCGATCAGCGAGCGGACGGTCGTGGCGTAGGCGGCGGTCAAGGCGGGGGGCTGGCCCAGGTGCTCGCCGCGCAGCGCCGCGAGGATCGCATCGGTCTTGTCCGCGATGTGGTGGCGGCGGGCGCGCTTGAGCGCGGCCGATACTTGCGCCCGGGTCAGCCTGGCGGCGCGCGCCGGCTCCGGGGCCTTGCCCAGCAGCTCCAGGGCGTCAGGGGCGTCCAGGTCCTCGAACGCTTCCAGCGCGGCGGGGAAGTACTCGCGCAGCTGGTGCCGCAGCCGCTGCAGGTGCCGGGTGCGTTCCCAGATCAGCGTCTTATGCGTGCGGGCCAGCACCTTGATGCCCTCCGCGTCCGCGCTGTCCCCGGCCACCGCCCGCAGCTGGTGGGAATCGGTGCGCACCATGTCCGCCAGCATGTGAGAGTCGCCGCGGTCGCTCTTGCCGCCGGACACGCCGTGGCGCTCCCGGTACCTCGATGCCTGCAGCGGGTTGACCGCGCACACGGTGTACCCGGCGGCGACCAGCGCGGCCACCCACGGGCCGCGGTCGGTCTCGATCCCGACCAGCACCTCCGCCTCCCCGGCGTCCTCGCCGAGATACTGCCCGGTCAGCTCGTGGAGCCGGGTCATCCCCGCCACGCCCTCGGGCAGCCGCGCCTTAGCCAGCACCCGGCCCGCGGCGTCCATCACCTCCACATCATGGTGGTCCTCAGCCCAGTC
>DATIYI010000213.1:0-38793 GCA_035517695.1 Streptosporangiaceae bacterium
ATCTCATAGCCGCCATCGAGGAATACCTCAAAGCCAGCAACGACGACCCCAAGCCATTCGTGTGGACCGCCAACACCGAGGACATCCTGGCGAAGGTCCGGCGCGGGCGGGCCACCCTCAAGGAAACAGAAAGCTAATAGCTACACTAGCCGGGCGGGCCTCGCTGGCCGCCGGTTCGGTCGGCGGGACGGCTGGCGGCAGTCCGACTGTAGAGGGCGGTTACGCTGGCTGCGATGAGCATCCGAGTAATCAGGCGGCTGGACGAGCGGGCGCACCGGCACCGCGCATTTGCCTGGAGCTACGCAGCGCTGGCGCACGTGGCGGAACGCACCTCGATGGCCCGGCTGCGCACGGGCACCCTGGCGGCGGCGCACGGCCGGCTGCTTGTCCTTGGCGCCGGGCAAGGTCACGATCTGGCCCACCTGCCCGCCGCGGTCACTGAGGTGATCGCGATCGAGCCAGACCCGTCGATGCGGCGGCTCGGCCGGCGGCGAGCCGCCGCGGCCCCGGTCCCGGCCTACTACGTCGGCGGGCTCGCCGAGCAGCTCCCACTTCCGGACGCGTCGGTGGACACCGCGCTCGCCGCGCTGGTGCTGTGCTCGGTGCGGGATCCAGGCCAGTCCGCCCGCGAGCTGCGGCGGGTTCTGCGGCCGGAGGGTCTGCTGCTCGTGCTGGAGCACGTGCGGGCCGCTGACGGCAGCCGGCTGGGCCGGCTTCAGGATCGGGTCGACCCACTGTGGCGGTACCTGTCCGGAGGCTGCCACTTGGACCGGCGTGCCAGGCAGGTGCTGGAGGAGGCGGGCTTCGATACGGCGGGCGTGCGGGATCGGCACCTGGCCAAGGTGTTGCCGCTGCTCGACCCGGCGGTGCAGGGCGTCGCCCACCCTCGCTGACCGCGCGCCGGGCGCGCGGGTGTGTGTGCCGATCAGCGCCGATGGCCAGGTCGACCCATGCTGGGGACAGGCAGACCGGGTCGCGGTCGCCGGCGTGGTCGACGAGATCCGCGGCTGGCAGGTATTCACGGTCGCCTGGGGAGCGCCGCACGACCAGGGGACGGACGGCGCCCATCACGCCCGGGTTGCACGGTTCCTTCGGGGCGGCCAGGTGCAGGCGATTGCTGTGCACCACGTGGGTCCCGGCACGCCGCACATGCTCGACCGGAGGGCGATACGGGGGTCACCGGTCTCGGCAGTGCTGCCCGTAGCGCGGCACGCGCGGCGGGGTGACCACCGACTTGACACGGCTCCGCCCGCGTCACGACGCGGAACGGGCATTGGTGCCACGGATCGTGACTCCGCCGCCGTCCGGGCTGCTGAAGGGCCACCGTCGACGCCGCCGCATGCCCATCACACCGCAGCACCCGGCCCACCGGACTTGCAGAAGTTGCGCGTTCGGTGCACCCTCCGGGATTGCCGAGGTTGCCGCCCACTGGCACACGGGGCTAACCTCGTCCGGGCTAGCCCGATGTACGCGCACTGGCGAACGCGGCAGCCCGCCCGGGGGGCGTGCCCGCCTCGCCGCGCTGGCCCATGCGAGGCGGCCTCTTGCACGTCGCGCAGCGGGACCCCGGCAGGCTTGTCTAGTTCCCGGCGGAACATGGCGCCAGACGCCGAATCGTTCGCGGATCCGAGTGCGACTGACCCGTTGCCCCGGTGGGGGCGAGCCTGCGGTGAGGTCCTGAAACAGGCGGGCTAGGTACTCGCGACGGGCTACGGGGCCGCGCCAGGTGTCGGCTTCGAACCACCACTTGCGAACGGCCTGGAGCAGGGGAGCGAGGTCGCCGCTGGTGCCGGCCCGGTTGAGCGGCATCCAGATCGGCACCGTATCGAGTGAGGCATTCTCAGGCGTCCGCGGCTCACGCCGCGCACGCAGCCCACTTCCTGAAGTACTCCTCGTACTCGTGGAAGTTGAACAGCGGCAGCTGGAGCCACAGCCGCTCGCCGCGGTCGGGAGCGGTACAGCACGGAAGTACAGCAACCGGAGCGCACGGGAGTGGACTGGAGTGTACGAGCTAGGACGGTGACGCGCGGGGAAGCACGCTGGCGGACGGGCTGCCTGCTGATGGCATGCAAGAGGTCCGGGGTTCCGGCTGGGCACCTGCGCCCAGATCGCCGCGGCCGCCGAATGGGCCACGCATCAGGTGCCTCCTACTCCCGCAAGGCCGAGGTCAAGCACATCGCGACGGTGGTCGGCTGCCTGTGGGTACGGGTCGTTCCACACCACCCTCGTCACCGTCGTCCTGGCCCGCGACGAGCTCACCAGCACCGGCTGCGATTTCGCGCTGGTCAGCTCGCTGCGGCCCGCCGCCCCGCGAACCTTGCGCGCAGCTCGTCGTGGATAGCCTCGGTCGTGCCGTCCTTCTCCCACTTGGCGTAGTAGTCATAGACCGTCTTGTATGGCGGAAAATCGTGCGGCAGGTGCTCCCAGGCGATCCCGGTCCGGT
The DNA here is from genome assembly GCA_035517695.1 of Streptosporangiaceae bacterium. GTDB lineage: Bacteria > Actinomycetota > Actinomycetes > Streptosporangiales > Streptosporangiaceae > DATFVJ01. The sequence continues at coordinate 2,444 of DATIYI010000213.1, forward strand.
TCACACACAAGATCGCGTTCACGATCTCGCGCAGGTCATGCGGGGGTTCGCTGAGGCCCAGGCAGGCTTGGCCCGCGCCGCCCGCCAGGCGGCCAGGATCGGTTCGATCAGCGCCCAGCGGGCGCCGGACAAGTCAGTGCGGTAGGCACGGCGAGGGGTCATGACGGCGATCTTTAGAGGCGATACCGCGAAAGCTGTGGGATCTGGGCAGCAGATCTTTCCCGGCACTGGGTACAGACACCTGTCACTGTGGATCAGATGCCCTCCTTAGGGCAAGCGGTCCCCGGATGACACGCCCGAGTGGCCTCGTCAGCGCACTGAAGCCAGAACTCAAGGTGATCGTCTAGGCAATGGGTGGTGCCCCGCAAAGTAACTGCACCGTCGCTCATCGTAGCATTCTGCTGCAGTTCCCGACCAATACTGTTGTTACTGGCACGTAGATGGTCAATCGCCTCGGGTCGCCGGGACCAACGGCCCCTCCCGGCCGGCGGTCTGGAGTCAATGGTGGATAGGGGGTGTGTGAAATGGCCTTGAGCACGGGTTTGGCCGACAGGGCAGCCGGTGCCGGACTACGCTCCGGCTGCTTTGGTGATGATGCCCGGGTTCGGCCCGCCTTTTCGGGCGGCGCCCCTATCCAGCCTGTGTCTTGCCTTGGGCGGTGGTGGCCGACGCGGGCAGGCCTGAAGCTGGCATGGGCACCATCGCCGACGCAATTTACGGCGCGGCAACGCTGCGCCCTGGAAGGAACGCTGCACCCGGGAAGGATTGACCAGTGATGAGTATGAGCCAGCCAGCCGTGGGACAGCCAGGACAGGGCCAGGCGCAACCTGTTGCCATTGTCGGCGTCGGCGCGATCATGCCGGAGGCGCCGACCGCGGCGGCCTTCTGGCAGAACATCACGTCCGGCCGTTACTCGGTCACTGACGTGCCGAAGGACCGGTGGGACCCGGATCGGTATTACGACCCGGACCCGCGCGCGCCCGACAAGACCTACTCCCGCATCGGCGGCTGGGTCCGCGAGTTCGCCTGGGATCCGTTTAGGTGGCGGCTGCCGGTGCCGCCGAAGGTCGGCGAACAGATGGACGACGGCCAGAAATGGGCGGTCTCGGCTGCTCGCGAGGCCCTGGTCGGCGCCGGCTGGCCCGGATGGAAGGTCGACCCGCAACGGGTCGCGGTGATCATCGGAAACGCCATCGGCGGCGAGAAGCACTTCGCGAGCAACATGCGTATCCAGCTGCCGGACTTCATATGTGAGCTTGAGCGTGCCGCCGCGTTCGGCGCGCTGCCCCCTCAGACACGTCAGGCCATACTTGAGCAGACATCCAGGTCCTACCTGAGCCAGTTCCTGGAGATCACCGAGGACACCATGCCCGGTGAGCTCGCGAACATCGTCGCGGGCCGGATCGCGAACCTGTTCAATTTCCGCGGGCCGAGCTTCACGACGGACGCCGCCTGCGCCTCCGGGCTCGCCGGGCTTACCGCCGCGGCCCAGGGCCTGGTCAACGGCGAGTACGACGCCGTGGTCACCGGTGGGGTGGACGGCAACATGGGCGTCGGCGCGTTCGTGAAGTTCTGCAAGATCGGTGCGCTGTCCGCGACCGGCACGCGTCCGTTCGACGCCGGCGCGGACGGCTTCGTGATGGGCGAGGGTGCGGCGCTATTCGTGCTCAAGCGCCTTTGCGACGCCGAGCGCGATGGGGACAAGATTTACGCGGTCCTGCTCGGCATTGCTGGATCAAGCGACGGCAAGGGCAAGGGGATCACCGCGCCGAACCCAGTCGGGCAGAAACTGGCGGTCGAGCGGGCCTGGCGCAACGCCGGTGCGTCACTGGACACGGTGTCCTGTATCGAAGGGCACGGCACGTCCACCCGCGTCGGCGACGCCGCCGAGCTGGAGAGCATGACCGCGATCTTCGGCGGCGCCGTCGCTCCCGGAACAGTCGCGCTCGGATCGGTCAAGTCGAACATTGGCCACCTGAAGTCGGCCGCGGGCACCGCAGGCCTGTTCAAGATGACCATGGCCCTCCACAACAAGGTGCTCCCGCCGAGCCTCAACTTCCGCGACCCCAATCCCAGCGTCGACTGGCCGGCCTCGCCGTTCCGCGTGAACACCGAACTGCGCGAGTGGCCGGTACCGCCGTGCGGCGTCCGGCGCGGCGGCGTGAGCGCGTTCGGCTTCGGCGGCACCAACTTCCACGCCGTTCTCGAGGAGTACATCCCCGGCAGGTACGACGGCCGCGAGCGCAAGCCGTAGGCGGGACCTGACCTCGCAACTGTCGCCGGACCCCAGGAGTCAGTACCTCGGCGCCGCCCGGAACCCGCAGGCATCCGCCACGACGCGCGGCCGGCCATCGGCGGCCTTGGCCGCTGGGTGAGGTCCGCTCTTCACTGGGCCATCGGCTTGTGGATCGGAATCTGGAGTTCCTCGCCGGCCCGCTCGCGCGACCACGCTGCGGGCGGTGGGTGGTTCTGGGGCGTTCCTTATGTGGACGACGTGAACCGGACGGCGCCGCCCTCGCGCGAGGAACAGACAGCGCCGGGAGCATCCGCTCATGGGCTGGGAGGGTGCTGAGAGCAGCTCGTCCGGATACTCGGTCCGATTCTGCGGCTCCTCCAGTTGCACGAAGCGTGCCAAGCTGGGCATGCCTGCCAAGAACCACTTCGGCCCAGTCGCTGGCCGTGCGGCCCCTTGTGCACGCCCGTGCCCCGGGGCAGGATCTCGGCATGGCCGATCAGTTCCCTCTACCGGCTCCGGCGCCGTGCCCGCGACCTCACCGGATCAGCGGATGCCGCAGCGGGGCTCTTCCTAGTTCGGTGCCGGCCATGCGCCTGACGCGTTCATGGACTGGTACGCCACTCGGCACGATGACGTCCCCGCGGCAGTGGCCGGGGCGCGGCCACTATCCATGAAGAGCGGGGACCCCACGAGTATCCGGACGAGCGGTCGTTCCACGCCTGCTCGCCGCACCGTATCGAGATGGCGGCACACCTGATTCGCGAGTCCCACTTTGCTGACCATGCTAATCCGGCACTGCGGCTGCTACCGGAGTGGACCGATTGGTGCATCGAGCGAACCGGACTCGACGGTGACGCCGCCGTCCGGTCCCGCGAAGCGGGCCGCTCCGCGGCCTCAACGCTGGTTCACGACGAGGACGACGAGTCGGCCGCCGAGGTCTGGCTCCGCCCGCCGTGCTCGCAGGCCTGGCGCTCGCCGTGCCGCCGGTCGCGGGCCGGGCACTGCCAGACCTGGGGACCTGTCCAGGCCGGGGAGGTCGGCCGCCGGGCATCCCATCGAGTGCGCCGCCAGTGGGCCCGCCCAGTCGGCCGCCGGGCGGGGCACCGAGGCGGGAGCCGAGGTAGGAGGCCTAGTCTTGGGCGGCCGACGCGCCGCCGCCGCGGGATGAGCGAAGCGCGCCGACCGCGATCGCGCCTGCGGCGGCGGTTGCCAAGATCTGGCCGCCGCCGGCGTGCCGCCAATGGTGCCGGTGGTCCAGGTGAAGTACTTCAGCAGGGCAGGCAGAGCGACGACGGACACGGCGAGCATGACGAGCCCATCAGCGCGGTCCGGGTGCCGCCGGCCCCGATCATGGTGAACGTGGCCGCGTACACCGCGGTGGCAGCGGGCTTGTAAAAGATCAGGGCCAGCATCCGCGCGGCGACCTTGCGGACCCAGCCGCGGGTCATCGGCGCGACCGACCCGGCCGCGGCCAGCGGCAGGACCCCGGCGAGAATGACCAGCGCTGCCCGGCGGAGCCGCTCGGCGGTAACGCCGCCAGCACCGCTGACCTGCAGTTCTACCCGTACGGCGCGCCGCGGCCGGTCCGGGGCGGCCAGCCCTGCCCGCCCGATATCCCCCCGATCGGGCTGTCCGCCACCGAAACCCTTTGCATTGAGCGCCTCGCCCGCGACTGGAAAGCCGGGTTCAGCACCCTCGCCCGCCTCGCCTCCGGCCTCCGCTGGTCACACTGGCGACGCCGCCACCAGGCCCGCGCCCACTGGCACCAACTATGCCGCCCGCCTCGAAGCCCTCGCCACCTGAGCCACGACGAACGAAAGGAGGTGACACCTTGTAATAACGAGGACGGCAGACACCCCGCCCCACGCTGAGCCGCAGTATGGTCACAAACCGAAACGAGCAATGATCGGCGTCCCGATCCAGCTCATCTTGAACAGTCAGAACGCCGAACGAGCAGGACGCGCAAAATGCCAGGTCAGCGGCGCAAACCCTGAGACAACCGGTGCAACTTCGGCTCTGGTTTCTCGGTCCTCGGGATGTCGGGCAGCCCCCGCACCGGTTCGGCCGAGCATCGCGGCCAGCTTGAGGCCGGCGTTGCCTAGGGCGTGCAGCAGGATCGGCGGCGTGATGCTGCCGGAACTCCCCCGGGCCCAGCCCAGCACCAGGCCCGCGGCCAGCGTGTATCCGACCTGATCGGCAAGTGCCAGCGTCATACGGAAGCCGTCGTACTGGACGTGCGCGATCGCGAACAAGACGGAGGTAAGCGCCAGTGTCGCGGCGTCTGGCCAACGGCCCTCGCGATGCCGCATGGACTGCATGACATCCCCGAGCAGGCCGCGGAACAGGGCCTCCTCGCCGATCACTCCGACGATCGTGATCCGCAGCAGGTCAGCGTGGCTGCGCCCGGCAGGCGGCAGCAAGATCGCGAAGACGACTGCCGCGACGGCCGCCGCCGCTAGCTGCACTGACCACCAGGTTACGGGGAACGCCCATTCAGATCCGGCCGGGCGGCCCTCGTGCCGGGTCCATGCGGCGTACGCGACGACAACGGCTCCAGCCCAGAGCGATGCACTCACGAGCAGCCCCTGGGAAACGCTGGCCGGCACCAGGACCGCGACCGCCGTGTAACTCAAGGTCGGGCCTAGCAGGACCGCAGCCCTCCCCGCCGTGGCGGCGGCAACGCCCAGCCGGTCCCGGCACCAGTTGCCTGGCCGGATAGCACGCTATCGAGGAGATGGCCAACCTGCCGAGTTTCCTGCCGCAACTGTGCGAGCGCGAGAACCCGGGCCGGGCGCGGGGAAGCTTAGGCTGACGCCGCCGTCAGGAAGGGGCTGGAGGGGCTACGCGTGCGACATCCATGAGACCGCGACCGTGGCGCACGGCGCGCAAGTGACGTCCCCCCGCCCGGCCCGCGGTAAGTGACGAGCTGGCCGCTGCGGCCGTCGAGCGCGCCCGGTGCGTTCCCGCTGCCGGCGTGGGTCGGCCGGAGGGACGGGGAGGCGAAGGCGCGGGCTTTGTCGGCGACTGACGCTCACGCCCGTGCAGCACGCTACTGGTGGGAGCGTCGCGGGCGGAACTTAACCCAGGCCAGGATGCCAATGACCGCCAGCAGAAGCCACGGGGAGAACAGGAGGTGCACAGCAAAGCTGAGGAAGGTCAGAGCCACGATGGCGATGAGGACGAGGGCGATGATCGCGAGCATGGTGATCGGTCTCCGGTGTTGTCGCAGTGGTCGTGCTGATGCGTTAAGGCTGCCGCCGCCGGCTGCCCGCGTCGATCGGGATCGACCCCGGTTCGACCCTGAGATGCATCCCGCACGCATCAGGGTCAACCCTGCTCCTATGGGCTTTTGGAACTCGGCTCCGGTACTGGCCCTGGTTGGTGCGCTGGTGTTCGTTGACGCCCTCGCGCTCTGCACCGTCCACCTAGATCACACTGGCGCTCGCCGAGCCGCCGATCTGCACCGCGAGCTGATCGCCAGCGTGGCCGCCGGTGCCGCGCGACCGAACGGATGATCTGAGTGGGGTACTGCGGATCTGCGGTGCCGGTCTCAGCTCGGTTGCCCATGCGTGAATTGCGTGTTTGCGCCGGTTGCCGGTGGTGCATGGAATGCGGCGGAGGGCACAAGGTCATCTTTTCGGGCGCGGATGCTTTCGCAGCCGCCTATTAGACATCCTTGCTGCTTTTGGAGTTTAGCCGGACTGTTCGTGTTCATCAGCCAAGAACCAGACAAATACGATCCGGCTCAGAGGCAATACGAGAATCCACGCTATTTCAGCGGCATAAGGGGCGAATATGGCAATTGGCAGGGTCAGCGTGAAGAGCACCGGTCCCGACAGGCTGCGGGCCCGCAGCGCCCTTACCTGCGCACGCCCGGCATCCGGCCTCAACAGGCTTCCCCTGCCGGATGCGTACCACCAGGAGGCTGCGGAGGCCATTGACGCCAAGGCCACCGAGGTCGCATAGAGAACCGCCGCTGCGGGCGACCCGGCGTGCTCTCCCAGGACAGCGGTGGGAAACGGCAGGAACGCCACGAACATGAGCAGCAGCAGGTTGAGCCACACCAGCGCGGCGTCGTCGTGGGCGATGAGCCGGAATGTGAGCCGGTGCATCACCCAGAACCTGGCGATCACCACAAAGCTCAGGACGTAGGCCAGGTAACGGGGCCAAAGCCCCAGCAGCACCTTGGGCAGGCCGGTGCCGCTCGTCGTCGCCGGCACTGCGATCTCAAGGATCAGCAGGGTGATGGCGATGGCGAACACGCCATCGGACAGCGCCAGGATCCGGCCAATGCCCTCCTCCTCCGCCGCTTCGTCGTCCTCATGCGCCGGCAGTTTCCACACCCGATCCGGCAGCCTCCTCACCGGATCGCTCGCACCGGTCCGAAGGCCCGGCCGGTCACTGACCGACTTCGGCGGGGCCGGTGTTGTGATGGCAGCAGGCGGTTCGGGATCGCGACAGCCTCTACCGACATCGCCCCCCGCCGGTGCCCCGGCCGACCCAGCCGCATCATGCCTGTCGGCCAGCCACGGCTGCTCTTCGACGCCGAGCGAGAAACGCCATCGCGTCCCCGCACGATGTTCAGGAAGGCTGGATACGCCGCGATGATGACGCCAAGGCGCTGCAGAGCACAGCCGGGTGATCGCCAGCGGGTCCGGACAGTCGGGATCACGAACTCATTGTCGCCCGGTGCGCGGCCGGCGAGTTGCCGCGGGTCATCGGTGACGGCGCCGGCCGAGGTCACCCATCCGCGCAGGCTGGCGAGAGCGGGGACTCAGTCGGCCAGGACGATTGCCGCCGCGGTCAGGAGTCCGAGATCGGCTCCGCTGGCGAAGGCAACGCGGGCCGTGTGGGCGATCAGGTGGCCGGCGGCAGAAGAAGAAGAAGAAGAAGAAGGGATGTCGGCGTCGTATGCGGCACTGCCGTTGGGACGCCGAACAGGGCACTCTGCGCTCCGACAGAGCATCAAACTGACGCTGCTCGAGGAGGAAGTATTCTCCAGGGAGGTCGCTCACGCTCTTGAGCAGCGGTAACGCTGCGTCACGATCGCTGGTTACGGCCCCGCGCGAGATCCGCCTAATTGAGCGGATGTCAGCTCGGCGCCTGTCAGGACGTTGGCCGTCTAGGTCGCGGTTCTGTACGCCTGCCCGCGGCTCGGGCCGCGTTAAGGTTAAGAGGCATCACCCAAGATCCGGGTGCGCTCGCGTAGCAGCTCGCGGGCGCGCGGAGGCAGTTCCGCGCCGACTTCGACAGCGAAGTCCAGGTAGCCTGCATGACCGGGCAGTTCCTTCAGGCACTTGGCGACCAGCGTGGCGGCTTGGGCGACGTCACCGCGGCGCTCCGCGATCCTCGCGCGCAGGAAGGTGAGCTCTGGCCCGGCAAGCGCCGGGCTCGCGGCGAGCCCGTCCAGCAACGCATCCTCGGGGGTTCCAGCGAACCGGTCGAGGAGCATCTCGTGCCAAGCTGCGAGGTCCTTGGTGCGCTCGTGGCGTCGGTAGCGAGTCTCGTCGAAACTTCCGTACACGGTGCGCGGTCGCCTCGGGTCCGCCCGTCCGGCCGCGTCCAGTGCGTCCAGGTAGGACTCGGTGAACGTCCGCCACATGTCAGGCGTGGTGAGCAGCCGGGCGAGCGGACCGCCCAGGGCTGTCTCCTTTTCCGGCACCTGACCGTAACCCCGTCGAGTCCAGCCGTAGTCCGCCTCCCAGCGGATGAGCTGCTCCGGCACGCGCCGGGCGAAGGCCGCGAAGCCGTCATGACGGAGCACCGACTCCCAGAGCACGGCGACGGCATCCGAAACCACGAACTTCGCGGCCTCCACTGGGTCATCGGAGTGGAAGTAGTCATAACTCTTCATGGCGCAGGCAAGGTCAACCATCTCCGCGACGGCCTGCTGCGCTGGCCCGGGATCGTCGGCCTGGAGCGCCCCCAGCGCGTCGGCGACCAGCCGACGGAACGTGAGCCGCCACTTGGACCGCTCGGTGCGGTGCACCCGGCGGTCCCCGGCCATGTAGGCACCGTCCTTCGCCAGCTTGACGAACGTCGTCACCTCGTCCAGCACGGTGTCCGGGTCCGGCAGTTTCTTCCTCGGCTTCACTTTCGGCTGCTCCGGCGAGCGCAGCTCGTCCTCGATGCGCTCGCGAAGCTGGGCGTTTCCTCGCCAGTAGAGAGTCCACAAGATCTTGCGGAGGCGCGCGTCGTCATTCGGCGCCATCGCGGTGTAGAACTCATCACGGTTCATCCGGTTCGCCGACATGACAACCCATCGTAGGCGCGGGACAGCCGCCGCTGCCGTATGTTGAGCCCGCCCAGCGTGGACTTCCAGATGACCACCGCCGAGCTGCACGCCTGCTGAAACGATGATGCAGTCAGTTAGTTATGTGTTATGCGCGCGCGCGTAAAGTTATACGACATTTCGTGCCACCCGGCTCCGGTGCTTATATTAATGCGCATGGGGAGCCGAGATGGCGCTGTGAGGCCAGGTCAGACCGCGTGACGTGGTTCTCGGCACCCACAGGTCCTCTCCCCTGACATGCCCGCTGCGCACTCCGGCCGGCCGGTTCATCCGTCATGGTCGGCCCACCCTCGGGGGGCGGCTGGGCGCTGCAGGTCCAGGTGGAGCGCCCGCTGTACGAACGACCAGGACCCGCGGGGACCGGTCTGGTCTGCTCGGCTTGTCCTGGGCTGATGGTGCCTGGCATGACCGCGTGGGCAGGTGGGTGACGTTGCTGCTATGGGCCAGTGCCTTGGGTTCGCCAGCTCGTTCCGGTTCGAAGTAGCCGGCGTGCTTGTAGACCTCGATCCTGGTGCATAGGCCGACCGCGTCGAGTTCGGGGGGGAACTGGGTGGCGTAGACGTGCGAGCCGATCCTGAACGCCTACACCGGGTAGGTGGGGGAGGTGGCCAGCAGCGCGGCGGGGTGCGCCAGCTGGCTGATCACTTCCTCGCGGCCGGTGAACGCGTCGGACGTGGCGGGCAGCCCGCGAAGCAGCGGGCTGCCCGCCCTCGGGTGTGGGTGACCCGCGCCGAACCCGACCGGCTCGGCGTGCCGCCGGTCGATCACTGCCCCTTGGTGGTTGCCGAGGGTACCGATGCCGAAGCAGGCTCCGAAGAATGGGAAGTCGGCGTTGATCACCCGGTCGAGCCGCCGCGCAGGTCTGCCTCGACCCGCCGTTGCACGGGAGATTCTGACCTCTCCGAGTCGCTGGAGTCGAACGGTCCGCCGCCGAACAGGATCCCCGACCAGCCGTCCAGATCGACGTTTCCCAGCCGCCGTTTCTCCCAGCCGGATCCGGCGCAGGCCGCTCTTGAACAGCCGGGTGAAGACCAGAAACGACTGGTATTCGTTATCTGCTGCGTCGTCCTCCGGACGAGTGGCCAGCAGCAGGAAAGGTTTCACGAGATTAGTTAGCGTCCAAGAATAACTGCTACAGTTCTGCTATGGACGCCTACGCTTGTGCTATGGTCACCGCCGCGGACCGCGAGGCCGAGGTCACGCGCAAATGGGAACTTCTGTCACCGTTCCTGGATGAGCGGCAGCGCCGCCTGTGGATGGCCGCCGAGGCGCGGGAGGGCGGCCGCGGCGGGGTGAGCCTGGTCGCGCAGGCGACCGGCGCGGCGCGCTCGACTGTCACGCGCGGGGTGTTCGAGCTGGAGAACGGAGAAGAAGAACCTGGGCGGGCACGCCGGCCCGGTGGCGGCCGTAAGCGCGCCGGCCAGACCGACCCTGGCCTGACGGGCGCGCTGCGGGCACTGGTGGACCCAGACGCCCGCGGCGACCCGGAGTCCCCGTTGCAGTGGACGACCAAGTCGCTGCGGACCCTGGCAGATGAGCTGGGCAAGGCTGGGCACAAGGTGTCGCCGATGACGGCGAGCCGGCTGCTCAAGGACCAGGGGTTCAGCCCGCAGTCGAGTGTGAAGACCCTGGAGGGAAACCAGCACCCGGACCGGGACGGCCAGTTCCGCTACATCAACGCCCAGGTGCAAGACCACCAGGCCGCTGGATGTCCGGTGATCAGCGTGGACGCGACGAAGAAGGAGAAGATCGGCCAGTACAAGCAGGCTGGGCGCAGCTGGCGGCCCGAGGGCCAGCCGGAGAAGACCAACGTGCACGACTTCATCGACAAGGAACTGGGCAAGGTCACCCCCTACGGCGTCTACGACGTCGCAGCGAACTCCGGGTGGGTGGCGGTGGGCACCGACCACGACACGGCCCAGTTCGCCGTGCACACGATCCGCGCCTGGTGGCAGAACGTGGGCCGCGAGGTCTACCCGCAGGCGTCACGGCTGCTGGTCACCGCCGATGGCGGGGGCTCCAACGGGTACCGGACCCGGCTGTGGAAGACCGAACTGGCCCGCTTCGCCGCCGAGACCGGGCTGGAGGTCATGGTCTGCCACCTGCCGCCCGGGACCAGCAAGTGGAACAAAATCGAGCACCGGCTGTTCTCCCAGATCTCCCTGGCCTGGAAGGACCGGTCCCTGGTCAGCCACCAGGTCGTCGTGAACACGATCGCCGCGGTCACCACCCGCACCGGCCTGACCGTCGCCGCGGAGCTGGACACCGGCGAGTACCCCAAGGGCATCAAGATCCCGGCCAAGCAGATCAAGGACCTGGAAAAGACCGGCATCTTGCACCCGCACGATTTTCATGGCGAGTGGAACTACACCGTCAACCCGGGCACCCAACCGCGCGTGTTATTTTTGGACGCTCACTTACCCTAGTGAGCACAGGTTTCTGGCTGCGCCGTACGCGGGACGGCGGCCACCGGGCGCGGCAACCACGCGATACGGACAGCCACAAGTGATCGATCCGCGGCCGGCCGTAACGACGTTGCGCCGATGTTGACTGACAATCACCGCGTGAGCTGGGGAGCAATGCGCCACATCTGGCCCGCCATCGCGCTCGCCCTCGCCGCTCTGGTTACCGGCTGTTCGGGCCCAGCGACGACCGCGCCTCCCCACGCGGCGCACCGTGGGCCACCCGCCAGTTACTACCTGTCCCTCGGTGACTCGCTGGCGCAGGGGGTACAGCCCAATTCGGCGGGTGACAGCGTCCCGACCCGCGACGGCTACGCTGACCAGCTCTATTCGGCGCTCCACCGGCACAACCTGGGCCTGCGCCTGGTCAAGCTTGGCTGCCCCGGTGAGACCACCGCCACCATGATCAAAGGCGGGATCTGCTCCTATGCCGGCGGATCGCAGCTGGCCGCCGCGGTCACGTTCCTCCGGGCCCACCAGGGCAGGGTCCCGCTCATCACGATCGACATCGGCGGCAACGACCCCGGCTCTTGCATCACCAGGCCCAGCGTCGGCAAGCTCGCGTCCTGCATTGCCACCTTCATGCCGCAAGCCACCGCCAACCTCACGAAAATCACAGCGACGCTCCGCGACGCCGCGGGCGGCGCGCGCATCATCGGGATGAACTACTACCTTCCTGCGCTCGCCGACTGGCGTAACGGCCAGGTCGGCCAGGCGCTCGCGCGTGTCAGCGCACGGCTCGCGGCCGCCTACAACGGCTTTCTGGTCAATGTCTACAAAAACTCCGGCGCCGCGATCGCCGACGTTTTCGGCGCTTTCCACACCGCAGACTTCGGCCGCCAGGTCACGTCGGCGAGGTTCGGCGCGCTGCCGCGCAATGTCGCTGCTATCTGCCGGTGGACCTGGGAATGCGCGCCGCCGCCCCGCGGGCCGAACCAGCATGCCAACCAGGCCGGCTATGGGGTAATAGCGCGCGCCTTCCTGGTCGCGCGCGGCGAGGACCCTCGCTGATCTGGTACAACGAGGCCGTGACAACGCCCGTGAACGGTACCGCCAGCCGCCCCGGCGTCGCGCCAATTCTGCGCAGGAGAAACTATCGCCCACGCCCTGCGCTGGCCGTGCTCGCCGATCCGTGGGTCCGGCTCGGTATCGGCCTGGCCGGGATACTGGCTAGTGCGTGTCCTGTGCGCGCCGACCGGGTCGGGCGCCGCGAGAGCCGACTATTCCTTGTGGTTAACGGCCTGCCCGACTCGTTCTATGGACCGACGTGGATGATCATGCAGCTCGGCACGCTCGGCGCCGTGCCGGCGGCGGCGGGCGCCGCGTGGGCAGCCGGCGACCGGCGGCTGGCCTGGCGGCTGGCCGCGGCGGGCTCGGCGACGTGGGCGCTGGCCAAGCTGGTCAAGCGAGAGGTCCGTCGGCCGCGCCCGGCAATTCTGCTCCCCGGCGCACGCTGCCGGGGTCCGGAGGCTTCCGGGCTCGGATATCTGTCCGGCCATGCGGGCGTCGCGACCGCGCTGGGTGCCGCCGCCTGGCCGTGGTTCAGCCCGGCCGGGCAGGCCGTTATCGTGCTCACCGTGCCGATCGTCGGGCTGTCCCGCGCGTATATCGGCGCCCATCTCCCGCTCGACATTGTCGGCGGCGCGGCGCTCGGTTTCGCCATCGACGCTGCCGTTGACCTCGTGGCGGAGCGCCGGGTTAGCCCGCGGTCATGGCCGCGGCGCGCTCCTCGCTGAGCTCCTCCGGTGCCGGGTCCGGCTTGTGCGCCAGCCCGCTCGGCCACCACATCCACCGGCCGATGTCCAGGTTCAGCGCGGTCACGAGCACGGACCGCACGATGATCGTGTCGAGCAGGACTCCGAACGCGACCGCGAAACCCAGCTCGGTCAGGAATGTCGACGGGATGGTGGCGAGGACGGCGAACGTGCCGGCGAGCACGAAGCCGGCTGAGGTGATCACCCCGCCCGTCGCGGCCAGCCCGACGAGCGCCCCGCGCCGTGCGTCGCGCCGCTTCGTCTCCTCCCGGACGCGGGTCATCAGGAAGATGTTGTAGTCGATGCCCAGGGCGACCAGGAACACGAACACGAACAGGGGGAACGCGGTATCAGCCCCGCCGAACCCGAACACGTGGTTGAAGAAGAAGGCGCTGAAGCCGAGGGCGGCGGCGAACGAGAGCACCACCGTGGCGGTCAGGATCAATGGCGCCGCGAGCGACCGCAACAGCAGCCCGAGGATGATGAGCACCACGACGAGGATGAGCGGGATGATGACATTGCGGTCGTGCGCGGATGCGCGCGCCACATCGAGGTTGATCGCCGTGGTGCCGCCGACGAGGGCGTCGGCGCCCGGTACCTTGTGGACGACGGCTCGCACCCGATCGATGGTGCCGTACGCCGCCTGGCTGTCGGGCGGCGACTTCAGTGTTCCCTGGAGGTAGACGTAGCCGCCACGGATCACCGGGGGCGACACGCTGGCGATGCCCGGGGTGGCGGCGAAGGCGGCCTGCAGCCGGCCCGCGGCGCTCGCCTTGCCGACGACGATGACGGGCTGGCCCGCACCGGCCGGGAAGTGCTGTTCGAGCACGGTTTCACCGATCACCGAGTCGGGATGCCCGCGGAACGATTGCGCGTTGGTCAGGCCATTCGCCTTCAGGCCGGTCAGCCCGATCGCCATGACACCGAGAACCACCGCGGTCGTGATCCATACCCTTCGGGGATGGGGTGCGATGCGCCATCCGACCCGCGCCCACAGCCCGCGGGATGTCGGCTCGACCGAGCCATAAGTGGGCTTGTACGGCCAGAAGACGCCGCGGGGGAAGGTCACCAGCAGGGCCGGCAACAGGGTGAGCATGGAAATCGCGCCGACCGCCACGCCGATGGCCAGCACCGGCCCCAGGCTCTTCGTCGACTGCAGGTCCGCGGCGAGCAGCGTCAGCAGCGCGAGGACGACGGTGGAGGCGCTCGCGATGATCGCCGGGCCCGCGCGCCGCAGCGCCTCCGCCATCGCCGCGTGGCGGCGGTCGTGCCGGCGTAGCTCCTCCCGGTAGCGCGCGACGATCAGCAGCGCATAGTCCGTACTGGCGCCGAAGACCAGTACGTCCAGGATGCCCGCGCTCTGCGCGTTGACCGTGAGACCGGCGTGCTTCGCGAGCAGGTAGATCACCGCCTGGGCGGTGATCAGCGCAACGCCGGACGAGATCACCGGCAGCAGCCACAACACCGGGCTCCGGTACGTGATCAGCAAGATTATGATCACGACCGCTAGGGCTGAGTACAGCAGCGTGCTGTCGATGCCCTTGAACACCTTGCTGTTGTCGGCCGCGTTCCCCAGCGGGCCGGTGAGGTGGACGGTCAGGCCGTTGGCGGTCGACTGGGCGATGGCGCGGATGGAGTCGGCGGCCTTGGCTGCGCCGTTCCAGCCGTTGTTGCCCAGGTTGACCTGGACGGTGGACTCGATGGCCTTGCCGTCCGGCGATCGGATCGGGCCTGTCACCTGACCCGGGCCGACGCCGGGGAGGGCGGCGAATTTCCTGGCGTCGGCCGCGGCCTTGGCCCGGTCCGCGGCGGTCAGGCCCGAGGGGCGCGCGTAGATGACGACCGCCGGGTAGACGTTGGGCGACTGGAACTGCGCCTGCACGTTGAGGACCTTGGTCGACTCGGCGTTGGCGGGCAGCCAGGCGCTCGCGTCGTTCTTCTCCGCGCCCATGAGCTTTGAGGACAGCGGGGCGGCGACCACGAGCACGACCACCCAGAAGCCCACGACCAGCCATTTGGTCCAGCTCCCTGCAGGAATCTCTGCGATCCTTCTCAGTCTGCTCATCGATCCCCCTGGCGTGCGGAGCTGGTCACCACGCACTACGCAACCATTACTCGCAAAGGCTGTGCAACCTTGTTTGCGGGATGCAAACTTCCCCGACAGGCGGCTGGCTCAACCCGGACATCTGGCGCCTCTTCCGCACAGTGCCAGGCCCTCCGTGTGCCGGATATAGTCGGCTAGCACCGTTCGTGGCAGGAACGTAAGCGCGCTGTCGACGGCGACCGCCTGGACCGGTGGGGCTCCTGCGGCGAACCGGAACGCATAGGTCGCGCAGCCGCCGGCAAAGGTGTAGAAGCGGAGGTCGGCAAACCGTGGGGTCAGGCTCAGCGGGCGTTCGAAACGGCGCGTGCCGGCCTGGTCGGAGGGGATCTGCTGAGCGCCGGAGACGTCGCAGGTCGCGGTGAGCGTGATGGTGACCGCGGACGCGCCCGCCCGGTCGGAGTCCAGCCAGAGGCTGGCCCGACCGCTTGAGATGTCCGCGCCACCGACTCGCCAGCCCGATGGCAGTGCTGCGATGCAGGGCACCAACGCCGCGGACGGCACCGCCTGGGCACTGAGAATCATCGAGGAGCTGGTGCCGCATTCCGGGGCCCTTGCGCCGATGTCCTGCGCCGGGAAGAACGCCCTGCCGCCAGCGAAGATGGCCGCAGCAACGACGGCGAGCATCGCGGTGGCCAGCCCCACCCGCCTGATGGTCCACCGCTGCAGCACGATCGGCGGCCGGGCCGGTGCGAGCGCGCGGAACTCACCGAGCAGATCGCGCCGATCTCGTTTCATGAACGCGCGGAGCTGGGTTGGACTGGCCACCCCGCGGGTGGCCGCGAAGGCTTCGGCCAGTTCCGCAGGGCTGAAATGGCTCAGCGCGCGCTGGTAGACCCGCCGTGGGTCGCTGCGCAGCGCGAGCACCAGCATCATGTTGCCCAGGTCGACCGCCTGCCGCCACGGCGACGGGCGCACCTGGACGAAGGACACGTCAATGAGCAGCAGTGTCCGCGCGCGGATCATGAGGTTGCCGGGTTTGATGTCACGGTGGGCGATCCCCGCGTCCCATAGTTTGCGGATCAGCAGCAGCCCCTGGTCAATCACTTCGTCGTCGATGTCGGCCTCGCCGAGTTCGACCGCGCCGTGAAAGAACTGGGTGACCAGGAGATACTCACGTTCTGGTGTGATCTCGACAATGCCGTGGGGGGTGGCCGTGGGGATTCCGCTATCTCGCAGGAGGCGAAGGGCGTAATCCTCGTACTGAACCAGGCGCCGCACGGTCTCGAATGGATGTTCGTCCTCGAGCGAGCCGTAGAGTATTGCCCGCCACAGCTTGTACCAGCGGTCGGCACGGACATGTCCTCTGGTGTAGAGCTTGGCGAACAGGTACCGGTCGGGCCGGCGCGGATTGCCTTCGACCCGCAGGCGCAGCGGCGTGGAGCCGGCTGATGACTTCAGCCCGACCGGCATGATCTCGGACACATGGAGCCCGAGCTGGTCGCGCACGGCCCGCCGGATCGCTTCGCCGCGTCGCCCGGTCACATCCACGTGGGCGGTGCGGCCGCGCCGGTAGACGACGGGGAATACCTCGTTCGGGGTGAAGAAACGGAACGCCGTCACCGGGACGGCGACGCCGGCCACGACGGCGAACACCACGTCGTCGGGATGATCCACGCCAAGGTACAGGCGGGACAGGCAAAACAGCGTGATAATGACGGCCACTGCCGCCTTTGCGTAGGTGCGAGGGCGGCCGGGGACGACTAGGCAGTAGGCGGCGCCGATCAGGAAAATGGTCAGGGCCGCGACTGGAGGCGACGGTGCCGAATATCCTCGCCAGCTGGCGATGATTCGCACGCCGTAGGGGCGCGGCCTGGACAACCAGAAGTAAAGCCACTGGCCGGCGATCTCAAGGAAGAACAGGCTGCACAGGAACACGAGCAGGTGCCGCCAACGCCGGAACGCCATGGCCAGCGCCACCACCGAGAGCCCGAGCGCGGTGGCGCCCCAGCTGGAACCGGCGACCTTGATCCCGTTGGCGATGTCGGTCAGCCACCCGGTGCGGCCGGCGGCAAGCAGGCGCAGCACAGCGGTGTTGAGCCGGTCATCGACGCGCAGCCACGACGTCTGCTGTGAGATCACGATGGTCCCGGCCATGATGACGGCGAGCAGGACCAGCCATGTCGTGGTGCTGACGGAAAACGGATGCGGCAGCGGCGGGGGCGTGCCGGTCGGCCGCCGCTGCCGGCGTGTCCGCTGCAGGGCGGTGCCCTCAGTGATGGCCTCGGTAATGGCCTCAGTGGCGGCCTCGGGGGAGCCCTCGGGAATGCCGTGCGCGTGGTCGCGGGCGCTCGCCGCGTCGCCGTTCTCGCTCAACGGACCGCACGCTCTTTCGGGATCAGGCCCTGCGCACGCAGCCAGTCCCCTGCGACCAGGCGGGGTTTCTGCCCGTTCAGCTCGACGCGCGCTTCCATGGCCCGTACCGCGCTCGTGGTCAGGCGGGCCGAGACCGCATTGAGCAGCGCGAGGAGGGCCGGGCCATAGCGGACGGCGACGTCGCGGCGCAGCACGGGGGTGATGTTCTCGGCAGGCTGCAGGTGGCGATCGTCGGCCAGCACGACAAGATGGTGCGCGGCGATGTGCGGGTCGGTGGTGAAGAGCAAGGCGGCGCCGATGTCGCCGCCGTCCAGCGCCTGCAGCGTGAGCGGGCCTCCCGCGTCCAGCGGGACAAACGCCTTGAAGTGGAGACCATAGGTCTGATTCAGCCCGCGCAGGCAATAGGCGCGCTCAGGGCATTCGGGCGGGCCGCCGAACGCCAGCCTCGGCGCGACCGCGGCCAGGTCGCCGACCGATCGCAGTCCGTAGCGGGCGGCAGTCGCGGCCGTCACGACGATTGCGTTGTTGTCTTCAGCAGCGGCGGGGTGACCAGCGACAAGTCCCCGCCTGGCTGCCGCAGCGGCAAGTGCCCGGCCGGTCCCTTCGACGTCGGGCCGTGCCAGCAGCTTTCCCAGGCTGACGAATTCCAGTGCTGACCCAGCGTACTCGGGCACAAGCTGCAGGAGGCCGTCCATCAGCGCCGAATCGACAAGCTCGCGTGGCCCCAGATCGGCCCGGATCTGCACCGGGAACTTCTTCGCCGCCAGTGCCTCGCCGTATATCTCGGCCAGCAGGACACTCTCGGGGAAATTGAACGATCCGACCGTGATGACCGCGGCGGCCCGGCCGGCCGCGTTTCCGGCCGCAGCGGAGTGCTGGCCGTCCCCGGTCGTGCAGGCGGTCAGCACCGCCGCGACTCCAACACAGGCCGCGCCGATCATCCGGCGAGTACGGCCGGAGCACGGCCCTCCACGGTGCCCGCCCCAGATCCTTAACGGCTCACGCGGATGCGGCACGGTCTGCGCACCAACGTCAGGCCCGGTGGGCGTCGAGCGCTGCGGTGCCGCGAATACCGACGGCTCCGCGCCGGGCCTTGTCAGCGGGATCACCTCGCCGGGATGCCGGTGACGCGCGGAGAGCAGAATCCGCCGGCCATGCCCCACCACCACGGCAAGCGACCCGACTGGGATTCCGGGTCTGTGTGCCCATTGTTTTCCCCCGCGGTCCCACAGCCAGGATGACATGTGGCGGACAGGCTGGCGAGAGGACCCGCCTACGGGTTGGCCACCAATGCTAGCCCAGGGCAACGACCGCTGATGCTGCGGACTCCCCGGACCGCTCGCATGCACCGCACGTGACGCGCTCATCTGCGTGGGCCGCACGTCACGCGCTCATCTGCATGTGCCCTACGCGCCGGGCATCCACTGATTGCGTAACACTCCGTACGACCCTGAGCCTGCCCGCGACGCTGGCGAGTTACTTCCGCCGTAGCCATCACGACTCCCTCCGCAGGCTGGTGACGTGCAGCGGAACAACGTGATGACACTCGATGCGGCCACGGCCACGCTCACCGTACATGTCTTCGAAATCAAATCCGCAGACGTCGCAGGCCACAGGCCACCGGGAGGCCAAACCAACGCCACCGATTCGATCTTGTGCTGCCGCAGGCGGCGGTCACGTTCCCTGGCTGCATGACGGCGGATCAGCAGCCGGAGCGCATATCAGGGCGAACTGGGCACTTTCATGATTTGGCCAGGTCGGCGATTGATCAACATCTGATAATCACGCCACAGGTGTTGCATCAGCGGCCTGCCCCGGGACGGCGAAGTTTGGGGCAGCAGCGACAAGGAGCACGACACCCATGGAGGTCTGTTGCAAAAGGTCTCCGTCAGGCGCTCGTCGCAACTTCATGCGACGGCCGGGCGACGCCTGGAGAAGATGAAAGTGAGCCAGAAGCCCTCGAACCCCTGGCGCCCGGTCACCTCGGCCTCGTAGACCTTACGGTAGAACGCCACCAGCCGATCGGTGTCCTTGGTCAAGATGGCCACATGGCTTACCCCGCTTAGCGGCATCTGGCCCCCTTTGCTCATCGCCCGCTCAGGACCATGTCTAGCGCGTCACGCACCCCTGCACCACCCTGGAAGCCGTCCGGGACTCGACCAGTACAACCCTCGGCCCGAACTCTCCACCGAAGAGTTCGAACGCGTTCTTCACAGCCTCGCCGAGGGTGGCGCGCGGCTCATCATCGCCGCCACGCTCAGCTCCGCCTCGCCCGGCCGCTGGCCGCCGACCTGCGCCGGCCCTGGGAGCGCGCCCCGCCCCGCCGGGCCGGCTCACCCCGGCGCGGGTGCGGCGGGGGTTCCGGAACATCCGCGCGAAGATCACCTGCCCAGTCGGCGCACCGAAACCCGGTAAGCCCGGCCCCGGCCGCCCGCGGCAAGCTGAGGCACGACCACCCATCGAGGCCTTGCTTTCGCGCAAGCTCGCCGCAGGGCGGCACGCGGGGGTGGGAGTCGGACTCAGCGGCGCAGCAGGGTCGCGGCAAGGCTGCCGGCCAGCCATCGGGTGAAGGCCTCAGGCGTCCAGCCGCGCTGGGAGACGAGCAGATGGTAAAGGTGACCGTCCATGATCGCCCAGCACATGTCGGCGGCCTGCTGCTCGGTGACGTCGGCGGCAAGGCCGTCAAGGGAGGCGAGGTAGCGGACGAAGGCGGCAGCGCCGGACATCCGCTGCTGGGCGGCGTCTGTGACCAGTTGCGCGGCGGCCGGGTCGACGTCGGCCGCGGCGTAGAGGACCTCGCTGATCGGCGCGACCCGAGCCGCGATATCGACGACCGTGCGCACCCAGAGCTCGAGCGCCCTGCACGGCTCGGGCTCGGCCGCGATCGCCTTGATCGCCGGGCGGTCCGCTAGCGCAATCGGCTCGTCATCGCCGACGATCGCCCACTCAAGAGCCAGTTTGAGCAGGACCACCTTGCCGCCCACCGCAGTGAAGACGGTACGCCGGCTCACGCGCGCGGCCTGAGCGATCGCGTCGATCGTCGTGGCTGCGTAGCCGCGCGCGAGAAACAGCTCGCGCGCGGCGGTGACGATCGCCCGCCGGGTACGCCGGGCCTGCTCGTCGCGCACCTGGGATGCGTAGCGCCTGGAGGACTGGCTCACCGCGGCACGCCCGGTGGATTGACATCCCCGCAAGTTGGATTCATTATAAATGCAGTCATTACACTGATAGTGTATCAAAGGATCGGATGTGGTTAGCGTGCGGGTAGCCATCATCGGGGCGGGTCCGGCCGGCCTGTTCGCCGGCGCCGGCCTGGCGCGCCGGGGTCACAAAGTGACCGCGGTAGAGCGTGACCCCGGGCCCGCTGCGGACGGCACCTGGCCGCGACGGGGCGTTATGCAGTTCCACCACGCTCACGCCTTCCGGCATCAGGTCGCGCAGGCGCTGCAGCAGGAACTGCCCGAGGCGCTGCAGCGATGGCTTGCGGCCGGCGCCGAGCCGGTCAGGCTGCGGATGCCCGACGGCGCCGAGATCCCCATGGGCGTGCGATCCCGCCGGATGACCTTCGAGCACGCGCTGCGAGCGTCGGCCCTTGAAGAGCCCGGCCTGCAGATACGGCGTGGGCGCGTCGACGAGGTGACCAGCCGGGGCGGGCGGGCTGACGGCATCCGTGCCGACGGGGTGAGGCTGCCCGCTGACCTGGTAATCGACGCCTCGGGACGGGCCGGGCGAGCGACGCGGTCACTGCGCCCCGAAGCGGCCAGCGGCGGGCCGTGCGGCATCGCCTACGTGGACCGGCAGTACCAGCTCCACCCAGGCGCCGGGCCCGGCCCGCTGGCGAACCCGATCGCCTGGCAGGCCGACCTGGACGGCTACCAGGCCATCATCTTCCTTCATGAGCAGGGCATCTTCTCCGTCCTCCTGGTGCGTCGGACCGCTGATCCCGTCCTGTCCCAGCTCCGGCACGAGGCAGCCTTCACCGCCGCGTGCCGTGCCATTCCCGGCCTGGCCGACTGGACCAAACCCGACCGGGCCCGGCCGATCACGCCGGTGCTTCCCGGCGGCCCGCTGCTCAACGCCTACCGCGGCCAGACCAGGCGCGACGGCCGGCTCGCCCTGCCAGGACTGGTCTTCGTCGGCGACGCCGTGGCGACAACAACGCCGACGTTCGGCCGGGGCATCACCACCACCCTGCTGCAGGCTCAGCAGCTGCTGAGACTCATTGACGAGCACGGCGCTGACGTGGAGACGGTCGGTGTGAGCTTCGACGGCTGGTGCGTCGAGCAGATCAAGCCATGGGTCGACGACCACGTCCACATGGACGAATCAACCCGGCGCCGGTGGGCGGGCGAGGACGTGGATGTCAGCCTTCCCCTGCCCTCCGACCTCGTCCTGGCTGCCGCCGAGGCCGACCCCGTCATCCGCGCCGCCATCGGCGGCTACCTGGCGATGACGGCGTTGCCCTCGTCGCTGCGCACCGTCGAACCCCGCGCACGCGCGCTCTACGCAAGCGGCTGGCGCCCGCGCCTGGTCCCAGGCCCGAGCCATAACCAACTTGCCGACATCGTGCGCACCGCCCTGCACGCATCAGCAGCGGCGCGGCACCCTGCCCCTCGAGTGGGACTCGCGCAGGAAAATGGCACCGGCCACGGCATAGCCCCGGCATGGCCCTCGCGCACCCACTGCGAGGGATAAATAAGGTCAATCTGCTCGCCGGTTACCCGCGCGATCAGGTCAGTTCCCGGACGATGCCGGTTCGGTCGCCCGCAGCCCCTCGCCCGCCTTTCCGCTCACGCTGGGTAAACGGCATTCGGCCCGCAGACGAGGCGCACAGTTCCGCCCTAGTCTGCGCGGCTGGCTGTGCCGGCGGCGCCATCGTTGAGGTCGGGTATACGGGTGCCGGTTAGCGGACGGGCGCGGCGTGGCCGGGGGTAGCCGATCCCGATGCCGGAGGACGGTCATTCGCAGCCGGGGGAGGAAACTTGCACGGCGAGCTGCCGCCGAGGCTGACGGAGTCAAGCCGCCTGCTGCGTTCTCCGGTGATGTAGGGTCGCCGCATGCCTTGGTTGACTGTCGGCGGCGCACAGCTTGCGTATCGGGAGCTTGGCAAGGGCGATCCGCTTGTATTAGTTCACGGCTCCGGGAGCCAGACGGAGCTGTGGGGGCCCGCTCTCGATGATCTTTCCTCGAGCTATCGAGTGGTCGCTTACGACCGGCGAGGCTACGGCCATTCGCCGCACTCTCCGGTGCGCGACTACCGCCGCCATGTTACGGACGCGATCGAGATTGTCCGGCGGCTGGCCGGCGGCCGGGCGGTGCTAGTCGGCCACAGCTCGGGCGGCAATGTTGCGTTAGCACTGGCGGCAAAACGGCCGCGTCTAGTGCGCGCATTGGTCGTAGCGGAGCCTCCGTTCCACGGCCTGCGTTACGCCACCGGAAGTTTCCTTACGACGATCCCTCACGTGAAGCTGAGCCAGTTGCGCGGACGCCCGCAGGACGCGGCGGCGATCTTCTTCCGCTGGGTGACCTCCTACCGAACCGGTGGGAACGCCTTCGATCGCCTTCCCGCGGACTTGCGGGACCTGATGATCGGCAACGCACGGCCGTTGCTCGCCGAACTCGACCCACACCCTAGCGGAGCGCTCTTCGAGCACTTGGCGATGCGCTCGCTGGCCGCGATACCCGCTCCGATCACCTTCTTACTCGCAGAGTCGAGCCAACCGTGGTTCCACCGTATTCACGCCGAGCTAGTCCGCGCGATACCGGCGATCCACACCGAACACATCCCCGGCGCCAGCCACTTCAGCAACTCCGACGCCCCGGCCGAGTTCGTCGCCGCGGTGAGACGTGGCGCGGCGCGCGCATCCTGACACCGGGGACGTCGCCATCCGCCGCTGCTAAGAGGGTGACTCCTTCAGCTGCTTCCGGTTGCAGCAGGTGGCTCCGATGCGCCAGTCAAAATGTCGACATTAGGTAGCATCGATTCAATGCCCTTTACGTTCAGATTTAACGATGGTGTTTGCATGAATACTCTCAAGGAGCTTTTCGAGTTCATTTATGTCCGACGCGCCTGTCAACTCTAATCCGGCATCGCGGAGCGCCCGCTCTGGGTGGACAAGAAGACCAGCGAGGAACACGAGGTCTGTGCTAGCGCGTTGCGCTTACATCGTCAAATGTCGCCATTCTTAAATTTGCCTCCTATGTGTATTCCGGTCAGATTCATCCAGGCTAATGACCATCGAACGCAGGGTCGGCTCGCCGGCGAACTGGAACAGCTGATCTCGTGCATAGCCGTTCGTGTTGATGGAGCGGAGACCCGCAAACCCAAGGCCGCAGCGTGTAGTCAAGCGGTTCGCCAAAGTCGCGGCGGTAGATGCTGGCCTCGCCGCCGAGGAGCGTTACGTACTGCCAGGTCCACCGGTCGGCGGCGGCCGTGTCGCAGATGTTCGGGGCGGTCCAGCCGAGGACCTGCTTGAACAGGCGAGAGGTGTGCTCGATGGCCGGACCGGCGCAAGAACCCCTGCCAGCACCGGTCCACATCGGCGGGTAAATCGGGATCGGCCACCCTCACGATGACGACAGGGGTCGACCCCCGCCAGTTCCGCACAATGGAGATCACCGCCGAGTCGCCGGGCAACGGCGGCTTGCACGGAACGGTCTTTCTCACCGGCCAGACCAGCCGCGGCCAGCTCCCGGTAGGGCAGCGATGGCATCCTCGATCGCGGTCAGCGCCTCTTCCCGCCGCGCCGAGCTCGGCCACCTGCACGAACGGTTGGTCAGCGCTGTCACGTGGCTAGGCCGGAGCGCATCCGGTCGGCCGCGACCAGCTCCCGGCGGATGGCGACGGCTTCCTCGATCGCGGTCATCGCCTCCTCCCGCCGCCCGAGCTCGACCAGCCGCAAGGACTGGTTGTTCAGCGACATCGCAAGGCCGGCCCGGAACGCATCCGGCTGGGCCGCGGCCAGCTTCCGGTAGGCGGTGACGGCTTCCTCGATCGCGGTCAGCGCCTCCTCCTGGCGCCCCAGATCGGCCAGGCAGTTGGAGTGGTTGTTCAGCGACATCGCGAGGTCGGCCCGGAACGCATCCGGCCGGGCCGCTGCCAGCTCCCGGCGGATGGCGACGGCTTCCTCGATCGCGGTCAGCGCCTCCTCCCACCGTCCGAGCTCGGCCAGCTGCACGGACTGGTTCGTCAGCGCTTCCGCGAGCTCGGGCCGGAACGCAGCTGGCTGGGCCGCGGTCAGCTCCCGGTAGGCGGTGACGGCTTCCTCGATCGCGGTCAGTGCCTCCTCTCGCCGCCCCAGGCTGGCCAGCTGCAGGCACTGGTCGGTCAGCGTTGCCGCGAGGTCGGGCCGGAACGCAGCTGGCTGGGCCGCGGTCAGCTCCCTGTAGACGGTGACGGCATCCTTGAGGCCGGCCTGGTGGACCACCACCACGGGGCACGGCGCGTGGTGGGTGCAGTAGGACGCCACCGCGCCCAGGTGCATCCCCGGCAGTTCGCCGCGTCCGCGGCCACCGACTACCAGCAGGTCCGCCTGCGCCGCTTCTTCAACTAGAGCGATCGCGGGGCGTTGCTGGACCAGCCGGGTGACGACCGGGACGTCCGGATCTGGTCCCAGGGCATCCCGCACCGCACTGTCAAGGGTCTGCCTGGCGTCACGTGCGTAATCGGCCTCGTTATGGCTCGGCATCGTGTAGATCAGGAACGGGACATGCCACGCGGTCACCGCGCGCACTTCCGCGCCGGTAAGACGAGCCTGGCGAGCTGCCCATCGCAGCGCTTCCTTGCTGTCGTTGAACCCGTCCACCCCGGCGACGATCACTGGGCGGGGCGCTGTGGCAGCCATGGCCGCTCAGCCGCCCTCGCCGCCGCGCGAGGCGCGCAGCGGCTTACCCAGGTATCCGGCCAGGACATCGGCGCCCGGCGCCCGGCGCCTGCGCCGCGCCGGCCCGTACCTGTACTCCGGTCCGTAATCGAGCGCGTACGGTGGCGGACCGTACCCGTAGCCCCAGTCGTGCCATCGCCCGTGACCACACCACAAATGCCTCATGCCACGCCTCCCTCGGCCCTTCACGGACCGGATCCGGCGACAGCCAACAAACCCGTCACTCGCTCCAGGCCTCTTCTGATGTCCAGGATTACCACTGCGGAGCGGTTGTTCAGGGGCCGAAGGTCCCATCGGCGCAGGAATTCGTCCCGCCGCGCCAGGCGCATGCTGGGCAGATTCCGGTGGTGGGTTCCACCACCGCCGCGGGCCTGGCTCGCGGGATAACCGGCGAGCAGTGGAAAGCGGTAGAGGCCGGCCTGGCGGCGGTGACCGGGTGGATGCTGGCGCTGGCCACGGGCGGCTGCGCTGACCGAGGGCCGGTCACTATCGACCTGGGACACCACCGACGTGGAGGTCTTCGGCCGCAGGAAGCGCGGCGTGGCTTGAAACCACCAAGGACAGCGTGTGGGGCGCCCGCACGTGGCCACCTGGGCGGAAACCGAGATCGTCCTGGCTGTCGACCTTGGGCCGGGCACCGATGACCCGCGCGCGGAGCGCGGCTGGTCTGCTGCGCCGTGCGCTGGCCGCCCTGCCGCCGCGGGCGGGGGCCGGGGGCCGGGTGGCGCTGCGCGCCGACTACTTCGCCGGGCAGCTAGCCAGCGCCGCTCGCACGGAGGGCATCGCGTTCGCCATCGGCGCCAAGCGGATCGCCCCCCTGTGGCGGCTCCTGGATGGCATCGGCGAACAGGATCGGCGAACAGGACTGGCACGAGGCGATCGATATGGACGGCGCGCAGGTCGCCGTGGCCGATTTCCGGCCGGACTGGTGGCCGTCCAACACCTCGCTGCGTGCCGACCGTGGCTGGAGACTGGTCAGCGAGGCGCAGCACAACGATGCCGGCGTGGCTGGCTCGAACGGCAGGTACTGGGTTGACTCGCCCAGATGGCCAGGGGCGTACACCCCCGCGGCGACCGTGACGGCATGCGTGATGGTGGTCGTGCCAGACTGAGTGCGCAACGGGACCTCTGGTATCAGACGAACCGGGTTAGGCGCGTACAGCCGGCACACGCAGAATCCGGGAATGGGCGGGCCGACGGCCCGTATGTCGCCAGCATCAGGCCCCTTCCTTGTTACTGGCGCGTAGCTGGTCAATCGACCTGGGCCTCAGGGACCAACGCCCCTCCCGGTCGGCGATCCGGCCACGAGAATGGGAACAGATCGGAGGGTGTAAGAAAACGGCCTTTGATCACGGGGCCAGCCGAGAAGGCAGTGGGTGTCGGCTTGGCACGGGCACCGTGAAAAGGCGCAGACCGAACTTGTCGGCCTACCCGGCGATGGGTGATGCGGTCGCCCGCGCAGCAGCGAGCAAGGCGTCTTTCACCGGGCTGCGCTGGACGGGCGGCGCAGGCGCTGAGGCAGCGCTTCCCTGGCGGCGCTCGAATCCAGGCCCGGCTACGCGGTGATGGCTACGCAGGCCCGGCTGGTAGTCGGCGTGGACCGCGTGGCCGAGGCTATCTACCGGGTGCGTTGGCGGCGCGCCCAGAAGGATTGACCCGCGATGACTGATAACCAGCTAAGCCCCAACCAGCCAGAACAGCCGCAGTCGCAGCCGGTTGCCATCGTCGGCGTCGGCGCGATCATGCCGGAGGCGCCTACCGCGGCGGCCTTCTGGCAGAACATCACGTCCGGCCGGTACTCGATCACCGACGTGCCGAAGGACCGGTGGGACCCGGATCTGTACTACGACCCGGATCGGCGCGCGCCCGACAAGACCTACTCCCGCATCGGCGGCTGGGTGCGCGAGTTCGCCTGGGATCCGTTCAAGTGGCGGCTGCCAGTGCCGCCGAAGGTCGGCGAACAGATGGACGACGGCCAGAAATGGGCGGTCTCGGCCGCTCGCGAGGCCCTGGTCGACGCCGGCTGGCCCGGATGGAAGGTCGACCCGCAACGGGTCGCGGTAATCATCGGAAACGCCATCGGCGGCGAGAAGCACTACGTGAGCACGATGCGGATCCACCTGCCCGAGTTCCTGCGTGAGCTTGGGCATTCCGCCGTGTTCAGCGCGCTGCCAGCCGGGACACGACGGGAGCTACTCGAGCAGGCGGCCAGGTCCTACCGGAGCCAGTTCCTGGAAATCACCGAGGACACCATGCCCGGTGAGCTGGCGAACATCCTCGCCGGCCGGATCGCGAACCTGTTCAACTTCCGCGGGCCCAGCTACACCACCGACGCCGCTTGCGCCTCTGCGCTCGCCGGGCTCACCGCGGCGGCTCAGGGCCTCGTCAACGGCCAGTACGACGCCGCAATCACCGGCGGCGTGGACCGCAACATGGGCGTCGGCGTGTTCGTGAAGTTCTGCAAGATCGGGGCACTGTCCGCGACCGGCACACGCCCGTTCGACGCGGGCGCGGACGGCTTCGTGATGGGTGAGGGCGCGGCGCTATTCGTGCTCAAGCGCCTTGCCGACGCCGAGCGTGACGGGGACAAAATCTATGCGGTCCTGCTCGGCGTCGCCGGATCAAGCGACGGTAAGGGCAAGGGGATCACCGCGCCGAACCCGGTCGGGCAGAAGCTGGCCGTCGAGCGGGCCTGGCGCAACGCGGGCGCGTCACCGGACACGGTGTCGTGCATCGAAGCGCACGGCACCTCCACCCGGGTCGGAGACGCCTCCGAGCTGGAAACCATGACCGCGATCTTCGGCGGCGCCGTCGCTGCGGGAACGATCGCCCTCGGCTCGGTCAAGTCGAACATCGGCCACCTGAAGGCGGCCGCGGGCGCCGCCGGCCTGTTCAAGATGACCATGGCACTGCACAACAAGGTGCTCCCGCCGAGCCTCAACTTCCGCGACCCCAATCCCAACGTCGACTGGCCGGCCTCGCCGTTCCGCGTGAACACCGAACTGCGCGACTGGCCAGTGCCGCGGTGTGGCCTGCGCCGCGGCGGCGTGAGCGCGTTCGGCTTCGGCGGCACCAACTTCCACGTCGTGCTCGAGGAGCACACCCCCGGAGGATACGACAAACGCAAAGGCGTACACCGGCGCTGACATTCCGCCAACCGGACCCCTGGAGTCGGTTTTTTCTCATTGTCGGGTGACGTTACGGTCCGGCAATGTGGCAGATGGGGCTTTCGCTTGGACAGTCCTGGTTGAGGATCAAGCGGCCAACCCGTGTTCCATACAAGTTTCGTGGCGGCTTGGTCTGGTCGCGGTGGTGAACGGGACGACCGTCTTGGAGCCCCCGCAGGCGGCTTGACTCACATCGGTGCTGGCATGCGGTCGCCCCCAAACGGAACCACGCCAATCGAGATGCCTGCGGGCAACCGCGAAGAAGTTCGCCGAGGCGTTCCTGAAGGGCCAGCCGCTCCCGTCGACGATCGCGACCACGGTGTTACCAAGGACGTGGCGGCCGAGCCCGTGGTGGCGCGCTGCGCCGCGGCGGCGGCGAGCTGCGCTCAAGCCCAGCGCCTGAACGAGCAGCTGACTGGTGCCCCGACCAGCCGCGTGGTAACCGAGCAGGGCAAGAACGGTGATCTCAGAGCGCGCCGCGTCGATCTGGCCGTGGCATTCTCCCGGTTGCGGACCTGTGCCCGCAACACGAACATCCGCCGTGCTGGAGACCTTCAACGCTGCACCTGCGCTGGGCGGGCCCTGATTGACCAACGGCAGCGCTGAGTGCGCGGAGGTACGCCGCTGCCACGCGGCAGCACGGGACGGCGGTGTGGCGCTCGAAATTTTTCGGGGCGGAGCGTACCCGGCCAGGATTCGATGGACAGTTCCGACAACCCCGCCCGGCTGCCCGCCCGCAGATTAGGTCATCCAGATCAAACGTCTCATCCAGCCATAATGCCGCCGTGTGTGTCCCGGCACGGCAATGTGTACGGCGGTGAGCTGCTGCCGGTCTACCGGTCTAATTGCGCCTTGAGCCTTACCGGGTTGTCTCTGTGACCTGCGGTGCAAGGTAGGCGTCAAGGCGAGTGCAATACCGACGTCCGTGTTGGCGGCGCAGGCTTGTGCTGCGGGTTCCTGGCAGGGAAGCCGCGGGAGCAAGCTACGCGAGGGCATGTCATGCGGATGTGCGGTGTACCGGGCGTTCGGCCTGGACGGGGTAGCGACGGGCTCACCGGCGGCACGCGCGCTCAGGAGACACGAGCCGGGAGTCCTCCGTGTTCCCGTCTTCCCAGGCCTGCCCAGTGGCGGCGGGACGAAGGTGAGTCCCACCTCGCCGCGGACCTTGGCGTGCTTCCTCCCGGGCGGTCCTGAGCGGGCGGAGGATCCGTTCGCCCCTTGGCAGCCGGCCAGCCAGCTTAAGAGAACGATCATGATTGGGAAGGACAGGTCATGACAGTGCTAGATATGGCGGCCCGAGCTTTCACGCCAATGCGGAAGCGCACCGATAACCGGCGCGAGCCGGGCTCTGCGGGTGAGCATATTCTCCAGGAAAGATACGGCACTACGCAGCGGGCCCAGCAGTTCTACAGCAACCAAGTCACCGGTCAGCTCACCCCCGTCATGCAGCAATTCATCCAGCGCATGGAAATGGCGTTTATCGCCACGAGCGACGGCTCAGGGCAGTGCAACTGCAGCTTCCGCGCTGGTCCTGCTGGCTTCATCAGGGTCCTGGACGACCACACTATCGCCTACCCCGAGTACCGGGGCAACGGCGTGATGGCCAGTCTCGGCAACATGTTGCAGAACCCGCACATCGGCATCTTCCTCGCTGACTTCACGCACGATCTCATCGGTCTACACGTAAACGGCGACGCTGGCATCGCCACCCCCGCGCGCATGCAGAAATTTGATCTTGATATTCCGGGGCCCGGGCACCCAGGCCGCCAGCCAGTGCAGTGGGTTCTTGTGCATGTGACCGAGGCTTTCATTCATTGTTCCAAGCACATTCCCAAGATGATTCCCCAGTCCCGGGTCCGGCACTGGGGAACAGATAACCCGCGTCATAAGGCCAGCGACTATTTCGGCGCTGCAGCCAGCAAGCTTGCCGCGGCTCAATCCAATCCGTCACCGGAGAATATTTGTGCCGTCAGGCAGGCGGAAGGTGGTTAACCTGTCGGCTACTATTAAGACGTCAGTCGCAAACTTGTCATCACTCAGCGTGATGCCTTCTGTCGACCTAGCCCGATGCCGGCCCGGCTCGGTGCCTGTCGATGGTGCGAGCGAACGGCCCCGCCGGTGTTGGTACTGCGCCTGCCGGGAATTTTGCTGGGTGCGCGACCGGTGGCGGGTTTGGGGCGGTTTTGCCGGTCGCGTTACTATGCCATTACCTTGAAACCCTGTTGATCACTGCGGCGGGGAGGGGCGATGCCAGCTTCGGTGGGGTATCTCGTCATCGACGCCACCGGTCCCGAACGGCTCGCGCGGTTCTGGTGCGGGCTGCTGGACGTGGGCGTGGAGACCACGATCGGAGACGGCCAGTTCGTGGTGCTGTCAGCAACCAAGGACGGCTTCACCGTCGGGTTCCAGCGCGTCCGTGAGGGGAAGGCCGCCACGAACCGGCTGCACCTGGATCTGATCGTCGGGGATCTGGACCAGGCCACCGCCGAGGTCGAAACGCTCGGCGGGCGGTGGCTTGAGCCGGGCAACACCCGCGAGCTAGAAGGTTTCCGGTGGCGGTGCATGGCCGACCCCGAGGGCAACGAGTTCGACATCGACGTTCTGCCCTCCGGATGACCGGCCAGTTGCCCGTACGCCGCGCGTCGGCCGCTGACATCGAGTCTGTTACCTCGATCGTCAGGCTGGCGTTCGCGCACGACCCGCTGTGGGCACATGCGATGGCGCGCCCCGATGGCGGGACGGCGCATCATGGCGAGTTTTGGCGGCTATTCATCGAGGGGACGCTGCGGTACCCGTGGACCTGGCTGACCAGCGGCGGGGAGGCCACCTCCAGCTGGATCCCGCCGGGTGGCACGGAGATGACACCAGAACAAGAACAGCGCCTGGCGGATCTGGCCACCAACCGCCTTGGTCCCACCGCTGGCAACTACCTGGAACTGCTCAGCCGGTTCGACGCCGCACACCCGCGGGCGGAGCCGCACTATTACCTGTCGCTGTTGGGCACCCACCCTGATCACCGGGGGAAGGCGATCGGCATGCGACTGCTCGCCCACGACCTTGAGCAGATCGATGCGCAGCATCTGCCCGCCTACCTGGAGTCCTCCAATCCCGCCAATAACCACCGGTACGCCAGCGTGGGCTTCCAGCCGCACGGGGAGTTCTGCTCTCCCGGCGGCGGACCGATCGTGACGACCATGTGGCGGTCCGCACGCTGAGTCCTGCGTGCTCACCCGAGCGGGCCTGCTCTAGGTCTATCGTGCCAACGCGGGGCCGGTCAGGCCCCCGTGACCGTGTGCGCTGAGAGGGGCGGCCTGCCGAAGTCGCGCCCGAGCGGGTAGGCCTGCTCGAAGTGGCCCACCACGCTCTGTGATTCGCCTAGTGTGGCAGGTCGCGTGGCGCCGGGCCAGTCGTCTTGCACCCGACCTCCACTGCACCCGAGCCCTCCATGCGAGTCGCCCTTGAGGCAGGGACCATTGGCCCTTTCCGCGCCGCATGCCTGGACCGAATCTGGGAGAAACGAGGCGGCGGTGCCCGCGTAAGCAGGATGCCTCGGTCCGAGGAGGACTCGAAATGCAGACGATCAAACAAGCCGCGGCCGAGTTCCTGGCGGGCAAGCGGGTCGCTATCACCGGGGTCTCGCGAAAACCGCAGGGGCACGGGAGCAATGCGGTGTACCAGCGGCTGCGGCAGCGGGGCTACGAGGTTTTCGCGGTGAACCCCAACGCGGACCAAGTCGAGGGCGACACCTGCTATCACGACCTGACGTCCGTCCCCGGTGGCGTCGACTGGGTAGTGATCGGAACAAAGCCGGAGACAGCCGAGGCCACCATGCGCGAGTGCGCCGATCTCGGCATCACACGTGTCTGGATGCATCGGGGACCCGGCGCGGGAAGCGTGTCGCACCCAGCCGCTGAGTACGGCCGCCAGCATGGCATCTCAGTGATCGAGGGCGGCTGCCCGTGCATGTTCGGCCCTACCGCGGATCCCGGTCACAAGGCGATGCGGTTCGTGCTCACCATGACGGGCAATGTGCCACGGCGCGTGTAATGGTAAGGATTCAGAGGCCAGGCAGCTCTGGTGGGACATAGTCTGCCATGGGCACGTCCCCGCGCGGCGATGTGCGGTCGCGTCGTTCGTCGCCTGCTGCTGGCACCGACTTCCCGTACGAGGGCCGTGCCGTCTGCTGCCGGGCGGTCGGCTACGTGGCCTCGCTTCAAACCCATCGCACGCTGTCTGAGCTGGGGATTCATGAGGTCATCTAGGGACTTTTTCTCCAGTGGTTGACGAACTTCGTATGCGCGATCCGTGTCAGGCTCAAGGGCCGAGAGTAGCTCGTCGACCGATCATACCGGAATCGATCGCGGCCGCTTCTACGCTCATCGGCAACGCTGCGCGTCTCCCCGGGGGCCGACCCGGGGAGACGCAAGCTCGGTCAGGTGCCGGAGGCCATGTAGCCGGCCAGAATGCAGTTCGGGTGGCGGTCAAGGTTCTTGCGTGCCCTGTCGTAACGCATGTGCGCGGATCGGCATGGCGGGCGGCGATCTGGACGTCGCACGAGTCCACCCCGGCATCGAAACTGGTAGAGAGCGATTTAGCGACAATGCCCGAATACCTCAGCCCGGCGATCGGGCCGATGCGGCTCTGCGCCTCGGCTGGGCCCCGATCCGATCAGGAATCGAGAAGCGCCACGGTGTGGTCGGGCCTAGCCTTTCGGTGGAAGGCAGGCACGACACCGAGCCCCTGAGCGTCAGGAAAGGAAGCCCGAGAATGCCCGCGAAGAATGCCAAGACCGAGTCCGGCGGCTTCAGCGCCGAGGAGCGTGCCGCGATGAAGGACCGCGCGGCCGAGTTGCGCGCCGAGGGCAAGAAGGGCGCCAAGAAAGCCGACGGCCTGCAGGGGGTCCTCGACAGCATCGCGAAGATGGCACCGGAGGATCGTGCGCTAGCCGAGCGCGTACATGTGACGGTGACCGCGACCGCCCCCGAATTGTCGCCGAAGACCTGGTACGGGATGCCCGCTTACGCGAACGAGGACGGCAAGGTCGTCGTCTTCTTCCAGAACGCGGGCAAGTTCAACTACCGCTACTCGACCCTGGGCTTCCAGGAAGCGGCGAACCTCGACGACGGCGACGTGTGGCCGGTGTCGTACGCGCTTAAGAAGTGGAACCCCATGGTGGAGAAGAAGGTCGCCGAGCTGGTGAGGGCCGCGATCTCCTGACCGGTGCCGCGACCGCCGCGGAGCGAATGCATCGTCCTTGGGTACAGCGCCTTCGGGCGGCTCCGCCTCAGCCTCGCTATCACGACCTACCGTGCCGCAGCTCTGAGCGCAGTGTCGCAGCCTGTCACGGCGGAACGACCGCACCGACCCAGGCGCGAGCGGAGTTTAGGCGTCCTCACGGCGGCACGGTCGCGCGTCCCGCGCGCACAGCGGCACGGCCGCGCGTCCCGCGCGCACAGCGGCACGGTCGCGCGTCCGGCGCGCACAGCGGCATGACCGGACGGTGGCGGCTATTTCAGTTACGCGAGGCCGGGACGCGGCTTGCCTGGCTTGAGTAGCCGCAGAATCAGGAATCCGGGTTCTCTGGTCAGTTTGTCGTAGTCATCGGGATAACGTTCGCGCATGGTAGCTGCTGGGCGGGGCTCGATGACTTTCTCGATGAGGAACCCCGCGTCGGTGGCGGCGGTGCACAGATCCGACAGCGGTTCGCGCCAAAAGCGCACTGGCTGGTCCCCTGATGGCGTGTGCCAGATATCGGTCTCCAGCTTGACGTCGAAGTAGGAGCCGCCCTTGCGCAGCCAGTCCATGGCCGGGTGCTGGGTTGACACCACCAGCGCCCCGCCCGGGCGCAGGATGCGGCAGAATTCGGCGAAGGCGCCGGCGCGGTCATCGGCGTAGTGGATTGCCAGGGCGCACACGATGAGGTCATACGTGCCATCGGGGTAGGGCAGCGGCCCGCCCAGGACGGCACGATCGATTTGCGCCCGGCCCGCCGTCCCCTTCCGGGCGAGCTCGACCATGACTGGGCTCGCGTCGAAGGCCGTGACCTCGGCCCCACGGTTAAGGAGCTCCTGCGTGTACAGGCCCGGCCCGCACGCCGCGTCGAGGACCCGGCGGCCGCTGACCGGCCCTAACGCGGCGAGAACCGCTGGCCGGTCGTAATGGGCGTTGTAGGCGCTGTCGGCTGCGTGCCGCTGATAACCGGTGCCCATCATGTCGTAGGCAGACCATAGTTGCCCATCCACGCAGACACCCTAGCCACAAGCCGACGAGAATCTGACCAAGCGCCGCGGCCGAGGCCGCTAATCCCGCCGATCGACGCGGGTTCTACTTCGCGGCCATCCTGCGAGGCCTTGCCAGCACACGGTGACGCCACATCGCTGAACACCGTGAGCGAAACCTCGGCGGCGGCCGCCAGGGTGCTGGGGCGTCTGGGGCGCGGGCATGGCCCCTTTGAAGCGATCCAGCAAGCAGGAGAAATCGCCGTGACCATCTCGAGGGCCCGTCTGGTGCCGCGACCCGGCCTCACCGGCGCGTCACAAATCCCTCGCTCGCCCTCAGACGCGACCTTGCCGCTCACCGGTTGCGCGGATGAGATATAGATAGCCTTGAGTGCGGATCCGGTGACGGACAGGTGCCCCAGCGGCGTTCTGGCCCGATGGGGGCGAGTTCAAGATCGGAGCGACAAGCACGCCCAGCCGCCCGGCTCGGCGCGGCCTGAACCTGTCCACCAGGTGTTATAGGTGCGACTGTACCACAGTCATGTGGTACAGTCTGGTTGTGGAAACACCGGCAGTCATAGAGCGCATCAGCGAGCTTCTCGACCGCGACGGGTTGCAGACATCCAACACCTCGATGCGGATCCCGACGGCCCTGCGGGATGCCGCTGCGCTCGCCGTCGGGGAACTGGGCGTGGCAGCGTCCACCACCGCGCTGACAACTGCTGCGCTGCGAGCGACACTTGAGGCGGTCGTGATGCAGGCCGTCCTCGATGCCCACTATGAGCATCATCCGAAGGCCCGACCCGACCTCGGCGATCTTGCCGTCGCGGCGGCAGAGCTCGACGGCCATCCGCTGGCGGCTGAGCCGGAGCGTCTGCGCCGGGCAGCTGCCGAGATAGTTGAGAAGCACCCAGACGCCAGCCCTGATGACGTGCTCCTATGGGCTGAGGCCCGGGCCCTGTCCGCGGCATGAGCTGGATCGTTGTGCTGGATAACGAGGCGGTCCAAGCCGTCCAGAATCCGGCTCATCTTAAACACCGCCAGATGGTGAGCCTGGCCCAGGTCGTGGCGAGCCGGAAGCGGCGTGCCGTCTCGGTCGAGGTGGCGGTACCCACCGCGGTCCGCGTCGAGGCAGGGTGGGACCGCACCTCCCCGGCGTGGGTGTTCCCGAACCGCCTGCGCATCACCGATGTTCCGCTCGACACGGCTCGCGCCAGCACCGCAGCGGCCATCCGCCACCGGATCGGGGTCTCGGTAGCCGACGCGCACCTGGGCGCGGTTATTCAGTCAACGTCGGCCGGGCAGCAGATCACGGTCGTGACCAGCGACCCAGGTGACATCCGCCTGGTGGCCGGCGACAGGGATATGACCGTTGTCGCTATCTGAGCCGTGGTAAGGGTGCCGACCGTCAGGCCGGGCGGGCGTCGCGGGCGTGACGGGGAAGATCTCGGTTCAGCGCCCGCGGGGGAGGAGCTGTGCCAGAGCGCGAACCGCACTTCGTCGTGCTGGCGGGCGGCCTTGGCCGTGGCGGCGGCGGAGCGGCTGGCGGGGCGACGGGGTCACCGCCGGCCGGGTCCTCGTCGGTGAAGGTCAGCGGTACCCAGGCGCGGCGCAGGTGCCAGGTGAGGTAGCAGGCGAGCATGCGGATCAGCACGTGAGCTTTGACGCGTTCTTCGGGGTAGTGGTAGACGGGCCGCAGCTCCAGGTCGTCGGCCTTGATGTGGCGGAAGTCGCGTCGACTGCTGCGCGGCGCTGCGCGTGTCGTGGTGGACCAGGTAATCCGCTTGATCGCCTGCCTGGTGACCCACAGAAACCAGCGTTCCCAGCCCTCGGGGGACTGGGGTGGCTGATCGGGGTCAGCAGGTTCTCCCCGCATAGGCTGCACCGCCCGTCCTGCCTGGACAGCAGGCGTCCGGGCAGC
>DATIYI010000214.1:0-14455 GCA_035517695.1 Streptosporangiaceae bacterium
CGGTCAGGCAGCTGTCGGGGTTCGCCGGCATCTGCCGCGAGATCAATTCACGGTCGGCGCCGGTCTACCAGATCTTCGTCAGCGCCGCCGGCGTCGATCCCCAGGCGGCGGCGCTGCTCGCCGAGTACACGCGACAGCGGCAAGAGGGCCAGGGGCAGATCGCCCGGTCCCTGGCCCGTTCTGGCGCGCTGCGGCCGGAGCTGAAACAGCGTGACGCCGCAGACATCATCCACGCCCTCATGTCCCCCGAGGTCTACCGGTTGCTCGTCGGTGACCGAGGCTGGCCCCCGCCACGGTACGAGCAATGGCTGAAGGGCGTTCTGATCGACCAGCTCCTGCCTCCAAGGGAGACGTCATGACAACATCGATCCTGGTCACGGGCGGTACCGGGACGCTCGGGCGGCCCGTGGCGCAGCGGCTGCGCGACGCCGGCGCCAGCGTCACCGTCCTCAGCCGCCACGCCCGGGAAACCGCCGAAGGCATCCGCTACACCGCCGGTGACCTCAGCACCGGCGAGGGCATCGAGGCCGCCGTGCGAGGCGCCGAGGTCATCGTGCACTGCGCAGGCAGCAGCAAGGGCGACGAGCAGAAGACCCGCACACTTGTCAGCGCGGCCGAGGACGCGCGGCACATCGTGCTCGTCTCCGTCGTCGGCGCGGACCGGATCCCGCAGGTCAGCCCCATCGACCGGGCGTTGTTCGGCTACTTCGGCATGAAGCTCGCCACCGAGCGGGCCGTCGAGCAGTCCGGCATCGGCTGGACCACGCTGCGCGCCACCCAGTTCCACGACCTGATCCTCATGGTGGCCAAGGCGCTGGCAAAACTTCCCGTGATCCCGGCCCCGGCCGGCTCCCGGTTCCAGCCGGTCCACGCCACCGAGGTCGCCGAGCAGATGGCCGAGCTGGCTCTCGGCGAGCCGTCCGGCCTGGTCCCAGACCTTGCAGGCCCGAAAATCTACACCGTGGCCGAGCTGGTCAAAACCTACCTCACCGCAGTCGGCAAGCGGCGGCCGCTGGTCCCAGTCCACATTCCAGGCCAGGCCGCCAGGGCGCTCCGGGCCGGGGCGAACCTGGCCCCCGATCGCGCAGTCGGCAAGCGGACGTGGGAGCAATTCCTGGCCGACCGGATCCAGGACGCCTCGTAGCCGCCGGCAGAGGCTGTCTTAAGAGGATTCTCGGGGACTGCCAGGTACATCTTGAAACTGGGCGAGTTGCAACGGATGCGCTACCGCGTGATAACGGCTAATGCCGCAGACAACGAGGCGGCGGAGAGGCCGACCGCGGGCATCGCGCCAGCCGCCCGGATAGCTGACCGAGGGCGCGACCTCCACGTTGGTTCCAGGCCAGTGGCATCGGCCTGGGCCAACCTGGACCCGGACCTGCAGCAGACCTGCTAACCCGCCGCGACATATCGACCGTTCTGGCCATCCTCCGATGGAGTTGCTTGCGGGGTCATCGCCACGCTGATGACCATCTGCAGGTAGGGACCGCGGGAGACGTTGCCCCACGCCTGGCCGATCTTTTCGGTTAGCGCGAGCGGTAGCTCGGCGCTGGCGTGGGCAGCGGAACGGAGGTTCCGGTAGCAATCGCGCGGATCGTAGTGAGATCGCGTTCGCGCTTATGGCGAATTGCACGTGCGCCCCGCGACGGGGCGCGGGCCCTGCTCTTATGTCACTACGAGCATCCGCCGATAGTCTGCAGGCGTGGGCGACGAGGGGCTCCCAGCCGAGACCGAGCCTCCGGTCTCTGAAGACATCCAGCAACGCGGGATCGACTTCCTGCAGGGACTCGTGGCCAGCGGCAAGGTGGATCTCGACCGCTTTCAAAAAACCCTCGATGCACTGCTCGGGGTCCATACCCATGCTGACTTCGCCTCGGTGGTTCGCAGCCTGCCGCCCCCGGTCGAATTCACTGCGCCCGCGCGGCGGCGTCAAGAGCCGCTGGAGATCTCTACCTCGATGGGCGAGGTTCGCCTTGAGGGCCGCTGGCAGGTGAGCCGTCTCACCAAGATCGACACAGGTATGGGCTCCGTGACGATTGATTTGAGCCAAGCCGAGTTCGATGATTGGGACGTCGAGATTGTCGCCCATACCCACATGGGCGCAATCACCGTCATCGTTCCCCACGGCTTCGAGGTCCGACCGGTGGGCGCGAGCGGCGCGATCGATACCGCTCTCGAGCCGCCAATTCCGGGCTTTCCCGTCGTGCGGCTCAGCGCCACCTGCGACATGGGAACAATCCGTGTGACGCATCCGACCGAGAAAAGGCAGCGTCGCCGGAAATTGCGTCGGCGACGCGGCAAAACGACACCCCGGCCATGAACCGACGGCGGTGAACTCGGCGACGCACGGCCAGAGACGTTCGTCGTGTGCGGCTGACCACAAACCGCTCCTCGAAGATTGCTGCGTCCGCACGGCCTGGCGGACCGCGGGCGCCGCTACGCGGCAAGGCCTCGCGACCAGGCGATGGGCGGATTCTGGCCGGACAGCCGCCCGCTAGCCGCGAGCAAACGGCCACGCACGCAGACCAAGCTGTTCGGCGCTGTACCGAACGGCGCCCGGGCCCACCTGAACTCCGCGCATAACGGCGCTCGGACCAAGATTGTCAGAGTGTTCGAATTTGTGCCTCTGAACTGTGCCCCCGACAGGATTCGAACCTGCGCTCACGGCTCCGGAGGCGGTTGGCCGTCAACAGTCCCACCTGTGCAGATCACGGGTCGATCCGCCGTTTGGTCCACGTCTGGTCCGCGCGCAGACGTGCGTGGCCTCTTCGTCCCGAAGCCAAGTCACGGGCGCGCTGCCAGGGCAGCGGCAGGTCCGACCTGGGAAGCACCGTCCGTCGATGTCCGCTGGCGTCCACAGCTGTCGGTGATGATTGTTACTCACTTGGTTACTCGGTCGCTCGCGAGCTGGTGTCATGAGCGATTGCTTAGGAGATCGTTGACCACGGGGTCACCGGCGACGCCTGAGGTCAGCTGTTGCTTCGCCTGCCCGCGAGTGACCGCAACGCGCCGGTGTTCACCGGCCGATCGGGCACGCAACGGGCACGCTCGCAGCTCCGCTGGGCGGCTGACCCTCTCGATGCGAACTCCTGGCGGCGAGGTCATTTGTGGTCGTTGGGGCAGGTCGCTGTCTGGCGGCAGCTTGTCGGAGTCATTCTCGGTCGACGGCGTTGCTGTACTTGTGTGCTGTACGGCTTCCGGCCCGGTCGGTGTCGAGCCACGCGTCTTGAGCTTCCGATTTTCAGGCCTAGTAACCGCCCAGCTCGGGCGTGATGTCGCAGCGTGGAGGGTTGGCGCCGGTGGTCTGGGGGCGTCGCCGGTTGCTGTCGCTGCTGTCAGCTCAGCGCAGGGTCGTCCGTCTGCCCTACCGCGTCGGTTGTCGGGCATGGACCTGGCCGCCTAGCACCCGCACCCAGTACGCGGAGCCAGGCGCGGGCGCGACGGGCGGGCCTTCGCAAGGCAGAGCCCGGCGCGGGGAGCGCCGGACACGGCGGCGCGCAGCGGCGCCGCGTTGAGCATGCCCGGCATGGGCGATCGCTTGGGGGTGAAAGCCCCCTGGAGGAAGAGGTGATGCTAGGGAACCGGGACCTGCGAGCGTCACGGGGCCGAACGACCGCCACTTCGAATCGATCCCGACAATGGCGATGGTCGCGTCGTCGCTAACCTTGAATCGTGGCCAGCGCCCCATCCGCACGCTTCCGGCTGCAGCGGCTGTCAGCTCAGCCGTTCAGGATGCGGGCTTTCTGCTGCTCGAACTCGGCCTGGGTCAGCACGCCCGCGGACAGCAGTTCACCCAGCTCCTTCAGTTGGGCGAGCTTGCCACTCATGTCGGCTGGCTGTGCCGGGGCAGCTCGTGCCTGCGGCGGCGGGATGGGCTCGGCGTAGGCCTGCTGCGGCTGTGCCGGGGCCGCGTACTGCGCTGGCGGTGGCGGGGCGGGCACGCCCGCCGCGGCCTGGTCCTGTGCGGCCCACCGGTTTTGCTGCCGACGCTGAATCCGACCGTGCACGGAACTGGCGACCGCGACGGTAGCGGCGGTCTTCAATAGGCCCACGGTGACCTCCTCGTCGTTGGCTTCGTCGCTGGGCTCAGGAGGACTCGGTCGCATCAAGGGCGGCGACAATGTCGTTTGCGGACAATCCGCCATCGGCGATCAGCCGCGCGCCGTCGCCCCGCCAGGCGTCCACCAGGCCGAGAACCCACCGGTTCTCGTAGATCACAACAACGGCGACACTGCCAGGCTGCATCACCGCGGAGATCTCGCCGACGTCTGAGTCATCGAGCAGGCCTGACGACGCCCCGGCCCAGGCAGTCAGGTCGACACCGTCGGGAACGGCGAACTCCCAGACGTCAACCTTTCTGCTCTTGCCGTCGGCGTCCTTGGCGATGAACTCCATGTCCAGGATTCCGACGACGCCCTGGTCGGCCAGAGAAAGCAGCTTCTCAAAGCCCGAAGCGGTGAGCTGACCGCCCGGAAACTCGATCGCGAGGAAATCGATCGGCCCCAGCTTGTCGTCGTCTGATCCCGGCAGGGATGCCGCCATACCCCACTCCCTCCCGGAAATCTCGACCGGGCCCGCTTGCCGCCGCGGGACAAATCTAACAGTCCAGCCAGTGACCAGGAACCCGCGCCGAGACGGTTTCTGCCGCATCCATGAGCCAAGCGCTTTTCGGTCCTGAACCTGCTGGCTCTGGGCGCCGGGGAACATGCCCGTCCGAAGACATCGCCGCTGGTCGAGAGGGTTCTCGCGCCGTTTCACTCCTCACGGGTGATGCGAGACACTGGCTGGGCATACGATCACCGAGTGGGTGATGGGGCGATACGTCGCTCGGTCCACACCTGGACCATAGACCGGGCTTCGCTCTCGCTGGCGGAGGGCCGCCAGGTTGGTCCCAGAAGTCAGGACTTCTGACCCTAAATACATACCTTGCCGCCAGGTGAGTGTTGGAGTGAGGGTGTGGATCTCTTTTTTCTGCGTGGTTGCCGTGCCCGGGTGGGTGGACGCCGAAAGGGGTTAAGCAAGAGCGGCTGAAGGGGTCCAGGCGAAGATTCCTGGCGATTCTGGCATGGAGGCCACATTGACGTCGGCAACAAGCAGACCAGCCAGGGGCGCGGGCGGGCACCATGTGGAACGCCATGGCTTGGTCGTGTTCGCGACTGTCCTGCTGGTAGTGCTCGGCTGCTTCAACCTGATCTACGGCCTCGCCGCGGTCGCCAACTCGCACGTATTCATCGCCAACGCGCACTATGTGTTTGGCGACCTGCGCACCTGGGGCTGGATTACGTTCATCCTCGGCGTCCTGCAGCTCCTCGCGGCGCCCGGGGTGCTACTGGGCAACCAGCTGGCACGCTGGTTCGCGGTCGCCGTGATCGGGCTCAACGCCATTGACCAGATGTTCTTCATCCCCGCCTACCCGCTGTGGTCCCTGACGATCATCGCCGTGGATGTGGTCGCGCTGTATGGGCTGTGCGCCTACGGCAGCCGCCAGGACCTGGCCGCTTAGCACCCGCACCCAGTACGCGGAGCCAGGCGCGGGCGCGACGGGCGGGCCTTCGCAAGGCATACCGGCGGCGTAGGCGAGGGCCTCGGCCAGGGACGCCATCAGTGTGTGTGGCCGCATAGAGTCGGCTGAGCAGAACTCGCCCGCACCGCACCCGCCGCCGGTTAGAAGACGAAGATTCATGACGGAGTCCAGCTCACCGAGACCATCGCCTTCGCCTGCTGCGCTGCATGATCTGTCGGCGACGAGCAGCGAACGACGAGCATCTGGGAAGGTCGCCCGCAAACGGGCTCAACGGGGCACGTTGGGGTCGTGGGAGGAGGACCGCGGGCACGACCCGCTGAAGACGATCCTGGCTCAGAACCAGATCCGGGTCCCGGAGCTCGTTCCCATCCGGCATCAGCGGATGGCGGCCTCCCCTTGGAACTACTACCGGGGTGCCGCAGCGGTCATGGCTGGCGACCTCGCCTCCGGCCCAACAGCGGGCTGGTGGTGCAGCTCTGCGGTGACGCCCACATACTGAACTTCGGCCTGTGGGCCACACCGGAGCGGAACTTGTCGTTCGACCTACGCGACTTCGACGAAACCCTCCCCGGCCCATTTGAGTGGGATATCAAGCGCTTTGCCGCCAGTCTCCTGGTAGCAGCGCGGGAGAACCGGATCAAGCCGGGGAGGGCCGCTGCTGCGGTAACCGCCGGTGTTGAGGCCTACCGCAAGCGCATCCGCCGGTACACGATCATGCCCGAGCTCGACATCTGGTACGACGGCATGCATGTCGACAGCTT
This sequence comes from Streptosporangiaceae bacterium, assembly GCA_035517695.1. GTDB lineage: Bacteria > Actinomycetota > Actinomycetes > Streptosporangiales > Streptosporangiaceae > DATFVJ01. The sequence goes on from DATIYI010000214.1 coordinate 6,286, forward strand.
GATCAACTACTGCGAGCCAGCCGACCGCGGGCGGGTTTCGATCCACATCGAGAAGAAGCGGAAGCGCCGCACGAGCCGTGGAGCGTTCGCCAAACTCACGACGATGGCGCACGGACGTCCCCGGATAACCGAGGAGCCTCCGGTCCGCGTCACGATCAGTGACGACGAACAGGCCGACCTCGTCGACCACCTCCTCGCCGAGTACCGGCTGACCCTGCAAGAGGATCGGCGGAGCCTGTTTGACCGGTTCACCGGGGTCGACGTGGTCCGCCAGGTCGTGTGGGTGGGCAGCGTGGGATGCAGGTCTATCTGGTGCTCCTAGAGGGCCGCACCGGCGCCGACCCGTTGTTCCTGCAGGTCAAGCAGGCCGGGCCGTCGGTGTACGAGGCCCACACTCAGCCCAGCCGCCACGACAACCACGGCGCGCGGGTGACCAACGGCAAACGGCTGGTCCAGAGCGCCACCGACATCTTCGTCGGCTGGGGCTCGCTCCACGGGAAGGACTACTACGTGCGGCAGTTCCGCGACATGAAGATCATCCCGACCACGGACCTGATCGCCCCTCGCCTCGCCGAGTTCGCTACCGTATGCGGCGAGACACTCGCCCGGGCCCACGCCCGCACCGGCGACCCGGTGGCCATCTATGGCTACATCGGGAATGGCCCCAAGTTCGCCGCTGCGATCGGCCGGTTCGCCCGCCTGTACGCCGATCAGAACGAACGAGACCACGCCCAGCTCGTCAGCGCCATCGCCGCTGGCGCCGTCGAGAGCCTGCCCGGCCGAAGCTAGTGTTGTGACGCGTGTCTGATTAGGCTGCTCCATCCGTAATATCTACAGATGGAGCGCGCGACCAGCGATGTAAGTGATCAGCATCGACAGAGCACCGATACCTGCCGTGCGAATTATCGGACGCGCGGGGTGAACGTCCGACATCCGCGCCGAGATCCAACCCGTCAACGCCAGTGCCAGCAGCACGATCACGAAGGTCACGGGCGCTCTCGACGGCCCGGGTATCAGCACCATGGCCAGCCAGGGAAGCATGGCGCCCGCCGCGAACGCGGCGCCGACCGCTAGCGCATCGCGGAGCGGAGAAGTCCGAGAGGCGGGAGTGATGCCATACTCTGCCTCGGCATGCGCCGCCAGCGCATCGTGAGCAGTCAGTTCGATTGCGACCTGTCTGGCGAGGCCAGGGGAAAGACCACGGGACACGTACAGTTGGGTGAGCTCATCGAGTTCCGCATCGGGTGCGGTCTCGAGCTGGACTCGTTCCTTGGCCAGCTGGGCCGCCTGCTGGTCGCGCTCGGCACGTAGTTTGGAGTATTCGACGGCGCCCATGGCGAGCGTTCCGGCCACGAGCCCGGCGAACCCGGCGAATATGAGCACGCCCGAGCCGACGCCCGCGCCGGCGAATCCCTCGCAGATCCCGGCCGAGGTCAGAATTCCGTCGCTGGATTCGGGTACATGCGGACGCGCCCACTCGGTGATCCTTCCCGCGGCGCCCTTGACCATCTACTCGCCCTCGAACTTGTCGTCAATTCGTCCGACTGACCCGGGCTGCCCTGGTCATCGCATATTTCACCCGGTATTTTACGTAGATTCACTTAAGATTTTTAGCAGGCGAAGCCTGGAGGATCTCCCGGCCTTCTGCACAGGTTCGCCGCGCGCGCTTCGGGCCTGGCCTTCGGCCTGGCCCTCGCCGTCAGGCCCGCTGGGTCGGCAGAGGCTCCGGGGTCAACGGCGCGCCGTAGGCGCGTCCGCGCGCAGCGCGGATGCGGAGCACCGTTGACGCTGGAGGGGCCGACCCGGACACTGCGTGGCGTTCCGGCCCCGGTCCCGGTGACCTTCGCACGGCGATCGGCGCACCTGGCGCGAGCATGACGGCCGAGACCAGCTCGCGGGACGCGGCACCGGGGACGTTACGGCGGGGACCGGCTGCGGCTGGTGCCGGGGAAGCTGTGCGCGGCAGCCGCCGCGCCCGTAGGGCTACCGCCCGGAAGGGCGCGAGCGAAGCTGCCGCCCCGCAACGCGAGCAAGCCGTGGAGCGGTGCGGCGAACACTTCGCCAATGCCTACGTCATGTTCTTCAGCGCAGAAGGTAACAGCATCACCGGCTGACACAAGCGCCGGGCCTGGAGGGCGGCCACCCTCCGGCCCGGCCAGCCACATCCGCCCTCATCCCGTGATCAAGCGACACAAGGAGGTGCGTGGCATGTTCCACGCTATCAACGCCTGGCTAGCCCGCCAGGCCCGCCGCGCCCGCGACTATCGGCTGGCGCGTGACAACGCCATCGCGGCCGCCAACGGCTGGCAGGTCCAGCGGGTCGCGGGTGGCACCTACCGCTACCGCGATCCCTGCTTCGCCGAGCGCCACACGACAGGCGCTGCGCCTGCCGAGCGGCGGCCGGAGGCGGTGATGAGCCGGCGGCCGCAGTAAACCACGACCACAGGGTCATCTACCACGAGGCCATCTGCCCCGACTGCGCCGGGACCAACATCACCGAAACCGAAGTCGACACCGGCGACGGCATCACCGAACTGGCGCTTATGTGCCTCGGATGCGGCACCGCATGGCCGGTCGCCTGCGTCGTGGACTGGGACGGCCGCCCATGACCGCCGCACCCTATACCCATTCCCGCACGCGTTATCAGCGCGTCCCCGCCCTGGAATACGTGGCCCGTCACAAGGGCGGCTTTCTTAAGTTCTATGACCCGGACGGCGAGCGTTTCGCAGCGCCCACCTATCCCTACCGGTGGGCACCCGAAGGCCTGCTGACGGTCCGGCAGCTCCGCGCCAAAGGACTGCGCCCCGGCGGGCAGGAAGTCGCAGCACAAATCTGTGGCGGCGCGGGAAACGCGTCGCCTACCTGTACCGCGAAGACCACGCGAAACCGAAAAGAACAGCGACCCCGGCTCAGCGCGCCGCAATAAACCGGGCGCTGCGCGCCCGCCGTACCTGCCCGTCCTGCGGCAACGAGAAATGGTATTACATTCCCCGCTCGCTGGGTGAATGCAACGACTGCGCGAGGAGGTAACCATGCCCCGCCGTAACTGCAACGCAAAGGTCCGCAGCATCGACATTGACCGGCTGGCAACCGACGTGCAGGACCTCGCCAGTGAACTGTCAATTATGCGGACGTGCGCACCTGTGTGCACCACTTGCTGGTCGAACCCGGCCACCGAAGGCGATTACTGCCTGCTGTGCAAAGGCCAGATCATTTCATCCGCCCGCGAGACCACCGTGAAAAGGCGGTGAACCCCGATGCCGAACTACAACGCCCGTAATCACCGGAACAACCCGTACGCCTTCGACGGCATCGCGGGACGGTTCCACCACACCATGGCCGGTGCCCTGTGGCGCTGGCGCACCGAGCTGGTCATCGTCGGCGCGGCCGGAACGTGGGCCGTGTGGCTGGTCCGTCACCTCGGCCCGGTGTGGGCCGCGGTGGCTGGCCTGGCCGCGATCGCGGCGGTGATGGCTATGCCGTCGACCCGGCGCGCGGTGCTGTCCCGCGCGTGGTGCGTGATCAGCCGCCACCGGTTGCAGCGGCTGTGCTTCGAGACCCGGCTGCACACCCGGTCCGGGCGGCTGCCGCTCATCCTGCGCATCCACCCCACCAAAGTCGGTGAACGCGCCCACATCTGGTGCCGAGCCGGAATCTGCCTCGAGGACTTCGAGGCCCACAAGGGCGAAATCCGGGCCGCCTGCTACGCCCGCGACGCCCGGGTCACCCGCAACACCCGCTGGTCCCAGCTGGTCACCATCGACATCATCCGCCACGACCCACTGAGCGCTGGGCACCGGGTGCCCTCCCAGATCACCAAATCACCAGCAGAACCACTCCCGGCAGCCGAGCTGGCCGCCGCGTCCGCACCCGCCACCGGCGCGCAAAGCGACCCGGCATGACCCCTCCATCAGCACCGGCCGACGGTAACCGGCCACAACCTTCCTGCCTGGACTGGCGGCGCGCCACGGTGGCCAGCCCGGCCCCGTGCGTGCTGTGCGGCAAGCCCGCGCTACTGCGCTCGCCACACAAAGGCGTTCCGTGCCACAAAACCTGCGCCGAAATATGGCTGGACAGCCACGCGCAGCACAAAGCCCACGCCGCCTAACCAACGGCAACAACCACAGCGGCAGGTCCCGGAGCACGGCAAACCTCCGGGACCTGTCCCCTTCCCGATCACATCCTGAAAGGAGGTGCCAGCGCCAATGAGCCCCACCGCGGTGTTCCCGCTATCCATGTTCGACCCCGTGCACCTGGGCATCGACGAGAACGGCGAACACGTCCACGTCGACCTCGCCGAGCGCAACATGCTGCTGGGCGGCGAACCGGGCGGCGGGAAATCCAACGCGCTGAACCTCATCGTCGCCCATGGCGCGCTGTCGGCCGACTGCAACCTCGTCCTGGTCGATGGTAAGCAAGTCGAGCTCGGCCAATGGCGGCACTGCGCCGAGATCTTCGTCGGCCCCGACATCGGCCACGCGATCGCCACCTTCCAGCGGCTGCAGCAGATCATGAACGGCCGTTACGACACCCTGCTCGCCGACGGCCGCCGCAAGATAACCCGCCACACCGGGGAACCGGTGTACCTGGTCGTCATCGACGAATACGCCTACTTCTCCGCCACCGTCGGCGACAAGAAACAGCAGGGCGAGTTCGCCGCGCTGTCCCGCGACCTGGTCGCCCGGGGCCGCGCCGCCGGGGTGATCGTCATCCTGGCCACCCAGCGGCCCAGCCATCAGGTCATCGACCCGTCGATGCGGGACCTGTTCGGCTACCGCTGGGCGTTCCGCTGCACCACCGACAGCTCCAGTGACGTGGTGCTCGGCAACGGCTGGGCGAACGAGGGCTACACCGCCGCCGAGATCGACCCCCTCGCCCGCGGCGTCGGCTGGCTGCTGTCCGAAAGCGGCATCCCCAAGCGCATCAAGGCCGCCTACCTGTCCGACGACGACATCCGCTACCTCGCCCGCCACGCCGCCCAGCTGCGCGGCCCGAAGGACGCCGCATGAACCCCACTGCCAGCTATTACGACATCCTCGGCCTCGACCCGGCCGCCACCCTCGCCCAGATCAAACGCGCCTACCGCAGCCTCGCCCGCCGCTACCACCCCGACGTCAACGGCGGCGACGCGGCAGCCGCCGGACGGTTCAAGGAAATCACCGAAGCCTACGAGGTGCTGTCGGACCCCCGCCAACGCGCCAACTACGACCGCCCCGTGGCCCGGTCACCGGCATCCGGCTCGCGCCGCGCGACGGCGACGCCATCGACATCGAGGTGGTCAGCCGCATCCTCGGCGTGCTGGAGGACACCTGGCGGGCCATCCAGCACCACCACGGCGAGGTACCGCCCGTGGTCGTCATCATTGCCAGCGGCACCGACGGCAAGCAGGCCCGGTGGGGCCATCACGCCCCGCAGCGCTGGCACGTCGCCAACCAGGACCGCGCCGAAATCATGATCAGTGGTGAGGGGCTGCGCCGCGGCGCGCGCAGCGTTCTCGGCACTCTGCTGCACGAGGCCGCGCACGTCCTCTCGGCGGCACGCGGGGTCCAGGACACCAGCCGCCAGGGCCGTTACCACAACAAGAAATTCAAGACCCACGCCGAGGAACTCGGCATCACCGTGCAGCACGACCCCAAGCTCGGCTGGTCCGTCACCACCGTCCCCGACGAGACCGCGGGGCGATACGCCGAGCAGGTCAGCGCACTGGACACCGCGATGAAGCTGTGGCGGCACGCCGAAAACCAGGCCACCACAACCGGGCGGCGCAACACCAACCTGACCGCCGCCACCTGTCCGTGCGGGCGAACCATCCGGATCGCCGCCTCCAACCTCGAAGCGGCGCCGGTGATCTGCGGCGCCTGCGGCGGCACCTTCCAGCCCAAGGACAGCTCTTGACACTTAATCGTCAACCTAAGGAGGGAACGCCCGCGTGACTGCCGCGACGGTCACCCTCGGCCCCGGACCCAAACCAGGCCCGGGGCCGGGGGAAATCGCCGACGACATCCTTGAGCGCATCACCGGCGACGATTTCGCCCGCTGGGAACACCGGGTCGCCAATACCGGCTACTGCCACCACCCGATCCGGCTCCGGGGCCAGATCCGCGCGGTCGACCTGGCCACCGGCGAGACCGGCCTGATGTACAGCACCGCGAGTGAGCCCGATGGGGTGCTGCTCACCACCTGCGGCAACCGCCGCGAGCACGTCTGCCCACCGTGTTCAGCGGTCTACAAGCGCGACGCCCGCCAGCTCGTCAAAGCGGGCCTGGCAGGGGGCAAGGGCGTACCCGCGACCGTCGCCGCCCATCCGTGCGTCTTCGCGACCTTGACCGCACCCTCGTTCGGCCCCGTCCACACCCGGCGCACCCGCGCGGGCAAGCTGCTGCCCTGCCGTGCGCGCCGGGACCGCCACGAACGCCGCTGCCCACACGGCCGCGACATCTCCTGCGCTCACCGGCACCCCGACGCCGACCCGCGGCTCGGACGGCCGCTGTGCCCCGACTGCTACGACTACCCCGCCGCTGTCCTGTTCAACGCCAACGCCGCCGATCTGTGGCGGCGGTTCATCACCTACCTGCCGCGCCGCCTCGCCACCGTCGCGGGCGTCACCGCCGCCCAGCTCCGCCGTGACATCCGCATCCGCTACGTCAAGGTCGCCGAATACCAGGCCCGCGGCGTCGTCCACTTCCACGCCGTGATCCGCCTGGACGCATCCGGCGACGGCTACCAGCCACCACCCGGCCGCTACGCCATCGGAATGCTGTCAGATGCCATCGAGCATGCTGCCGCGGGCGCCTACGTCGCGGCCGACCACGACAGCGACGGCGGCACGGTGGTGCTGCGCTTCGGCGCCCAGACCGACACCCGTCCTATCCGCCACGGTCCCGATGGGCCGCTCACCGCCCAGGCGGTCGCCAACTACATCGGCAAATACGCCACCAAAAGCCTCGACGCGCCCGGCCTGCCCGCCCGGCCGATCCGCAGCATCGCCGACATCAGCCGCCTGACCTGCAGCCGCCACTACCAGCAGATGATCGCCACCGCATGGCACCTGGGCGGCAAGCCGGGAGCCAGCGGCGAGCGGCTACGCAAGTGGGCGCACATGCTCGGCTACGGCGGCCACTACCTGACCAAGTCCCGCCGCTACTCGGTCACCTTCGGCCAGCTCCGCGCCGCCCGCACCGCACACCGCCGCGAACAACGCCACCCAGACGGCGAACACGACCCGTGGGGCCGCGAACTGGACGAGACCGTCGTCCTGGTCCTCACCGACTGGCAATACGCCGGAACCGGTTACCACACCCCCGGGGATCACCAACTCGCGCTATCGGCCGCCGCTCGCGCTCGCGAGCATGCCGAATGGGCCGCCCCGGCCGCCTGAACCATACCCCCACCAACTACCGAAGGAGGAGCGATGCGCAGGTGAACCGCACCAAAGACGAATGGCTTACCGTTGCCGACATCATCGGTGATCTCGGCATCCCGCGGCGGACTTGGCAACGCTGGCGGGAGCTTGGACGCGCACCCGAAGCGATCAAGCTGCCCAACAAGGAGCTTCGCATCCGCCGCAGTGTCTACGAGGCCTGGCTGGCTGACCTTGAGGAGTCGGCCGCGTGAGCACCAGTTTCGACGTGCGGATCTGGGCGATCCGGGTCCGCAAGGACCGCCCGAAGCCCTATCAGGTGCGCTGGAAGGTCGGCCTCGCTCCGCCTGTCGCCAAGTCGTTCAGCACACGCGGACTGGCTGACAGCTTCCGGTCCGGACTCATGCAGGCTATGCGCCAGGGCGAAGCCTTCGACATCGAGGCGGGCCTGCCGGTGGCGGTGCTTCGTGAGCAGAACTCGATGACCTGGTACGAGCACGCTGTTGACTACATCGACATGAAGTGGCCGGGAGGGGCAGGCAAGTCGCGGATCTCGGTCGTTGAGACCCAGATCTCCGGCAGTAGGAGAGCCACAAGTCCGTGACATGCCGCTTTATCCCGGGTTACTTATGCGTAATTATTAAATCAATGGTAAGCTGGTGGCATGTTAGCGGCGGTTGCGGCGATCCTGGAGGGCATGCCAGAGCCCCGTGACCTCCGCATGCGCGAGCACGATGGCCGGTGCGTGATCACGGCCGGGCCGGTGGTGCTGTTCGACTACGCGGCCGGCGACGTCGTGATGCGGAACAT
>DATIYI010000215.1:0-3533 GCA_035517695.1 Streptosporangiaceae bacterium
CTCCGCTGCGGGTCACCGGCCCGGCCCGCGCCCTGGCGGCAGCGGCCCGCGACGCGGACGCGGGCGAGCGCGACCAGGGCCGCCGGCCGCCGGCCCCCCGCTGTGAGATGCCGCGCTCACATCGGCACGGGCAAGGTCCGCGGCGGCGCCCGGCCGGGCTCGCCCTGGCTCCCGGGTCTGGCCCAAGCCCGTCCGCTCGGCTCGCCGGCGTGGGCCGCAAGGCAGCCGGTGTCCGCAGCTGGCAGCCCTGATCTCCGGCGAGGCGGCGTCGGGCCTGCAGGCCGCGCTCGCCGCCCATGGCATCATGACGCCGGAATGACGTCATTCGCAGCGCCGTGATGCACGTGCCTGAGCGGGACTCTGCCGTCAGTTGCCACCGGCGTCTCCTGGCGCGGCCGGCACGGGACGGGACGTCTTACGAGTTGCCCCGCGATTGAGACGGGGGGCGAAGCGGGCGATTGCGTGGTGCCAGCCCGCCCGATCGCCGTCCTGGCAAGATGGCGGTATGGAACGTGTGGTTGGAATCGGTGGATACTTCATGCGGGCCGCCGACCCGGCGCCCCTGGGCGCGTGGTATCGCGATTGCCTAGGCCTGGACGCCGATGAGAACGGCCTGTGGCGTCAGGAAGCCGGGCTGACGGTGTTCGCGACGTTCGAGTCCGAGACCGGCTACTTCGGGTCCCGCGCCCAGCAGACCATGCTCAACTTCCGGGTCCGCGACCTCGATGCGATGCTCGCGCAATTGCGCGCCAAGGGAGCGGACGTGGCTAAAGAGACGCAGGACATGGAGGGCGTCGGTCGATTCGGCTGGGTCACCGATCCCGAGGGCAATCGGGTCGAACTGTGGCAGCCCGCCTGACCGCGTCTTCACCCAGGCGGTGATCTGCCGGTGGCCCACTATGGGGGGCGAGCACGCTGCGCGTATCAACGCGGCCGCTGAGCTGGCCGAGGCGGGGATTCCGGCTGCCGAGGCGGCGCGGGTGCTGGCAGGAATCAATTCGGTAGACGTTAGTAAGTTCAATGTTCGTTGAATGGATACCGGATAAGCGCAACGAATAACGTAGTCTGTCATTCTGTGCCGCAGCTTGTCATGGCCCGATTGGACGCCCCCGCCTAACCCAGGAAAGACGCCTCCCGGGTGCGCCATCGACCCGTCCGTCGTATAACGGTCGCCGTCACCGGGTCACCCGCCAGCGCCTTTGCCGTCAAGACACCGGGCAATCCTGGCTGGCAAGGGCATATCGCTTCTCCGGTAGCGGCTTGATCAAGACCGCTCTGAGGCCCTTCCCCTGTCCAGGCACGCCGGACGAGCTCACGTCCGACTGTGCGTGCCGAAAACCTCGTCCACGTCATGCGACCAGGCGATATTCGTTGATCAGGCCACCGACGCGAGTCTGTCTTCGGACGCGGTACTGGTCGAGATCGACCGGTTCGGGCAGCGGCCTCAGCGGCGCGGCGCCGTGCAGGGAGCGGTGCGGCCGATGCTGGTTGTGGTGGATCTCGTACTCGCGCAGGACCTGCCGCAGATGGTGCTGGTTCCACACCAGGGTGCGGTCCAGGAGCTCGCGGCGGCATCCCCCGATCCAGCGCTCGGCGATCGCGTTCATGCGGGGCGTCCGCACGTTGCACAGCACGGTCTGGATCCCGGCGTCAGCGAGGACCGCGTCGAACGCGGCGGTGAAATTCGAGCCGCGGTCGCGGATCATGAACTTCATCCGGTCTGCCTGTCCGCCGAGGTCCATGAGCAGGTTGCGTGCCTGCTGGGCGGTCCACGCCCCGGTGGGATGTTGCGTGACGCCGAGGATGCGGATGCGCCGGGTCGCGTGCTCGATCACGGCCAGGACGTAGGCCAGGGTGCCGTCGAGCAGGTCGACGGTGAAGAGGTCGGACGCCAGGATTGCCTCGGCCTGGGAGCGCAGGAACTGCGACCAGTTGGGCCCGCTCCGTCGCGGTGCGGGGTCGATGCCGTTGGTTTTGAGGATCTCCCAGACGGTCGACGCCGCGACCTTGACTCCCAGCCCGGCCACTTCCCCGTGGATCCTGCGGTAACCCCATTCGGTGTTCTCCCGTGCGAGCCGCAGGACCAGGGCCTTGATGTTCCGCGGTGTCGCCGGCCGACCTGTCCTCCCGCGCTTAGACCGGTTGGCCCAGCGGCGCCCGACGATGTCGCCGTGCCAGCGCAGGATCGTGTCCGGGGTGACCAGCAGCCGCAATCCGTGGCGGCGGGCTTTGGGTATCACGCCGAGCAGGGCCGCGAGCAGGGCCCGGTCCGCCCAGTTCAGCTTCGGGCGGCGCGGCTGCCGCCGCTGCAGAACCGCGAGCTGGTGGCGCAGGATCAAGATCTCGGCGGTCTTCCGCGTCTCCTCGCGCCGGGACAGCAGCAGCCACGCGGCTAGTCGCGTGATCAGCAGGAACAGGAACCGCAGGCACACGACCGATGATCATCACGTGGGAAGCGCCCGGTGAGCAACTCTGCTGGTCAGAGCCGTGGATGCGATTCTCGGCACGCACAGGCGCCACCGTCGCGATCTCGGCCCGCCGCGACGAGCAGCTCCGCGAGGTGTCGGCAGGGCACATGCTCGTCGTGCCACTCGACATCACCGACACAGCTTCCGTCGCGGCCGCAGCCGTACGAATACGCGAAGAACTCGGACCCATCGACCTTGCCGTGCTGTATGCCGGCTACTGGAAGCAGATGGACCCGGCCGCATGGGACACCGAGGTGTTCGATCAGCACATCCGGGTCAACCTCACCGGGATGAGCAACTCCATCGCGGCCGTGCTGCCCGACATGCTGCGGCGCCGGCACGGCGTCATCGCCGGCGTCGCGTCCGTCGCCGGATACCGCGGGCTGGCCGGCTCCGAAGCCTACGGCGCGACCAAGGCCGCGCAGATCAACCTGCTCGAGTCCCTCCGTGTTCACGTCGCCCGGACCGGGGTGCACGTGACCACGATCTGCCCGGGCTTCGTCCGCACCGACCTCACCGCCGGCAACCCCTTCCCCATGCCCTTCATCATCGACGCCGGCCAGGCCGCGCGATCCATCTGCGACGGGCTGGAACGTGACCGCACCGAGATCGTCTTCCCCGCCCCGATGGCGCTGCTGATGAAGGCCGCGCGCCTCGTCCCCGCCCGTGCCTGGACAGCCCTATGGGCCCGCACCTCACTCAACTGAACCCCGCCGCGGCCACTTCACCCAGCACTGACAAGCCGAAGGACACCATGAGACTGCAGAAGACCGTCGTCGCCGACAAGCCGCTGGACGCGGTGTTCGGCTACCTCTCCGACTTCACCACCACCACCGACTGGGACCCGGGCACCGTGGTCACCGTGAACCAGCACGGCGACGGAGGCGTCGGCACGGCCTACCTCAACACTTCCACCTTCCTCGGCTAGAGTGTTCCCGCTTTTCTGGACACCGGATTAGGCTGCCAGCTGACTGAGTTGCCTATACCCTAGTTCATATTCTCTGGGCGTCAAGTACCCGAGTGTCGAATGTCTGCGGATCGTATTATAGTAGTTGCGTATCCAGT
>DATIYI010000216.1:0-4670 GCA_035517695.1 Streptosporangiaceae bacterium
CGCGCTGATGTCCCAGCGGTGGAAGACCCTGCAGCGGGTCATGCTCAGCCCCAGCAAGATCGGCGACATCGCCAAAGCCGCCCTCGTCCTGGTGCTATTCGAACACAAAATGCTCACCTGAAAGTCGCTGAGAAAACTTCAGTACGTCTACACCGCACCGTCCAGGAAAGGCCATCCAGGCGATCAAGGACAAGGTGTTGGCCAGGACATACAGGTCAACCCGCCACCAGGATCTCGACGAGCTGATCCGCAGCCCGAACAGGTCCCTGGCGGGTTCTCAGGGGGTCCCGGGGTCCCCAGCCTGTCGCATGACGTGGCACCGGAAGCTCCACGGAGAGTTGTTGCAACGCACCTCCATGGGTGTCGTGCTCGTTGTCGCTGCTGCTCTGACGCTCGTCGGCTTGAGACAGGGTGTCTGGTGCAACACCTGTGGTGGGACTACCCGGTGTTGATCAATCACTGACCTGGTAGATCTGGGAGGACGTGCTGTGCGTCCTGGTTTGCACCCGCGGAGAACACCGGCTGGGCGAACTACTTCCGGCACGGAGCGTTTAAGCCGAACTTACGCCCCTGCAGCCTGCCGTCATCATCCCTGACCTGGGGCTACAGGGTTCGAGATGCTGTCTTTGTATTCATTAAAATCCTGCCAGACTGGCGGCGGATGTGTCACACTGGCCTGGTGAGACGTGCGCTGGGCAGCATGCATATCGACGATACGAGTCGCCATTACGTGACGGCGGGCGGCGAGCAGCGCACGACCCGGTGCCTGCTGCTGCGCCGGTCCTACCGCGACGAGAACGGCAAGCCGCGCAATGAGACGCTGGCGAATTTGTCGGCGCTGCCGGACAACGCGATCGCCGCGCTGCGGCTGGCGCTCAAAGGCGCCACGCTGGTCCGCGCGGAATCGGCATTCGACCTGGAAAGGTCCGTGCCGCACGGGAACGTGGCCGCCGCGCACGTCCTGGCGGAAAAGCTCGGGCTGCGGCCGCTGCTCGGCCCGCCATCGAAGGACCGGGACATCGCCTGTGCGCTGATCGTGTCGCAGGCGGTGCGGCCGAAATCCAGGCTGTCCACCGTCCGCTGGTGGAATGCGGGCGATACCACGCTCGCACCGGACCTGGGCATTGCCGGCGCCGGCGCCGATGACGTGTATGACGCGATGGACTGGCTGCTGGCGCGGAAAGCGAAGATCGAGAAGAAGCTCGCCCGCCGGCATCTGCGCCAGGGCGGGACCGCGATGTATGACCTGTCCTCGTCCTGGATGGAAGGCTCATGCTGCGGGCTGGCCGCGTTCGGGTATTCCCGGGACGGCAAGCGCGGCCGCAGGCAGATCGAATACGTGCTGCTGACCGATCCCGGGGGCCGCCCGGTCGGCATTGACGTGTTCACAGGCAATATCGCCGATGCGACTGCGTTCACCACGGCGGTGGAGAAGGCCCGCAAGGATTTCGGCCTCAAAGAACTTGTTTTCGTCGGTGACCGCGGGATGATCACCAAGACCCGCATCGAGGACCTGCGGAAGCTGGACGGCGCCGGGTGGGTGACCGCGCTGAAGGCCCCGGACATCGCCGCCCTGGCCTCCGATGACGGCCCGCTGCAGCTGTCGCTGTTCGATGAGCAGGACTTCGCGGAAATCACGCACCCGGATTACCCTGGCGAGCGGCTGGCGTGCTGCCGTAACCCGGCCCTGGCAGAATCCCGCAGGCTAAAGCGCGAGGCCCTGCTGGCCGCCACTGAGGCGGACCTGGAAAAGATCAGGGCAGCAGCGCAGGCGGGCCGGCTCAAGGACAAGGACAAGATCGGGGTCCGGGTCGGAAGAATCACCGGCAAGCACAAGGCCGGCAAGCATCTCGCCTGGGAAATCACCGACGGGCGGTTCACATTCCGCCGCGATGAGGAAAAGATCGCCGCCGAGGCGGCCCTGGACGGGATCTACGTGATCCGCATCACCATGACCGCTGAGACCGCGGACACGCCGGGCGTGGTGAAGATCTACAAAAACCTCAGGCACGTGGAACGGGATTTCAAGACCATTAAGATCGATGACCTGGACATCCGGCGGGCGTTGTTGCGACGACCCCTTGAACCCAGGTGTACTGCCTCCGGCCCTGTGAGGGACGTGGGTTCGGCGGCGTGACACGCCGTGCCTGACGAATATCCGGTACTTGTTGTGGCACGTCAGTTACGTTCTGTGACGTGACCGAGTTGCTCAGCGTGGCGTTCCGGGCGGAGCGGGCGGTGTCTCCCCTGGACGGGTCCGAGCAGTGGGTCGTGCTGGATCCTCAGCTCGTCGCGCACCGGGAGGCCAGCGACTTCCTGCGGGCGATGCACGGGGCCGGCCGTTCACCCAACACGATCCGCGTCTATGCCGGGCGCCTGGCAAGCTTTCTGGGCTGGTGCGCGGGCCAGGGTGTCGAGTGGTCCTCGATCAGTCTCGCGGAGATGGCCCGTTTCAAGCACTTCGTCGAGGCCACCCCTGGCCGGGGCGGGCGGCTGCGCTCGGGCACGACGGTCAATGCCACGCTCACCGCGGTGTGTGAGTTCCTGCGGTTCTGCGCCCGGACCGGGATGATCGAGCAGGCCGTCGCGGGGCAGTTGTCGGAGCCGCGGTGGCTGCGGTTCACCCCGCCCGGTTTCGATGCCGGGGAGTCCGGCCAGTTCCGGATGGTGCGGGCCCGGATGCTCAAGGCGCGGGCGGAGACGCCGTTCCCGGAGGCGTTCACCCCCCGGCAGGCCGAACGGGTCAGCTCGTGTTGCCGGCGGCCGCGGGAGCGTTTCATGGTGACGCTGCTGCGTGACAGCGGCCTGCGGATTGGGGAGGCCCTTGGGCTGCGCAGGTCTGACCTGCACCTGCTTCCCGACTCGCGATCCGTGGGATGCGCGGTGCTGGGCGCCCACGTTCACGTGCGGCACCGGGCCAACCCCAACGGGGCGCTGGCCAAGTCCCGGTTCCCGCGCACCGTGCCCGCCAGCTACGCGGTGCTGTCCGGCTATGCCGGCTACCAGCACGAGCGGGCGGAGATCCTCGGTGGGGACGACTGTGACATGGTGTTCGTCAACCTCTGCCATGAGCCTCTGGGCGCGCCGATGACCTACCGCGCTGCGAAGCGGTTGTTTGAACGGCTGGCCAGGGACTGCGGTTTCGCGGTGCGGCCGCACATGTTCCGGCACACGGCGGCCACCGCCTGGGTCCGGGCCGGAACCGATCTTGACGTGGTGCAGGCCTTGCTCGGCCACGCATCGCTTGCCTCGACGACCGTGTACTTGCATGCCCGCGACGAGGACAAGCGCCGGGCGGTCGAGGCCGTCGCCGCGGGGAGGCGATACCGGTGAGCCGCCGCGCGCTGCGAGCGGCGGCCGCTGATGCCCGCCAGGAACGGCTCGGTGAGCACGAGTGGCTGGAGTGGCTGCGGGCCAGGCTGGATCCGGCCTGGCGTGCCGGGGAGTGGGACAGCGAAGCGTTGTTGTTCACCGGCGATCTGGGGTCGGCGCGGACAGCGGCGTGGCCGTGCCGCACGCCTGGATGCACGACGGCGACGCGCCGCCCGTCGGGACGTTGCGACGGCTGCCGCCGCGCCCGGGTAAGCGCGGGCCTGCCCTGGGCGGAGTTCGACTCCGCGCCGCCGCCGCGGGCGACCAGGCCGCTGCGCCGCGGCCGCTGCGCCGTGCCCGGTTGCGAAGGCGATCTGCATTGCGCCGGGTTGTGTTTCCGGCATGAGCGCTGCTGGGGCAAGGACCGAAGCGAGCCGGTCGCGATGTTCACCGCCCGGGCCCGGCCGCTGCCCCGGGCCGCGGAATGCCGGGTCGCTGGCTGTGACCGCGAGAGCATCGCCCGGCGCGGATTGTGCCGCTTCCACGACCAGCGGCTGCACCGCCGGGGCCTGCTGACGGGTGACGAGCTGGCGGCCTGGGTGATCAGCGAGCGGCCCCGGATCGGGGTGCACCAGTTCTCCCTGGCCGGGCTGCCGGAGCTGCTGAGGATCGAGTTGCTTTACGCGCTGCAGCAGCGTGACCAGAGCCCGCCGCCGCTGGATCCCACCGAGGTGCGGATCCTGCTCGCCCGCCTCGGCGATGCCGCCTCGCTGCGCGAGGCCGACCCGCAGGTCGTCTGCGAGGCCGGCGGCACGCAGTACAACGCAGGGACCCGGGGGTTGTTCCGCGACCTGATCCGGCACCTGGACCGGGCCTGGGCCGGGTACTGCGGCGCGGACCCGTTCGCCGGTGACGTATGGCAGGTGGCGCTGCTGGACCTGCGTATCAACGCCTCCCGCCGCTGGCTGGCCACCCAGGGGGTGGTCGACTTGCGGGTGATCGAAGTTGCCTGGCTGCGGGAGATCGTCAAGGACTGGGTTCGCTCTACCCGCCCGTATCTGCAGCGGCTGCGGGAGACGCTGCGCGCCTGCCGGGCCGCCTCGCATGCCCTGATCACGGCCGGGCGCGTCGAGCCGGCCGGTCTCGGCGCCGGGGACTTCACCCGCATCCTCGACGCGATCAGCACGCAGCGGCGCGCCGACGGCAGCCCGTACTCCGCCAGCCACCGCAACCTGATGATCTACCAGTTCTGCCAGGTCATCGAGTATGGCCGGGCCAGCGGGCTGATGGAGGCGGTGCCCGGGCCGTTCCGCCCCGCGACCCGGCACCGGGTCCGCGGCGACCCCAACGAGGACGAG
>DATIYI010000217.1:0-20384 GCA_035517695.1 Streptosporangiaceae bacterium
TTCTCGGTCAGAAGCCCGAACCAGCGCTCGACCTGGTTGAGCCAGGACGAGCTGGTAGGAGTGAAATGAACATGGAACCTCGGGTGCTTTTCCAGCCATTGCTGGACAGCCGGGGTCTTATGCGTCGCGTAATTGTCCGCCACGATGTGGATCTCAAGTACATGCGGCTTCCCGCCGATCTCGCCCGGTTCTGCCAGCTGCGGCACCTGCTTGTCGATCTCCTCCAGGAACTTGATCCATTCCCTCGCGCGGTGGCTTTTGTAGGTCTTCGCGATCACGACGCCGGTCGCGATGTCAAACGCCGCGAACAGGTCAAGGGTGCCGTGCCGGACATAATCGTGGGTGCGCTTCTCGGGCATGCCGGGCATCATCGGAAGCACCGGCTGCGACCGGTCAAGCGCCTGCACCTGGGACTTCTCGTCCGCGCACAGCACAACCGCGTGCTCGGGCGGATTCAGGTACAACCCCGCGACATCGTAGACCTTCTCGATGAAGAAGGGATCGGAGGACAGTTTGAAAGTATCGGCCACGTGCGGCTTAAGGCGGAAAGCCTTCCAGATCCGGCCGACGGTGGACTTGGACAAGCCGGAACGTTTCGCCATGGATGCCCGCGACCAGTGAGTCGCGTCATCCGGAGTTTCCTCCAATGTGTCGACCACCACTTTCTCCACCTGCTCGTCCGTAATCGTCGGCACACGCCCGGGTCGCGGCTCATCGGCCAGCCCGTCCAGGCGCCTGCCAATAAAACGCCTGCGCCACTTTCCGACCGTATCCTCGTGACACCGGAGCAACGCGGCGGTTTCCTTATTGTCGCGGCCTTCCGCGCAGCTAAGGATTATTCTCGCCCGCAGCGCCAGGATCTGTGAGGATTTCGCCCGCCGCGCCCACCTTTGAAGAGTGGCTCTCTCGCTATCGGAAAGCGTCAATTCGGCCTTCGGCCGCCCCGTCCTTGCCATATCAATAACTCTACCGACATGATCAGTTACAAACAGTTATGACACGCGAGGCACGTTGTGACCCCGGTCACATATCTGACAGATCAAGGGCGCGGGACACTAGATCGATGACCGGTAAGCCGTCTCGCAGATCTGGCGGCGCGGATCGGCGCCCAGACGGCGACACAGACGGCGACACAGACGGCGACACAGACGCGAAACGCCCTAGATCCACTTGAAGTTCTTCGCCCGCGTCGGCGTGTCGCGCTCAAGATCGAACAGCTGTTCGTATAGGCTCCTCACGTGCGCCGCACCTTGCCCGGAGTGTCGAGCTTGGCAGGCCGGATCGTTGAGCTTGGCAGGCCGGATCGTTGGAGCTTGGCAGGACTGGCAAGGCGCCGTTTTCCTGGCGGCCTGAGGCTGTGCCGCCCGGGCGGGCGCAAATTGTCGGTAGGGGCGCGTAGCGTCTGTGCCGACAAGCCGGGCGGCACACCGGGCAGCGTTGCTGTACGGCACCCGCTGTACGGCACTGTCGGCAGTTATCTCGACCACTCGGCAGTTATCTCGACCGCGACGATCATCTGGGCGGTACGGCGGAGACGCCACCATCAGGCCCGTGACCCTCACAGGGAGTTCTCATGGCAGCTAGCGACAGGACGGGGGACCGGTCCGGCGACCGGGACAAGGCCCTCGAGGCCGCGCTCGTCCAGATCGAGCGGCAGTTCGGCAAGGGCTCGGTCATGCGGCTTGGCGACGACGCCCGCGCCCCGGTCGAGGTGATCCCGACCGGTTCGATCGCGCTCGACGTCGCGCTCGGCATCGGCGGCCTGCCCCGCGGCCGTGTCGTCGAAATATACGGACCTGAAAGCAGCGGAAAGTGCCTCACGGCCGACACCCTGGTATGGACAGATCGTGGTCTGGAGTCGATCGCGGAGATCTTCGCCAGGTGCGAACAGGATATCGAGTGCACCACCCGTATCACCGATGTTCGCGACTTCGGCGTTCGTGTTGTGAACGAGAACGGCGAGCTCGAGCAGGTCGCCACCTTGACCCATAACGGTCGAAAGCCGGTTCTGCGACTTGGGCTTCGCTCGGGCCGGACGCTCAGCGTCACTTACAACCACCCCCTTCGTGTAATCAGCGAACGAGGCATCATCGTTTGGCGGCAAGCAGGACGGATCAAGCCCGGCGACACGGTAGTTTCGGCAGCCTTCGGTGCGATCGAGGCCGCGGGCGGCGGGGGACTAAGCGAGGACGAGGCCGTCTTCCTAGGCTATCTCGCCGCTGAAGGCTCGCTCTCATCGCGTTATGTGGTCCGCTTCACCAACACCGATCCAGAAGTGGCTTCAGAGTACGCAAATCTCGTACGCGGCATCTTCGGTGTGGAAGTGAAGAACTACCACGATGAGCAGCGCGTCGTGCATTCGAAGGCGCTCCGCATGCAGCTCGCCAAGGATTATGGCCTCGATTACGTTAGAGCCGCCGGCAAGAAGGTTCCCGCCTGTGTCCGTACCGCGGGACACAAGGTGCAGCGCGCCTTCCTGTCCGCGCTCTTCGAGGGTGACGGGTGGATCGACTCCTCCTCCACCATCGGCCTCGGTACCGCATCAGAGGGGCTGGCCCGCCAGGTCCAGCTCATGCTCTACGGTCTGGGGATCCCGGCGACAGTCTCATCGAAGCTCAACCCTAAGTACGAGCGTGACTACTGGTCCGTGACCATCAATCCTGCCGTGGCTGGCCGGTTCCTTTCCGAGATCGGTTTCCGTTCTTCTCGCAGAAGCGCGCAGGTAGAGAGGTTCTTCCGGCCCTCAACCCTGGATCCGCAGTTCGAGAATATCCCGCATATATCCGGGCTGCTTCATGATTTGCGTGATGACTGCGGCGGAAACCGAGAATTCGACCGCATCGCTGGGGATCTTTTCCGTCAAGACATGAATCTTTCCTGCTCTCGCCGGCGCCTGGCGAGGATCGTCACATGGTGTGAGAATCGTATGGATCGGCTGTCTTCTGGTGCCCAGATGATTGTGCGCTACCTCAGGGTTCTCGCGGAAATACCGTACACCTACGAGGACATTGTTTCGGTCGAGGATGTCGGCCTTCAGCCGACATACGACGTTGTACTTCCGGATACCCATAGTTTCCTTGCTAACGGCGTAGTGTCGCACAATACGACCGTCGCATTGCACGCCGTGGCCAATGCGCAGAAGATGGGCGGGATCGCGGCTTTCATCGATGCCGAGCATGCGCTCGACCCCGAATACGCAAAGCGGCTCGGCGTCGACACCGATGCACTGCTCGTCTCCCAGCCCGATACCGGCGAGCAGGCGCTGGAGATCGCCGACATGCTGATCCGTTCCGGCGCGCTTGACATCGTCGTCATCGACTCCGTTGCCGCATTGGTACCGAGAGCCGAGATCGAGGGCGAGATGGGCGACAGCCACGTCGGCCTGCAGGCCAGGCTCAGGTCCCAGGCGCTGCGCAAGCTCACCGGCGCGATAAGCCAGACCAAAACCACGGCAGTTTTCATTAACCAGCTGCGCGAAAAGGTTGGCGTGATGTTCGGCAGTCCCGAGACGACGACCGGTGGGCGGGCGCTGAAGTTCTATTCGTCGGTCCGGCTTGATGTGCGGCGTATCGAGACGCTCAAGGACGGCACCGAGCCGGTAGGCAGCCGTACCCGGATAAAGGTCGTGAAGAACAAGATGGCCTCGCCATTCAAGCAGGCTGAGATGGATATCTTGTACGGCTTCGGGATCAGCAGGGAAGGCGGCCTGATCGATCTCGGCGTGGAGCAGAGCATCGTGCGCAAGTCCGGTGCCTGGTACACCTACGAGGGCGATCAGCTCGGGCAGGGCAAAGAGAACGCCAGGAACTTCCTGCGGAGCAACCCCGACCTCGCGGACGAGATCGAGAAGAAGATCAAAGAGAAGCTGGGCGTGGGACCGCAGCTAGACGCTGAGGCGACGGATGCCGCGGATCCGCGCGGTCCGGTTGCGCCACCCCGTGGGGGCGGTCCGGCCGCGGCTCCTGGAGGACCAGCTGTACGGGGGCGTACGGCTGGTCCAGGGCGTCCAGGCACGGTGCCGAGGCGAGGATCCGAGTAAGGGCTCCCACAGAGCCGTGGACCGGCAGTTCCTCGGCACGGCTGACGAGAGGAACTGCCGGCAACTGATTCCGAGACGAGAGGCGAGTAGGTGGCCACCCGGCGGCGTCGAGGATCACGCGGACCCGGTCCCGGCCGCGCGCTTGAAGAAACTCCGGAGCGTGCGATTCGGGAAGGGTTGAGCGATCCGGAGGCGACCGCGAGGGAAATCTGCCTGCGGCTGCTGACCGGCGCGCCACGGACACGGGCTCAGCTCGCCGATGCGCTGGGCCGCCGGGGTGTGCCGGACGGCGTGGCCGAGCAGGTTCTAGGCCGGTTCGCCGAGACCGGGCTGATTGACGACGCGGCGTTCGCGAGCGCGTGGGTGGAGTCGCGTCACTACAGCCGTGGCCTTTCGCGCCGCGCGCTCGCGGCCGAATTGCGCCAGCGGGGCGTCGGCGACGAAGATGTCGATGACGCGGTCAGCGAGCTTGATCCGCAACAGGAGTTCGAGACTGCCCGTCGCCTGGTGGACTCGAAGCTCGCAGCCACCCGTGGCCAGCCGCCGCAGGTCCGTATCCGCCGGCTGGCGGGCATACTGGCCAGAAAGGGTTATCCTGCGGGGCTGGTGTTCCGGATTGTCCGTGAGGCACTCGAACAGGAAGGAATTGACGCGGCCGACGCTGGCCTCGACGAATCGGCGGAGGCGGCCTTCGAGGGCGCGGACGCGTGGCCGGACGGCGCAGGGCCGGGCTGACGGCACCTGCGTTCGTCCCGGTGCCGACACGGTCGTCGGCCAGCGGCGTCGTCGTTGTACCCGGTACCGTTCGGCCCGTTTGGACCAGTCCCGCTTGCACCAGCGCCATTGGACCAGCCCGTTGGACAGGTCCGGCTTGCACCAGCGCCGTTGGACCGGTCCCGCTTGGACCAGCGCCGTTGGACCGGTCCCGCTTGGACCAGCGCCGTTGGACCAGCCCCGTCCGGACCGGCCCCGTCCGGACCAGCCCCGTCCGGACCGGCCCCGTCCGGACCGGCCCCGTCCGGACCAGCCCCGTCCGGACCAGCCCCGTCCGGACCAGCCCCGTCCGGACCAGCCCCGTCCGGACCAGCCCCGTCCGGACCAGCTGGGACGGGACCAGCGCCGGGTACGTTCGATGGGTGAGTTTCGATGTCAGCGCTGACCCCTACGCACCTTTCATGGGTCGGTATTCGGAGCCGCTGGCGGCGCGGTTCGCGGATCTGGCCGCGGTCCGCCGCGGGCAGCGGGCTCTGGACATCGGGTGCGGACCGGGCGCGCTGACAGCCGAGCTTGTGCGCCGACTGGGCGCCGACGCGGTGTGTGCCGAGAAACCGTCGCGGTCGTTTGCCGCTGGGTGCGGGAGCGCTTGCCCGGCGCCGGCTCACGCCGACAAGGTGCACCGGTTCTCACCAGGGGCAGCCATGCGGCTCGTCCTGCGGGTCTTGTTCTTTGGCATTGCGATAGCCGTGGGCTGGCCGCTGCTGTTCTGGCTCGCCCAGAAGCAAGACGGGTATCGGTGCTGGTTGGGGGCCATAGTTATCCCATGGTGGATCTTGATCGCGGTGCATGGCCTCAGGCTCGTGCTCATGAGGGCCCAGGATGTGGAGCCGCGCGCCTAAACCTGAACGGGCCGCCCGTCGCTGTCTTCGCTGGCGAGCTCGCATCACCGACATCACCTCGCAGCAGTCCCGTTGGGAGCAGGCGCCAGATTGCGAGTCGACGTCGCCAAGGGGCAGCACGGACCGATGCTGCACGTGCACACGGTGCTCAGCCTGTCTGACGGGACGACGCGCGGCGCGCACCTCCTCGAAGGGCGCGTGCTGCTCCTGACCAGTGCCGTCATCGCGCGCACATTCCTCGCCGCTGACCTCGCTAGCCTCGGAGGTCTGGCTGGTCACTGAATGGGCGCTTAGGGAGGTACGGTCGGCCCCGGCGAACTGTGACGAACCGCACACGGCTGCCCTTTCCTTTGCGACGCCCGGGGATCACGGTGTCGGCAGCGGGCCAGGGATCTCCGGGATGGTGACGCGGGCCCACTAGTGGTAGAAAGCGAACAGCCCGGTTACTGACGATCATGGCCCCGGGTCTCGGCGACGGACTACCTGGCCGTCCGTCACCGTGCCTTGCGGTGGCAGCATGGGAGGAGCGAAATGCCGTTCGATGTTGCGGGTACGCTCAAGGCGCGCCATGGCGAAAACTTTGCCTTGCACGACAGGTTCCTGGGCCACAAGCTCGCCCAGGCGTTGAGGACCGTCGGGTTCGACCGCAATTACGTGCGGGGCAAGGGCTGTTACCTCTACGACGATGCAGGGCAGCAGTACCTGGATTTCCTCTCCGGGTTCGGTGTGTACGCGCTTGGCCGAAGCCATCAGGGAGTAAAGGCCGCACTGCACCAGGCCCTCGACCTCGACCTGCCGAACATGGTGCAGATGGACTGCGCCTTGCTCCCGGGATTGCTGGCCGAGCAACTGGTCGCGAGGTGTCACCCCGGCATCGGCCGGGTTTTCTTTTGCAATTCCGGGGCCGAGGCGGTTGAGGCGGCGATCAAGTTCGCGCGCCACGCGACCCGGCGATCGAAGATTATCTACGCTGAGCACGCGTTCCACGGCCTGACCACGGGCGTGCTGGCCTTGAACGGTGGCCGGGAGTTCCGCGACGGGTTTGGGCCGCTGCTGCCTGGGTGCGTCTCCGTCCCCCTGGGTGACCTGGACGCCCTGGACCGGCAGCTTCGGGGCGGTGATGTGGCGGCGTTTGTTGTCGAACCCATCCAGGGAAAGGGCGTGTACTGTGCGACGGGTGACTACTGGGCCGGCGTACAGGAGCTGTGCCGCCGCCACCGCGCTCTCCTCGTCATGGACGAGGTGCAGACCGGGCTGGGGCGGACCGGCCGGTTCTTCTGCCACGAATACTGGGGTCTGAAACCCGACATCATCACGGTGTCCAAAGCTCTGTCGGGCGGGTACGTGCCTGTCGGGGCCATGCTCACGACTGAGAAAGTCTTCTCGAGCATCTACCGTTCTATGGCGGACGCGGTCAAACAATCGTCGACGTTTGGCAGGAACCAGCTGGCGATGGTGGCGGGCCTCGCGACGCTCGCCGCGCTTGACGACGAGGACATCGTGGCCAACGCGGAGCGCACCGGCCTGGCGTTGCGCTCCGCCCTTGCGCCGTTGGCGGAGCGCTACGAGGTGCTGCGCGACGTCCGCGGGCTCGGGCTCATGATCGGCATCGAGTTCGGCGAGCCGCGGTCGAAGGCTGCCAGGCGCCGCTTCCGGGCTGTCGAGTGGATACGCCCCGCCATGTTCTCTCAGATGGTGGTGGTTCCGCTCTTCCACCGGCACCGCATCTTGACGCAGGTGGCCGCGGACAACGTGAACATCGTAAAGCTGCTTCCGCCGCTGATCGCCGGGCCCAACGAGGTCGAGTACTTCGTGCAGGCGCTTGACGACGTGCTGGCCGATGGGGAGCGTGGTGCAGGGCTGATCTGCGAGTTCGGCCGGACCCTGGCACTAGGCGCTCTTGGTGGTCTCACCTCCCAGACCCTGCCTCGGAACCTCGGTCGGTCGACGTCGGCTCACCAGCATGCGGTCGCGAACAGGCCGGCGAGCGAACCAGCGGACGAGGCTAAGAGCGCTGTCGCGAGAAATGGACCAGGGGGCGGGACCTGGAGTCCTGCCGCGGGCGCGGCGGTCCGGCCGGGTCCCGTGTTCCGCATTGAGCGAGGGGACCGGGTGGCTGTCACAGGTGCGTCGGGGTTTGTTGGGTCCGCTGTCACCCGCGCCCTGCTCGCGAGAGGCGCCGAGGTCGTCGCAATGGTGGAAGCGGGGGGGGACAACCGTAATCTCACGGGTATCCACGCACAGCAGGTTGCGGTGGACGTTCGCGACGCCCGTGCGGTCCGTGCCGTCTTGGATGGCGCCCGCTTCGTTTTCCACCTGGCTGCGATATACCGCTTCTGGGCCCCTGATCCGCGAATCTTCGACCAGGTGAACGTCGGCGGGACCCTCAACGTCCTCGACGCCGCCCAATCCGCGGGATGCGAACGCCTGGTGTACACCTCCACGGTCGGTGTCCTCGGGATAGACGGCACGGACAGAGGCAAGTTGGCGGACGAGACCTCGCATGCCGATGTCCGGCATCTTTTCGGCCATTACAAGAGGACGAAGTACGTCGCCGAACGCGAGGTGCTTCGGGCCGCTGTGGAAGGGATGGACGTGTGCCTGGTCCTGCCCACTTTTCCGCTGGGGCCCGGCGACGTAGGCCCGAGTCCGACCGGAAAATTCGTGCTCGACTTCCTCAACGGCAAGATGCCGGCGTTCTTGGACGCCGCCATGAACGTCGTCCATGTTGACGATGTCGCCGCGGGGCACCTCGCTGCGATGGAACAGGGCGTCAGAGGCCGGAGTTACATACTGGGCGGGGAGAACTTGTCGATGCGTTCCATTCTCAAGGCGCTGGCCGAGCGCACTGGCTTACCAATGCCGCCAGTTCAGATTCCACGACAGCTGGCTCTCACGGCAGGCGTGGTCTCGGATCTGATTGAAGGCCGGCTACTCGGTCGGGAACCCCGGGTGCCGCTCGAGGCCGCGCGGATGTCCACCACAAAAATGATCTTCAGTGACGAGCGGGCGCGCAGCGAGATCGGCCACCGCTCGCGAGCAGCCAGCCGTGCGATTGAGGACTCGGCCCGCTGGTTTATCGCCAACGGCTACGTCTCGCCCGATCGGTGTGCTGCTATGGCGTGGGACAGCATCTAGCACATTCTGACGTGTCAACATTCATCCCTGAAGTGAAGGAGCGGCGCCGCGATGCGCCCGCGGCGTTCGGAACCTTCGAGGCGGCCCGGCCCAATGACCTGAGGACCGGGGACGCCCGGCACGGACCGGTGATCGACGGCCGCAAGTGCTACCTATCAGCTTCATCGACCACAGCCGGGCCGTGATGGCCGGGTGCCGGGGCCGGTCGGAGGGCATCGTCGCGCTGTCGCGCGCGGTGCGCGCAGCACGGGCCGCCCCCGCGCCGTCCCCGTCCGGATCTTCGTGGGCGAAACCGCGACGGCTACTGCTTGCTGCCCATTCCACGGCCGAGCTGAAGGGCGACGGCGATGGTGCTGGCGCCAACAAGCAGGGCGACGCCATTGGGCACGATAAGGGCCATGTTGCGCGATGCGATGCCGTACGAAATCCACAGAAGAAATCCGACGAGTAAAACCGCGAAATATCCGACCGACACATCACGGGATGAACGGTGGCGTAGCATCCGGCGGATCTGCAGCAGGGGGGACACACCCATCAGCACACCCCATGCGGCCGCGGCAACGGCAAGCCCGGTCACAAGCATGAGGCTCTCCTTGGCAACGGCGCCCGGGCTCGGCGGACCGTGCTCGCCAGCTGAGCTGGTGAGGGGCGCAAGCACGACCGCCAACCACGCTATCGCACGCAGGTCCCCGTCCCGTGGCACGATGCCACGCCCATGAACCCGTCGACCTGCGCTCGGGCGCGCGCTCGACGACGCGGGCCTGCACGCCGTTGCGCGCGAGTTCGGCGGCGGCGAACAGGCCAGACGGGTCCCGCGCGGACCACCAGTACCTCAACCACCACCGCCGCGCGCTCACCGCCTGCCTTAGGTCCCCCTCGACTCGCTTAGCCCCAGCTAAGGAGCATGATCAGAGGTCCGTCCAGAATTGGCGGCTTCCCATGACCCAATCGAGCGCCGGAGGCCACGTAGCGGCCAGGATGTGCGAATAAGCTAGCCGGGCCTTCGGGCGGACCTGCCAGAGGCAATCAGTAGCGTGGCCCGGTGACCGTGTCCGCGATAGCCCGGCTGACCATTCACGACCGCGACCGCTACGACAGGTACGTGGCCGCGTCGATGCCGGTTCTCCGGAAGTTATGGCGGGCGGCTGCTGGGGCAGCGGATGAACGGCCCGACGTCGTTGAGCGGCAGTGGAGCGCTGACAAGGTCATCGTTGCGGCGTTCCCAGACCGGGACGCGCACGCCACGCGGGGGACCTCGGCGGAATACCAGGAGATCTCCAAGGATCGCGTTGCCGCAACCGAAGGTGTCGTGCCGCTTGTGCGCGGCGATCACCGGCAGCCCGCGCAAGAGGCCATGTGCTAGAAACTGGTCCGCCGCGGCGTGTGGCGGCCGTCGCAGCGCCCTGCGGCTTCGACCGGACCAGACATCCGCGCAGGTGTGCACCGAAAACCAGTCAATCAGCATCTAAATCGGCTATCTGGCCTGGTCACAGGCACATCAAGGTAGGTAACCGGTGGGCTCGCCGGAGAGGTTTGCTTGCCCCAGACGTTATCGCAGCTTAACCTCACGGCAGCGAGGTGTTACTCCGCAGGGTGCGGATTGACATAGACGGACATGACGATGCAGAGACGACAACCGGGCCGCTGCGCCTGCGGCGCCCGCTACTGGCCGGTCTCGAACCGGCCCGCCGGCAGTCCTGGCGGATACCTGGCCGCACGCGCGGTGGCTAGGTTGCTTGTCGGGACCGCGTGGGCCGCGGGGACAACGCCGGGCAACGCTGGCCATCCGCACGGCGGTGGCCGGCATCCGCACGGCGGTGGCCGCACGCACATGGTGGCCGGGCGCCGGAACGGCGGTTCGGCGGCGGGTTCGAGGCGTCGGGACCGGCGGATGGCGGCTGGACGGATAGGCATGACGGTACGCATGATCATCTGTATGCGGGCCGCCATGCCCGGCACCACCGACATCCGGCGCGCAACCGTTGGCTGCCTGGTGGTCCGGCACCTGGCGGCTGGCAGCGCCGTAGGTCACGGTGCTGGCGGTGGTGCTGCTGGCCACGGTGCTGGCGGTGGTGCTGACCCGCACGCGGGCGGTGGTGCGGTCGGTGCGGCCGACAGGGCCGCCGGTCGCGGTACCGGCGGCGGTACGGCAGTCTGTGCAGGCGGCGACGTTACTGGCGGTCGCACGCGCTCGTAACCCCTCGCGCCAGGGCACGGCCGTGGTACAGCGTCACGGCCGCCTTGCGAGCAGGAAGGGGTACGCCGTGGGCAGCGCGCTACTGGCGGTCATCGGGCTGGGACTCGGACTACTTGCCAGTTTGTTCGCCCTCGTCGTCATGCTGCGCCGCCCGGCCGCCCCCGCAGCCGTACCCGCGCCCGTTCAGGACGATCGCGCAGGCACGGCGCCGCAGCCAAACGCCGGGCGCGCCAGCGGTGAAGCCGAACACATCCTGGCCCGCGCGCAGGCTAGCGCCACCCAGATGGTGGAGCGCGCCGAGGCGTCGGTCGGGCAGGCCGAGAAGGCCAGGAACGAAATCGAGGACGAGGCGCGGACGATCAAGGCCGAACTGCGTCGGCTGCGCAGCGATATGGAACGACGCGAGACCAGGCTGGCCGAGCGCGAGCAGCGGGTCGATGATGAGGAACGCAAGCTCGAGGATCGTTCCGCCGGGCTCGACGCGGCACATCTTGAGCTTGACAAGCGCCGCGCCGATCTCGACCGCCTCGACGCGCAGCGCCGCGAGGTGCTTGAGCGCGTTGCCGGTCTCACCTCGGACCAGGCCAAGGCCGAACTTGTGTCCAGCATCGAAAACCAAGCCAAACGCGAAGCCGCCCGCACCGTCAGGGATGTCGAAAGGCAGGCCCGTGCCGATGGTGAGACACGGGCGCGCAAGATAGTTACCCTGGCGATCCAGCGGGTCGCGACGGAGCAGACCACAGAGTCCGTCGTATCCGTTCTGCATCTGCCCAGCGACGAGATGAAGGGCCGGATCATCGGCCGCGAGGGCAGGAACATCCGCGCCTTCGAGTCGGTGACCGGCGTCAATCTGATCATCGATGACACCCCAGAGGCGGTCTTGCTGTCCTGCTTCGATCCGGTCCGCCGCGAGGTTGGCAGGCTCACGCTGGAACGGCTCGTCCTCGACGGGCGAATCCACCCGCAGCGGATCGAGGAGGCGCACGACCGCAGCAAGGCTGAGGTCGCCCAGCTGTGTGTCCGGGCGGGTGAGGACGCGCTCATCGAGCTTGGCATCACCGACATGCACGCCGAGCTTGTGACGTTGCTCGGGCAGTTGCGGTACCGCACCTCTTACGGCCAGAACGTGCTGAATCACCTGATCGAGTCGGCCCACATCGCCGGCCTGATGGCGAGCGAACTGCGCTTGAGCGCCCCGTTTCTCAAGCGCTGCACCGTACTGCACGACATAGGCAAGGCCCTCACGCACGAGGTTGAGGGCAGCCACGCCCTGGTCGGCGCCGAGATCGCCCGCAGATACGGTGAGCACGAGGATGTCGTGCACGCCATCGAGGCACATCACAACGAGGTCGAGGTGCGCACGGTCGAGGCGGTTCTCACCCAGGCTGCCGACGCGATTAGCGGCGGCAGGCCGGGTGCGCGGCGCGAGTCGCTGGAAGCATACGTCAAGCGGCTCGAGCGGCTGGAGCAGATCGCCGCCGCCCACGAGGGCGTCGAGAAGGTCTTCGCCATGCAGGCTGGCCGCGAGATCCGGGTGATGGTCAAGCCCGACCGGGTGGACGACATCCAGGCCCAGGTGATCGCGCGGGACGTGGCGAAGCAGGTCGAGGAGGAGCTCACCTACCCGGGGCAGATCCGGATCATCGTCGTGCGCGAGTCGCGCGCCACCGAATTCGCCCGCTAGCCCCCCGCTTCCGGCCGTGGGTTTCAAGTGCCAGCCAAACGAAGCCGCCCGTTTCCAGCTCGGCCGGGAAGAAGACGGCACGGGACTACGCCCTAGACGTCGCCTTCCAGCTTCAGCACCGGAATGTCGGGCGGGTTGAAGCCGAGCACCTGACCGTAGAAAGACAATTCCGCCTCCAGCGCGGCGATGACGCTCTCGGCCCTGCGGAACCCATGCGACTCGCCGTCGAACGCCAGGTAGGCGTGCTGGATGCCGTGCTCGTCCAGTTCAGCGACGATCATTTCCGACTGGTCGGCGGGCACAACCGGGTCGTCCATCCCCTGCAGCACCAGAACGGGGCTGGTGGCGGCCGTCACGTGGCCGCGAGGTGACCGTTCGCGATAGGTAGCCTCGAATCCGGGCAGCGGGCCGACCAGGCCGTCAAGGTAGCGCGATTCGAAGTCATGCGTCTCGCGGCTGAACTGCTCGAGGTTCGCCGGCCCGAAGTAGGAGGCGGCGGCGCTGAAGACGGTGCCATGCGCCGCGGCGCCGGTGGTCACCGCGCACAGCGCGGTCCAGCCACCTGCAGAACCGCCCCTGATCGCGAGCCGCCGCGGGTCCGCCTCGCCGCGAGCGGCGAGGCCGCGCGCTGCCGCGATCGCATCTTCGACGTCCACGATCCCCCACTGGCGGCGCAGCCGCTCCCGGTAACCCCTGCCGTGCCCGGTCGAGCCGCCGTAGTTGACGTCGATGACTCCGATGCCGCGGCTCGTGAAGTACGCCTTCTCCAGGTCAAGAATGCTTTTGACGTGGCTGGTGGGGCCGCCGTGCACCCACACCACATACGGTGGCAGGTCGCCCTCGGGGGCGGTGGCCGCCGGGTTCGACGGCGGATAGACGAGCGCGTGCACCACCCGGCCGAACGGCCCCTCGAGCTCGACCGCTTGCGGGATGGGAAGGTAGGCCGCGTCGGGAACCTGATCAAGCTCGCGGCGGAGGGCCTCGGTCCGGCCGGTGACCGTGTCGACTCGGACGACGCCCTGCGGTGCCGCGGGGCCGCCCGCGACCCCCACGACGACGGTCGCGTCCGCGGAGACGGACGTGCCGAAGGCGGAGTACGGAATGTCCAGGTCGGACAGCTCACCGCTCTCCGGGTCTAGCACGCCGAGCCGCAGGTCCCCCTGACCATGCACGACGGCCAGCCTGCCGTCACCGAGCACCGCGAAGGGCCGCCCGCCAAGCTGCCACAGCGCGCTGGCGAACTCCTCTTCGGCCGGGTAGAGCGCCTGGGGGGGCTCGCCGTAAAGGCCGACCTGGTAGATGTTCCACCAGCCAGACCAATCGGAGATCACGTACAGGCTGGTCGCGTCGCGCCAGCAGGGAGCAAGCACGGATTCTGCCACTCCGCCCTTGATCAGGGTGCCCCTGCGGGGAACGCCGTTGTCCAAGACCGCAACCCGCAGTTCGGTTCCGTCCCACGGCATGCGCGGGTGGTTCCAGCAGATCCAGGCGAGGTGCGACCCGTCAGGCGAGGGCGTCGGAAACGCATAGAAGTCGGATCCGCTGACGAGTTCCCGCACCGCGGCCGGGTCGTCCGCGGCCGAGCCGTCGAGGGGCACGGCGACGATCGCGCGCCGGACGCGGTCCTCGTCATGCTGCTCGCGGACGCACCAGATCTCGCTGCGGTCCGGCGAAAGGACGAAGTCGGCGTAGCGCAGCGCGCCAGGCTCGGCCGGTTCGGGTGTGAGCGCACCCGGCGGATGCCCGTCGCGTGGCTGCGCGGCGGGGGCTTTGCCGTTCCGCTTCGCCGTCGTGGCGCCCCGGCTCAGGTAGAGCCGCTGGTCCGCATAATTCGCGAACACGATGTCCCAGCCGTCGGCGGCCGGTCCGGGCACCGGCAGGTAGGACCGCCCCCCGTACTCGTGCACGCGGGTGCGGGCATTCCATGGCGCGGCTACCAACTCGGACCGATGCCCGTCCGGTGCACGGTGCACGACGGTGGTTCGCCCGCCCTCCTCCGGCCGGAGCTCCTGCCACCACACCTGGTCCGCGATGACGGTAGGGAAGGACAGGCGAATTTGCGCGTGGGCAACATCGGCCGCGCCGACAGGGGAGGGCCAGGCGCCGTAAGGCGCCGTCAGGCATTCGGTCATAGCGGCATCGTGCCCTAAGCGGCGGGAGGTTGGGGCATAGACCCGGCAGCTCGGGCCTGCCGACTGTACGGCCGTGTCGCCGAGGTGAGACGGCGGCATCATTATGGCCCTTCATTCGCACTTTGCGTACCCGTTCGAACTCTTATTGTGCCCTGCGGAGGCCGTGGGCGCCGCCCGTACCACCCGTAACATCAAAGCCCATACCTAACGGCTGCGCCGGGCGCGACGTCTACCCAAACGCCCCTCAAAGCCACGGTGGACCTTGCCCGGGCGCACGGTTAACTCGTCAGCCGCGTACCCTCTATGCCGAGATGACAGTCGTGAAGGGCACAGTTGCCGCAGCCGCGCGTACCTACCAGATCCGCACCTACGGCTGCCAGATGAACGTGCACGATTCCGAGCGCCTCGCCGGTCTGCTTGAGCAGGCGGGCTACCGCCGCGCCGCGCCTGATGCCCCGGCCGACGTGGTGGTCTTCAATACCTGCGCGGTGCGGGAGAACGCGGACAACAGGCTCTACGGGAACCTCGGTCACCTCCGGCCGGTGAAGGATAGCCGCCCCGGCATGCAGATCGCGGTGGGCGGCTGCCTGGCGCAGAAGGACAGAAGCGAGATCGTCCGTCGTGCCCCCTGGGTGGACGTCGTCTTCGGGACGCACAACATCGGCTCGCTTCCCGCGCTGCTCGAACGTGCGCGCGTGCTTGACGAGGCGCAGGTCGAAATTGAGGAGGTGCTGCGGCGGTTTCCCTCGGGGCTGCCGACTCGGCGCGAATCCGCCTACTCAGCCTGGGTGGCCGTCTCGGTCGGGTGCAACAACACGTGCACGTTCTGCATCGTGCCGAGCCTTCGGGGCCGTGAGGAGGACAGGCGCCCCGGCGACGTCCTTGCCGAGATCCGCGCGCTGGTCAGCGAGGGTGTACTGGAGGTGACGTTGCTCGGGCAGAACGTCAACTCCTACGGTGCCGCGTTCGGCGACCGGCAGGCGTTCGGGAAACTTCTTCGCGCCTGCGGCGAGATCGAGGGGCTGGAGCGGGTGCGGTTCACCTCGCCCCATCCGCGTGACTTCACCGGCGACGTGATCGCGGCAATGGCGCAGACGCCGAACGTCATGCCGCAACTGCACATGCCGCTGCAGTCCGGTTCCGACGCGGTGCTGCGGGCGATGCGCCGCGCCTACCGCCGCGACAAGTATCTACAAATCATCGATCAGGTCCGTGCGCAGATTCCCGGCGCCGCGATCACCACAGACGTCATCGTGGGTTTCCCCGGCGAGACAGAACGCGATTTCGAGGACACGCTCGATGTCGTCCGCCAGGCGCGGTTCGCGGGCGCCTTCACCTTCCAGTACTCCAAACGCCCGGGGACGGCGGCCGCCGACATGCCTGGCCAGGTCCCCGCCCACGTGGTCGCGGAGCGATACGGGAGGCTCGCCGCGCTGGTCGAGGAGATCACCTGGGCCGGTAACCGGACGCTGCTGGGCCATGAGCTCGAGGTGCTCGTCGCCGAGGGCGAGGGACGCAAGGACGTCGCGACGCACCGGCTATCCGGCCGGGCGCCCGACGGCAGGCTCGTGCATTTCGCGCCCGCAGACGCCACCCCCCGCCCAGGCGACATGGTGCGGGTCGCTGTCACGCACGCCGCGCCACACCATCTGATCGCCGATCTGCCGCCGCTGGCTGTCCGCCGGACGCGCGCGGGCGACGCCTGGGAAGCATGGCGGGCCGGCGCGAACCCGCCGGCCGGCGGGCCGGCCCGCAGGCAAGCAGCGCGGCCTGCTCCTGCTGTGCTGCTTGGCATACCTTCCGTCGGCCGGCCCGCCGGCTCGTGACGGTGGCTCCACCCCGCCCTGGTCTGGAAGTCCAGCCGCATCCCGGGCGCGGGCAGCAGGAACGGGGTGTGCCTGCGTGCTGATCGCCGCCGCCGTCTGCCCGCATCCTCCGCTGCTCGTGCCCGCGGCAGCAGGCAGTGCCGCGGCCGAACTCGACGAGATGCGCGGTGCGTGTGACGAGGCCGTGGGCGTGCTGGCAGCGGCCGCGCCCGAGCTGATCGTCACCGTCGGTGGTGGCACCGAGGACATGGAGTTCGACGGCGGCGCGGCAGGCAGTCTCGCCGCTTACGGGGTCGGCTGGCGAACGGGCTGTGGCGCGCCCGTGTTGCCGCTGTCGCTGACCATCGGGCGCTGGCTGCTCCAGCGGTCGGGCCTGCTCGATGCGGATGGCGAGGGGCGGCGGCCGGATCGGCTCGATGCGCAAGCGGGGGAGCGCGGCGAACCCAGCCGCGTGGCGCCGCGGCGCGACCCGGTCAGGCCCGCGCCGCTCGTGCGGCTGCGTGCCACGGCATTCTCGACATCGCCGAGCACCTGCCTGCGCATCGGCGCCGAGATCGCGAGCCGCGCGCGCAGAGTGGCGCTGCTTGCAATGGGGGACGGGCCCGCGTGCCTATCCCCGCAGGCGCCCGGGTATCTGGACCCCCGCGGTGAGCTATATGACGCTGCGGTTTCAGCAGCTCTGGCGGGAGCGGACACCGGCCGGCTAGCGCGGCTGGACCCCGGCCTGTCCGCCGAGCTGCTTGCCGCGGGCCGGGCCGCCTGGCAGGTGCTAGCCGGCGCCGCAGGTACCCGCGCGTACCACGGTCACCTGCACTGCGCCGCCGCGCCGTACGGCGTCAGCTACCTGGTGGCGTCGTGGACCAGGTGCTAGGGCATGTCTCGGGGATCTTTGCCGGCACGGCCGTCGGCGCCGATTAGTTCCACTAACGGCTCCGCGAGAACAAGCCTCCGCGAGAACAAGCCCCCGCGAGAACAAGCAGAGCCCTGCCGCTCGCCGCCTGGATCACCGCGCGCATCCGCCGAGATCTACGAGATACGCCCTAGTGAACGCGGCTGACCCAGCAGGGGTGCCGGTCAAGCTCAGGCCCCCGCGCCTGCCCCTGCCCCTGTCCCTGCCTGGCCCGGATCCTGCTCGCCAGCGCCGCCGACCTGGTCGGCTGCGCTGGCCTGCTGTTCGGCAGTGCTCGCCGGGTGCCCCTCGGTGCTTGCCGGGTGCGCATCGCCTTGCCCGGGCTCCTGCGCGTGCCAGGCTGCTTGATCGGCCTGGCCCGCCTCCGCGGCGTGCGCCTGGCCGGCGTCAACCCCGGCGCCCGACGCGTGCTTGCCATGCCTGCCGGACTTGCTTCCGAGCATTCCGCGTAGCTTGTCAGCGATTCCCATCGACTTCCCCCGACCATCACGGCAACGTGCCCAGCTCACATAACGCACCGAATCACACTGATGCCCCAATGTCACCGTACCCACGGCTGAGAGACTGAATCCATGCCCGGAGGCGTCATCGCGGTGGTCGGGCCGACTGCGGCCGGAAAGTCCCGCCTGTCGGTAACCCTGGCCCGCGAGGTCGGCGGCGAGGTGGTGAACGCCGACTCGATGCAGTTGTACCGTGGCATGGACGTCGGTACCGCGAAGCTGACTCCGGCCGAGCGCTGTGGCGTACCGCACCACCTCCTTGACACCTGGGACATCAGGCAGACCGCCAGTGTGGCTGAGTATCAGCGGATGGCACGCGGTGCCATCGACGGGATCCTGGCGCGTGGCAGGGTGCCAGTTCTCGTCGGCGGTTCGGGGCTGTACGTGCGCGCGGCCCTTGACAACCTCGACTTCCCGCCGGCGGACCCCCTGGTACGCGAGCGGCTGGAGGATGAGCTTGCCGAGCGGGGCGCTGCCGCCCTGCACGACCGGCTGAACCGGCTCGACCCCAGCGCGGCCGCCGCGATCCTGCCTGGCAACGGGCGCCGGATTGTCCGGGCGCTCGAGGTGATAGAGGTGTCAGGACGTCCGTTCACCGCGACCCTGCCGAGGTACGAATCGGTCTACCCGGCCGTGCAGATCGGCCTGCTCGTGCCGCGCGAGCGGCTTGATGAACGCATCGAGGCGCGGGTGGCGGGGATGTGGCGCGCGGGCTTCGTGGCCGAGGTACGGCGGCTTGAGGCCGCCGGGCTGCGCGAAGGCCGGACGGCGAGCCGGGCCCTTGGTTATGCGCAGGTGCTCAGGTTCCTCAGCGGTGAGTGGTCGCAGCAGCGGGCAAGGGACGAAACGGTCAAGGCGACCCGCCGCTTCGCGCGCCGGCAGGAATCGTGGTTCCGTCGCGATCCCCGCGTCAGCTGGCTCGACCCGGCCGCGCCGGACCTGCTGGCGACCGCGCTAGCGGTCACGTCACGCGGCTAGCCAGCCACGTATGGCGGCGAACCCACGCACCGCCCGGTGATGACGGGCGGAAAGCGCGCCCGTCATCACCGGCTCCGGCGCGGTCTCGGTGGAGCCGTCCTCAGCCCCGGCGCCGGCGTCCGCGCGGACATTCCAGTCTCATTCACCTCGAGCGGCCCTCCAGCGCTATGGAGACGTAACGGCCCGCCAAACCGGTATCCCTCATCAGGCGCCGTTCGAGCGCGAAGATCACTTCGCTGTTCCGGCTAGGCTCGGCGTATGCGGTTCGCGAAGGGCCATGGCACAGAGAATGACTTCGTTATCCTGCCTGACCCTAATGGGGCTCTCGATCTTCGCGCCGGGCTGGTGGCCAGGCTCTGCGACCGCCACGCCGGCCTGGGCGCGGACGGCGTACTGCGGGTCGTCAGGACTGCCGCGGCGGCCTTTCCGCTTGCGGGGGCGGCCGGTTCGGCGGCACCGGGCGAACGTTCCGCCGGACAGGTAGCCGATGCCGAGTGGTTCATGGATTACCGCAACGCCGACGGCAGCCTCGCCGAGATGTGCGGCAACGGCATCCGTGTGTTCACCCGCTACCTCATCGAGGAAGGGCTCGCCTCAGGCGACGAGTTCGCCATCGCGACCAGAGGCGGCCTTCGCCAGGTACGCGTGCACTCAGGCGGCGACATCAGCGTGGAGATGGGTGCCCCGCACGTCCTCGGCCCGGGGCACGTGCGGCTGGGCGGGCGCGTCTGTCACGGCCTTCGGGTGTCGGTCGGCAATCCTCACCTGGCCTGCGTCGTGGATACGCCCCTGGACGAGTTCGACCTGTCGGTCGAGCCAGAGCTTGATCCTGGGCAGTTCCCAGCGGGCGCGAATGTCGAACTGGTCCGGGTGACAGGCCGCGCGGCCGTTCGGATGCGGGTTCGTGAACGTGGGTCGGGGGAGACACGGTCCTGCGGTACTGGCGCCGTCGCGGCAGCTGTGGCCGCCGCGTACGCTGCGGACGGGGCCAGCCGGGCGGCAGCCGCTGGGGCCAACGGCGCGCCGCTTGCCACCGCGTCCGTGGCCAGCGGGGATGCCGGGGCCCACGTGCACAGCGGGGGCCACGAAGCTGATGGGCCCGATGGGGCTGGCGGGGGCAGCGTAGCTGGCGGGGGCGGTTGGGCTGGCCAGGACGGCGCCTCCTGGCGGGTCGCCGTGCCCGGCGGGGAGCTGACCGTCACGCTAGGCGGCCAGACAAGCTGGCTTGCCGGGCCTGCCGTGATCGTCGGCGACGGCGAGTTGCGCGACGCTTGGCTTTCGGTGGCCAGGCCTGCCAGCTAATCCCCCCTACATGCGCGGCACTGCCAGGGTCGTGGGGGGGGGGGGGGGGGGGGGGGGGGGGG
>DATIYI010000218.1:0-2531 GCA_035517695.1 Streptosporangiaceae bacterium
AGTACCTGAGCGCATAGTCGGCCACCGCGCGCGAGCCGCGGCGCACCGGTTCGGCGTCCGGCGCGGCACGCGCGTCGAGCAGCACGATGTCCGGGTCCAGGACCGCGATGAGCGCGCCGAGTTCGCCCTGGCGGAGCGCGGCGAGGAATGCGTCGGCGACCTGCCGCTGGCGGGCGAGGTCGGTGTCCCGTGCGGGCGGCACCCCGCGGACCCGGCGGCGGGCGCGGCTTGCCAGCTGGCGGGTGGCGGCCGGCGAGCGCTCGACGATAGGAGCGATCTCCTCGAAGGGCAGCGCGAAGATGTCGTGCAGGACGAAGGCGAGGCGTTCTGCGGGGGCCAGGGCGTCGAGCACGACCATGAGCGCCGGACCCACCGTATCGGCGAGCAGCGCCTCCGCCTCCGGGTCATCCGCTCCAGCGGCCGTCGTGACCAGAGCGTCGCCGATGGGCTCCTCGCGGCGACGGCGACGGGCACGCAGCATCTTGAGGGATTCCCGGGCCACCACGGTGGTCAGCCACCCGGTCAGGTTCTCCAGTTCGCTGGCGTTGGCGCCGCTCAGCCGCAGCCAGGAGTTCTGAACGGCATCGTCCGCCTCGGGCAGCGAGCCGAGCATCCGGTAAGCGACAAGCCGCAGGTGCGGCCGGCTCTCCTCGAACCGCGCCGCCAGCCAGTCGGTGTCGTCCATACGTCACATTCTCCTGTCTGCCGGGCTCATAGCCATGAACCACCCGGAGCCCCGGATGTGACGAGGAACGACGAGGAGAAACCATGAGCACTTGGCCCCTGCCACTGGCCCTGCCGCTGTCGCCGCGGCTGCGGGCGGCGGGGTACTGGGCGGCCACCGCGTGCGTGGCTGCCGAACTGGGCGTTGGCGGCGTGTGGGACATCGCCCGGCTGCCGTTCGTCGCTGACGTCGTAGCGCACCTCGGCTACCCGTCCTACTTCCTGGTACTGCTCGGCACCTGGAAGGTGCTAGGCGCGGCCGCCCTGCTCGTCCCGCGCCAGCCGCTGCTCAAGGAATGGGCCTATGCCGGCGCGTTCTTCACCTACACCGGTGCGATGATCTCCCATCTCACAACCGGCTATGACCTCTCCGAGGTGGCCGTGCTCGGCGTGATGATGGCGCTGACCATCACGTCCTGGGCGCTGCGCCCAGCCAGCCGCCGCGGCTGGACGCCGGTCACGCCTGAGTGAGCCGGCCCGGCAGGTGATCCGTTGCCCTGGATCAGCCGCGCCGCCGCGGATCGCATGCGACGCAACCGCGCATTCGCCAACGCTGAATTGGCTGATCTGCGCGTTTATGGCAACGGCGAGCCAAACCAGATAAACCGCGCAGAGTCGGCGGTCTGGAGCTTGTATTTGCTGGGGGATTATTCATTAATCACATTTCCGGATTTACCCGCTCCGAAACTCCGGCGGTCGGCACGGCGGAAAGTCTCCACAATTCCACAGGCAAAGATGAACGTTTGCTGAGAATGGCGGGAAACCCTGGACATGGCAACGGCCCCTCCTTTTAGATCCATGGTTGTCAAAGACCGAAAGGATCACAGGGAGGAACCGTTGGAGTACTATGCTCTCACAGGGCTGACCACCGGGCAACTGCACAAGCTGAGCCTCCTGGTCATGCAGGAGATCGGCTCGCTGGTCAAGGCCGGCGCGAAAAAGCCGCCGGTGGCCGGACTGCTCGACTCCGTGGTCATGGTCGTCATGCTGATGCGCCGCAATGGCACCCAGGCAGCCGCAGCTGCGCATTTCCATTGCAGCCAGCCGACCGTCAGCCGGCGCTGGGACCTGCTGCGCCCGGTCATCGGCAGGGTGCTCGCCCCTTATGTCCTCGATCCCGTCCAGGTGCTCGGCCGCGAGGGAACTGCCCTGGTAGACGGAACGGTCTGCCCGGTATGGGACTGGAGCGCGATCCCGGACCTGTATTCCGGGAAGGCAAAGTACACGGGAATGAACGTGCAGATCGCGTGCAATCTCAAAGGCGACGTGGCCGCTATCGGCCCGGTTCCCGTGCACGGCGCACGGCACGATGCGTACGCGTTCGAGGCCTCCGGCCTCAAGGAAATACTGGAGCAGTCCATAGCCTCAGGAGATACTGGCGCCGACCTCGGCTACATCGGAGTCGACGGCATCGGGATCGTGCCGTTCAAGCGCCTCAGCGGAGCGGAGCTCCTGGACTGGCAGCGTGAATTCAACACGATCTTCAGCAAGATCCGCGCCGCCGTCGAGCACGCCGTGGCAAAGGTAAAGACATGGCGGATGCTCAGCAGGGAAGGCGGCCGCTACCGCTGCCCGATCGACAAGTTCGAGAGCATGCTCGCAGCAGTCACCGGACTGTTCTTCTTCGCCGAATACAGCAATGATTAATGAATTAGCCCCCAGGCGTACACGAACATGCGGGCGACGGATGAAATCAGCCTTAAACTATTGGCTGCGATCCCATTTGTGAGCGGCGTTGGGATTTCGCTACTAGTAAGAAAATCCACTGAAGCTTTCCCGGCCGAGGCCCGGTTCGGTGTGAGCTTGTT
>DATIYI010000219.1:0-2366 GCA_035517695.1 Streptosporangiaceae bacterium
GTTAACATTCAGGTCCGTTTATGCGGAGCGTTCGCTTTCGTAGCGTGGCGTGATTGCCTGCGGGCGGATTTCAGCTGATGGCCGGGATGGGCGGCATCCAGGGATTCCCGGTGAGCGCATCGCGCAGGGCGGTGAAGGCGCTGATGCCGTTCTTGGCGGCGGTGGAAATGTAGCCGCGGATGGCGTACCGGTGCCGGGTGGCCTGCTCGGAGCGGAGCCGGCCGGAGATCTTCTGCTGGACCTTCGCCGGGCGCACGTCTCGCTCGGCCTGGTTCGAGGTCGGGGGTATGCGCAGGTCGGACAGGAACCGGAGCACGTCGTCCTCGCGGTCGCGCAGGCATTCCAGCAGCAGCCGGGCGGGCGGCTGTTCCACATTGGCGCCGGGGATCCGCCGGACCTGGGACAATCCGACGCGGACGCCGTGGCGGAACAGCCGCAGGTGCTCCGCTTCGGCGTCGGCGGGAACGGCGGCAAGGCCCTGGTCGCGGGAGAGGTTCGCAGCGTGGATCAAGGCGCGCAGCGCGTCAGCGATCTGGCCGGGCCAGATCGCGCGGGGGTAGGACTGGGCGGCGTCTTCGATGTCCCTGAGCAGGTGAGCTGCGCACAACTGGTGGATGATGCCGGGGAATTTGTCGTAGTTCTGGTACCGGTCATGGACCACCACGCCGGTCAGGTCGGGGAACACGAACGCCTCGAAGGAGGCCAGCGACCGGTCGCCCAGGAAGTAATAAGTCAGCAGGTTCGTGCAGGCCACCAGCAGGTACTTCTTGCGCGTCTTCGGCCCCGGGCCGACGCGGATGGGAGTCTCATCAGCGCTGATCACCGACGCGGTGATGATCAGCGCCCGGATCAGCCGGTTCGCGTGCCTCACCGCGGCAGCGGCGCGGGCCAGCAGGCCGTGCACGAACCCCGGCGAGGGCTTCGCCCCGGTCAGCGCCTCGATCAGCTCCGCGCACCGGTGCACCGGGATGACGTGCGCGGCCATCAGGTACACGCACCAGGCCTGCAGGCCGATCCCGTAGGTAACGGTGCCAGCCGCCCCGGCTCCGGCGGGCGCGGCGGCCCGGTGCACCCGCCCGCACGAGCAGGCCACCGCGTGCAGGTCATGCTGGATGACCGTCGCAGCCATCTCCGGGATATCCACCTCCTGGTGCGAGGCGGCCACCCCCAGGTCCACGGCGCCGGCCAGGTCCGCGCCGCACGCGCACGCCCCCCGCGGGAAATGCGGCACCGCCCGATCGGGATCCTTGCTCCACGCCAGGTACGAGCCCGGCGCGCCCGGCTGCTTACCAGGATTCCGCTTGCCCCGCCTTCCCGGCTGCGACTTCCCGGCAGGCGGGGTCCGTCCGGGCTGGTCATCCAGCGACGGCGGCAGTGAGGAATTGCCGGAGTTCCGCGATGCGGCACGCTCCAGCCTCGCCAGCCGCTCCTCCAGCTCGCCGACCCGCCCGGCCAGCGCCGCGTTCTGCACCGCCAGCATGGCGATGAGCTGGCCCTGCAGCGCGATCAGCGCATCACGGGCAGCATCCAGCGGCCTGGCAGTCACAGACCACCATCATCCGGGCAGGCCAACGGTAATCAAGACAACACGCTGGGCCGGCCGCCAGAAATCATCACAGACCGCGGCAACCCGGATACGCAGTAACTCAAATCCTCGGGCGGCGATGGGACCTGAATGCCTACCGTGGATGCTGGCTCTTGTGGACAGGAGCCCCAGCGGTGACGGCGACGGTCCCCCCGCCTTTCCAGCTGTGTACCGCGGAACACAGGGAAGGCCCGGGCCGGTGCTGTTCACCCTCGACGTCGATGGCGAACGGTTCGCCATTCGCCGAGCTGGAGAGGGCGGCACCGCCTACGACTGGCTGAGCGGGCCTAACAAGGGTTACGGATTCGGGTCGAGCGGGACACCGAATCGGTCGGCAGCGGAACACCGGGAGAGCATCCGCGCCTTCCTCGCCATGATCGA
The DNA here is from genome assembly GCA_035517695.1 of Streptosporangiaceae bacterium. Lineage (GTDB taxonomy): Bacteria > Actinomycetota > Actinomycetes > Streptosporangiales > Streptosporangiaceae > DATFVJ01. The sequence goes on from DATIYI010000219.1 coordinate 1,967, forward strand.
TCCCGATACGGGCTACATCGGGGACGGCTGAGGGGAGCGTGTGATCCGCCTGAGCTTTACCAGGCACAGACATCACCATGAGCGCGTCGTCGAGATGGCACTACTGCTCGGTCGTGGCCGGTGCCTAACGCCGCTCAGTCAGCGGCACCCATAAGGGCCACCACTGTCAAGAGGGCGTACAGATCTGGCCCGGTGGCTACGTCCTGCCGTCCGGGCTGGGCGGACTGTTCTTCTGGATCTTCCTCGCAGGTGCCCGGGTCTTCTCGTCGCCCGGCCTGGGTCAAGCTGGAGCGCCCGCAGCCGCGCAGCAAAGCCACGAAGTTAGAAGACTCATGGTCATGTCAAGAGCGAGTGCCTGACGGCGCGGGGGTGGTACGAGGACGGGACCTCTGGTAGATCG
>DATIYI010000220.1:0-4799 GCA_035517695.1 Streptosporangiaceae bacterium
GAGCCCGGCGGCGACCAACAGGGCGCCGAGCTCGTTTCGGTCCAGCGCGACGGCACGGGACTCGTAGTCCACCCGCGGACGGCGGACATGTGCGGCAGGCGAGGTGCCGAGGAGTTCTTCTTCGACCGCGTACCGGTAGAACCCGGCGATGGTAGACAGCCGCCGGGTGACTGTGGCGCGGGCCCTGCCCCGCTCCTCCAGGTCCCGGGCGAAGCCCTCGATGTCCGCGCGGCGGACGGCGAACAGGGCCAAGGACCGGGCGCGGCACCAGGTGGTGAACTGGCGCAGGTCCAGGGCGTACGCCTCGCGGGTCAGGCCGCGGTACCCGGCCAGGAACCCGGCGAGGGCGACCCGCTCGGCGTCGGTGAAGACGGGCTGGATCGTAGCGAGCGCGGCGGATGGGATAGCAGTGGTCATCGGGCACCTCCCGGCCAGGCTGGAACCGGGAAGCTGGGCCAGTCCCAGCGGTTCAACGGAAACCCAAGGTAAGCCGACTGGCCAGGTCACGCTATGTCGGCAACGAACGAGCGGCATAGCGCGACAGGCCGCATGAGAAGTACTCCATACCGATTATTTGTGGGTGTTAATGTTCGCCGCCGCTGCTCGCACTACGCGCAGATCTGCCATTTATGTGCCCGTTTTGGTTACTTCCTGGGATCTGTACAGCGCGGCGGCGTGTTTATGGCCAGCGTCGCTGACGGCGTATTTCCCCCGCTGAATCCGCCGGTGCACCGGTCTGGCGTGACGGGCTGCCAGCATGACCGGTTACGGCAGGCAAAGCGGCGTTGGCGCCCACGGCGATGGCTACCGGGCTGTGGGCGCCACGTCGACGATCATGACGCGTAGCGTGGAAGGCATGCGGGTGGTGTCCGAGGGCAAGCTGGCGGGCGGGCTGCCGTGCCTGCGGCTGGGCCAGGGGCCGCCGCTGGTGATGGCGGTGGGCGGAGCAGCTGAGCACGCGAATCCGGCCGGTATCGAGCGCCGCATTAGCGTCTCCACGGCAGCGCGGTTCGCCGAGCACTTCACCGTGTATGTGACCAGCCGCAAACCCGGCCTGGCGGCGGGCGCCACCATGGCAGACATCGCCGCCGACTACGCCAAAGCGATCACCGACGACATTGGGGAACCGGTCGCGTTCTACGGCACCTCCGCCGGCGGGGCGGTGGCGCTGCAGCTGGCGATCGGATTCCCGCATTTGGTGCGGCGCCTGGTGCTCGTGGCGGCTGCCTGCCGCCTGTCACCCGCCGGCCGCCAGCTGCTGGCCGAGGTCGCGTACCTGGTCAAGGCTGGTGGCTCGCGTCGAGCATCGGCTCTGGTGGCCGGGGCGGTGGCGCCCAGGCCCCTCCGCCCCGCGGCCGGGGCGCTGGCCTGGCTGGCCAACCCGCTGGGAGTGGGCAACCCGGCCGACATGCTGATCACCAACGCGGCCGCGGTGGCCTTCGACGCCGAGGCCGAGCTCGGCCGCGTGCGGGCACCTGCCCTGGTGATGGGTGGCGGCACTGACCCTTACTACAGCGAGGACCTGTTCCGGCGCACCGCCGCGGGCATTCCCGGCGGCCGGGCCGTGATCTTTCCCGGCAGGGGCCACGTGTACGCCAGCGCTTCGAAGGCCGCAGCCAGCATGGCCCTGGGATTCCTGCTCGCTGGGTGATCGGGAGCCGAATCCCGGGCAGTCGGCGCAGTGGGAACTGTTGAGCGTGGGGTGGGTGAGCTTCGGTTGCGGCGGGTTAGGTCTGGGCCGGGCAGGACCGCCGGGCCCGGGCCAGCCGCTGCGCCCAGAGCGCACGGACCGGGTCTGAGTTGCGATGGTCCCTTGAGTGAAGGGCTCTTCGCCTCTGCCCGCAGAAGCGGAAGCCCGAAACGGTGGGTCCTGTCCAGGGAGCCCGAACGAAGTGGGTCAGAGCCGTGGACCGCCAACCGACGCAGCAAACGTCCTCAAGAGCCCAGCCTCTGGAGAGCCATGCCGATAGGACGACCGGGCGGAACAGGCGGATCGTGGTGCCTTGCTACGGAGGGCCGGAGGTTATGACGATCGTCGAGGAGCCGATCCCCGAACCCCGGCCGGGCCCAGACCGGCGACCGCAGTCAGGGCAAGAGCGAGGTTCCGGAACCGCAGCGTCGACCCGGACAGCATGGCTGCGGTGGCCCGGCATGCCGAGGCCTGCGGTGTGAGTCGTTCTATCTCTCCCGGGCACATCGTCGTGTATCCGGGGGCCTGACGCTGGTGCCGGCACCGCCGTGTGGGCGCTCAGCTCGTTCCGCCACCGGGAGCGACCCGCAGCCGGGCGCGGCGAGCCGAGCCGCGTGCTCGTCCCGGGTGGGCGCCTGCTGGTCGCCGGCGGCTGGTGCACCCCGGCGGCCGCGGCCATGCCGCTTACGCGCGTTTTCGGAGATGGGTCGCTGCTGTCAGCGTGATGAGCCGTTCCGCCTCCGGGGCGTCGTGTCCTGCCGGCGACACGGTGAGGATGAACCCGCCTTTGCCCAGGCGGACCTGCTTGGGAGCTGCGGCACGGCCTCGATCGGCACGTGGCTGTGGAAACCCTTGTCGCGCCGCTGAGCCTGCGCATGTTGCTCGCCCGGGAACCACTCGACAACGCCTTCATCGAGGCGGTGGCCGGCCTGGTCACCGGCGGGATCGGGCGCCGACGGTGACGTCGATGGCCGCGTCGGCGAAGGTGATGATGTCCCAACGGTGGGTGGTGTTGCTCATCACGGCGGCGCCGTGGCCGTCGCGCGGATGCAGGCGCAGCAGGTTCCAGTAGCCCATGCCGCCGCCGAACTGCCAGACGCCCTGTTCGTCATGAAACGGGCGGAACCAGCCGAGGCCGAAGTCGTACGGGCGGCCTACGGTGCTGATGTCGGACATCGCTTCGACCCAGCCGGGGCGCAGCAGGCGGAGCCCGCCGGCGCTGCCGCGGTTGGCGTGCAGCGCGACCAGCCGGGCGACGTCGGTGACCGGGCCGATCAGCCCGCCGTAGGCGGCGCCGTCGAGGTCGAACGCCTCCAGCGCCACGTACCTGCCGGTGCGCCGGCCCAAGATCCCGTGCGGGAGGTAGGCGGCCAGCAGCGGCGTCAGCGGCCGCCGGAGCCGCTGATAGCCGGTGACCCGCGGTGAACCGGACAGCGCGGGGTCGGTCCAGGAGAACGCCGTCCGGGTCATGCCGAGCGGGATGAGCAACTGCTCGCGGACGAACGTCTCGTACGGGACACCGGAGGCCGCGGCGATCACCTGACCGAGTGCCAGGTAGCCGATGTTGTTGTACGCGGCACGGGAACCCGGCGCGAAGCGCGGCCGCTTCTGCCGGGCGAGCTGCCGGGCGAGGAACGCCGCCGGTTCCGGTCGCGGGTCACCGGCGCGGTGGACCCAGCGGATCGGCACCGGGTTGCGCAGCCCGCTGCTGTGACTGAGCAAGTGCTGCACCCGCACGCCGGAGAACGCGGTCGGCCACGAGCCACCGAGATACCGCGCGACCGGGGCATCCAGGTCCAGCGACCCCTGTTCGCCCAGCATCACCGCCGCGGTGGCGGTGGCGATCTTGGTCATCGAGAACCAGTTGGCCGCTCCGGCCACGGTCATGCGTGCCGCGTCGGCCAGGTCGGCGGTGCCCGCCGCGGCGGCACCGACGACCTGGTCACCGTCGACCACCGCCACGGCGATCCCCGGAACCATCTCCCGCCGAACCGCGTCCCCGGTCAGCCGATCGAGCTCGGACAGCAGTGGCACTTCTCCGCTTGGGGCGATGTTCATGGCTCCTCTTTGCCACCGCGTCATCTCTGCCACCACCTCGCTGCCCGCGCAGGTTCCTAAGGGCCCGGGCGGCTTATCTTGCTCGGGCGGCTCCGCCCGGCCCATACCCATCCATCACTAGCTTGCCTGGCTAGTCCTCACACAGATAAGGCCGATCGGCCCGTTGTTCATGGCAAACGTCCCGCACTACGCCCCCGAACAGTCGTTAATCCGTGTGTTTGCTGTCGTGCAGAACCACGGTTTCAGCGCCCAACTCGTGCGTAGTAATCGAAAATGGCCAACGAGCCCAGCAAAAACACGCATATCAGCCCGATACGCACTGCATCCGGCCCTATTAAGCTCGATCACGCAACAGCGCAGATCGGCGGTGATGTGCGCGGTGCTGAGCGCGAAGACTGGTTACGCGTCGTCACTGCGGCCAGGGTTGCATCGTGGGATGCGGCGGGCAGGTGACCATGCCCGGTTCTGGATGCTGAGCGTCATCGTCGCTGGCTGAACCCGAACTCTTCGGTGCGCGCTGGTCGGCTGCAAGCGTCAGGATTGGGCCTCCGCCCAGCGGCAGGCCGGATTAAACTTCCCGCCACCGCCACAATGCCGGACTGATCGTCTTGGGCCAGGTCCCTACCATCTGTGACCTGACAGGCATCGCCCTGATCATCGCCGGCGTCGCGGTGCACCGCGCGGGTCCCAGAGCCATCAGGCAATACCGCGCCTGCTGGGAGGGCTGCGGGCACGCCGGCGAACCCGAGCCCCATGGCTTGGACCTGAGACCCCAGCCCTTCCCGGCTCGCGTTCTGCATTGTCTCGAAAGACGCCGGATTCGCGGTTACCAGATCCGTGCGCGCGTGGGAGAGACGCGGATCACGTATGGGTAGTCCGTGGCGAAGCTTTGCGGTGTCCACCCGTACGTGTCGATGAACTGGCGGTACTTCTCGATGTAGGCGGGTACGGCATCGGCTCTGGGGCCAGCGGGGTCGATCCTGGCGGTGCCTTCGAAGATGACATTCGCGCCTCCCCTGCCATTGCCCTCCAGGTGCAGGCAAACATGGGG
>DATIYI010000221.1:0-33242 GCA_035517695.1 Streptosporangiaceae bacterium
AAGGTGGTCACCGCGAAGGCTGCCAGGCACAGCGGCGCCGAGTTCCCCCACAGCTGGGCGACTGCCGGAGAGGCCCTGCCCGCTGCTGCTTGGGCTGCCACGGGCTCCAGATGACGTTCGACGGAAGCCATGTGATCCTCCCCACATATGCGGTCTGATGCGCGAAGCATGGGCTTGCCGCACCTGCATTGGAAGCGGCCATAGGTCCCGAACGCCCCTGCCGAAAGTGGCGGCGGATGTCAGGGTCCGCACGCGTGCAGCTGGCGGCGTCGGTGCATCCAGGGCCGGTCAACGATCGCCCGCGGGTGAGACCGGGAAGTTCGCCGGAATCGGCGGGCGGCTGACCGCCGATTTCAGTCGGACCGGCCGTGGCCGGACGGCGTTCGTACGAGGACTCACGCGCCGCTCCGGCCGGCTTCGAGCCCGACCGGGGTGACGCGCGGGTCCGATCCGCTGTTGCTGCACTTCACTTCGGGCACGACCGCCCGGCCCAAGCTGGTCGAGCACAGCCACGTCTGCTACCTGGCGGGGCACCATTCCACCAAGTAATGGCTGGCCCGCAGCCCGGTGGCGTGCACCTGAACATCTCCTCGCCCGGCTGGGCGAACCACGCCTGGAGCAACGTCTACGCGCCCTGGATCGCCGTCGCCCGGCTGGGCGAACCACGCCTGGAGCAACGTCTACGCGCCCTGGATCGCCGGGGTCACCGCGCTGGTCGGCGACCACCGGCGGTTTTCCGCGGCGCCGCGGAGGCGATGGTCCGGTGCGGGGTCACGACGTTCTGCGCGCCGCCGGCCGGTCGCTGCGGGTTGCGTCTGGCAGCCATGGGTATGGTGCGGGTGTGACGAACCTCGCACCATCGCCCAGCGCGCTTCGCCACGCATACCAGGAGGAGCTCGGCCCCGGACAGCGGTCCGCCCTGCTCAGCTGGCTGGCCTTCACCGTCACCTTTGCCGGGCTGCGCGGGCTCACCTACAGCATCCGGGCTGGCAAGGGGCCGTTCCGCAACGTCAGCATCGGCGGCGAGCATCTGCATCATTACATGTGGGGAATCGGCCTGCTGTCCGGCGTCGGTGCGGTCGCCGTCCGCGGCGAGGAGCGGCACCGCCGTCACCCCGCAGTCGCGGTCAGCTATGGCACTGGCCTGGCGCTCATCGTGGATGAGTTCGCCCTGCTGCTCGACCTGAGGGACGTCTACTGGGCCAAGCAGGGCCGGATCTCGATCGATATCGGCGTCGGCGGCATCGCCCTGACCGGGTCCTACTTCGCGGCACTGCCGGTACTCCGCAGGCTGCAACGGGAGCAACAGCAGAGGCGGGCGCCCGAGTCGGTACCCGCTGCCGGTACGCCGCCTGCACCTAAGGCGGCGCCCGCTCCCGACGACGGCTGACGCGCGCGCCACCACCCTCCGACCAGGATGGCGCCGCCACAGCGCTGCCAGCTGAAGCGGCTCTGTGGACAGGACAACGGACAGGTTTCCTGAGGTGCCGCGCATCCAGCCAAACGATGCGAACGTGCTGCTTCACCCGACGCCGCGCGAGCGACCGGCTGGCACACGGTGGGCGTTCGGCGTGCCGGTGAGCCGCACCATGCGCACGGAGTCAGGGACCAGCTGGAAGTCGCTACATTTGCCGAACTTGATCTCTCCGGCAACCGCCCGGCAGTCGGCTCTCACCAGTGAGCCACCTGCCCGTGGAGAACCTGGCGCAGATCGAGGAGAAGCTGGCGCTGGCGTGTGCGCGGGCTGGACACCAACACGGCGGTCCTGGGCATGACAAACCTCGCAGGCGGCGGCGAGCAGCCTGGCACCCAATCAGTTCCGCAATGGCCAGGTGGAACAGCGCCGCGGTAGTGACCTGTGCCAGGCAAGGCGGATCTGGTGTGCGCCCTCTCGCCGATGGTCGATCACGGAACGCGACACTGCCGACGAGCCACCGACGAGGGCGGAGAGCGCCGACCCGGCGCGGGTAGCCATGCGTTGCCTGGCAAACGCAGGGCCCAGATCTACGCGTTCTGCGCAGCAGCCCCACTTGGCCGCGGCACCGGGTGAGGTGCCGATTAGCCGGGTGTGCTGGCCTGGTCCCTGCTGATCAGGTTCGGCAAGCCGTGGGGAACAAGTGACTTGCCACGTCGGCATGCCTCTGCGTGCCCTGACCGAGTCCTGAGTCTTGACCACGTCGGCCTGCAGGACGAATACGTAAAGCAGGCCGATCGCCAGGCTCATGCCCTTGCCGTGAAATCGTCGGCTAGGTGATGGAGCTCCCATTCCAGCGCCATTCCAGCGTGCCGGGGTCGAACGCCCGGGCGCGAACTGCTTCATGATCTCCGGGTAACCACGAACGGGAGTCTCACGCATCGAAATCTTGTTATCGCCGCAGTTCAGAGGCAGAGGATGCTCCGGTGCGGAGTAAACTCCGATCAATTACGAGCTGTGCGGAACCCGTGGGCTGCGCTTGGCGCTGCCGATGGCATAGGGCGGGCTTGTTGTCCCTGCCGCGCCGGATCGGGCCAGAGCGGCGGGGCGTCGTGCTCACTGAAGCCTTGACGCGGTGACGACCGGGCGGTCCAGACACTGCTCGCCCTTCCTCTCATTAAGCAACTTGAGCAGCTGGGTGCCCCGGACCTGGCGTCGGAGTACCAGGCAATGACCGTTTGGCCACTCGCGCGGACCCAACAAAAGCTGATCGAGAGCTGATCGTAAAGCTGGACCTGAGGTAGCCAGCCATAACTCGCGAACGAGAAGCACCCTTGCCGGGGTTCCGAGGCCCCGATAGGGTGGCTCTCAGTCAACGGGAGGGCAAATTCGTGGGCATCACGGCAATCGTTACGGCGGGCGCGGGTGCCCGCGGCGCATACGAGGCAGGTATCTTATCAGTTCTGGTACCACGACTTCTCTCAGAGACATCCGGGGAGGAGCGCATCGTGCTCGTGGGTACAAGCGCGGGCGCCGTCAATACCGCCCTTCTTGCTGCGTCCAGGGATCCAAAGGAAGCGATCGACAATACGCTCCAGACGTGGGAGTCGATCGGCGCTTCGGACGTATTCGCGGGACTAACGCGCACCGCCATCCGGAACACTGCCTCCTACCTGGCCGAACTGCTCGGCCGCGGCCAGCTTAATAGCCTGCTGGACACGACACCTCTCCGGCGCACGTTGGAGAAGATGATCAATTGGGACCAACTGCGGGACAACCTGGATGGCGGAAAGGGCTGGGCTCACGGCGCGGGTATCGTGACCACATCACGTAGCGGCGGCCGCACAATCGTCTTCCTGCAGGGAAAAGGCATAGCGCAGCCACCTGCGGACGACGTTCGTGCCGTCGACTACGTCCCGGTGGCTCTGGCCACCCAGCACGTCCTGGCGTCTGCCGCCATCCCGATGGCGTTCCTTCCAATCCATATCGACCAGCCACCCGCGGTTGACGGCTGGTTCGTCGATGGAGGCGTCAGGCTGAATGCACCCATCAAGCCCGCGCTCGCCCTAAACGCAGACCGGGTCATCGTCGTAGCTACCACGCCGGACCCCGACACCTCACAGTCGGCACCTGTTCCGCCTACCGAACCCGATGTCTTCGACGCAGCGGGTATCGTGCTGGAAGCGCTGCTGGTAGATCAAATGGCCGAGGACGTTCACACACTTCGAAGGACCAACCGCTTCGTGGAGGTCGCTAAAAGCGCGGGCGCGGAGCCACCGGCTCACCGTGATGCCGGGCGAAAGTACCGCCAGGTTCAGAATGTCTTCCTCGGGCCGCCCGAACCCGGCATCATCAGCGCCCTGGCAAACGAAGTCTTCGAGCGACGCTATCGCGGCTGGTTCAAACAGTTCTCCGACGTGGGGATCCTCGGCACCTTGCTCGGCAGCCATACGGAGAGCCATGGGGAGATCCTGAGCTTCCTCTTTTTTGACCCGGACTTCCACGGCGCCTTGATCGAGTTGGGCAAGCAACACGCCGAGCAAGCCCTTGGGCCCGGCCCAGGGCTTCCCTGGCGCTCTTAGCTCAATGTGAGGACGGTCTCCAGTTTCGGCCGACGAGTAAGTCACCAGCATCTTCTCGTCGGCAGCGCGGTGCCGTGGGGCTTGTCTGGCTGGATGCCCGGCGGGCCGCTTCAAGCTCTTCGGGAAGACACACTCGCGTCGGTGGCCTGATCAGCGAATACCGCCTGGTCCCATGACGTGGACGACATTATCGGCACGCACAGGGACATCCTCTTGTTGCTGCGCGCACTGACTGGCTGGGACGATGCTCCCATGATGCCACCGCACTGCTATGTCTGCCACCTGGATTTCCCCGACGTAGGTGGGTCCGCCCGCGTGGTTCAAATATCGGCGCACCCCCAGCGGCGGCGCTGGCCGACGACCCCTTGCCGGCGAGAGGATCGCGTACGTCGCCCCGCCACTGCAGACGTTTTTCCAAGACTGCCGTTACCACGATGTGCGACCCTGGGTCAGCACATCGAAGCCAGCAGACCGGAGGTCGCGGCATGAACGGGTGGGAGCCCTGGATTGGGCGTGTCACTAAGACGTCAGCATGGCTCGACCCGGTGCAGGCCAATCACATGAGCGCCACCCTTGACCGCGACCCGCGGTTCACGGCGGGTGACGCACTCCCGCCGGCCTGGCACTGGCTCTACTTCCACGACATCGTCCGCGCATCCGACCTTGGAGTGGATGGCCATCCGCGGCTGGGCGTCACGATGCCACCTGTCCCGCTCGCGCGCCGCATGTGGGCTGGCGGGACCCTCTTGTTCGAGGAGCCGCTGCGCCTTGGAGCGACTGTGGAGCGCATCTCCACAATCCGGTCCATCACGCCGAAGAAGGGCCGCACTGGGCATCTGTTCTTCGTCACCGTCGAGCACGACTTCCACACGGAGGGCAGACGCAACGTACTTGAGCACCAGACGATTGTCTATCGAGAGATGTCCGCGACGGCGGACATTCCGGCGGCACAGCCGGCGCCATCTGACGCCGCGTTTTCCGCCAGATGGTCGCTCGACAGCACCGCCCTGTTCCGGTACTCTGCGCTGACATTCAACGGTCATCGGATCCACTATGACGCTGACTACTGCCGGGAAGTCGAGGGATACCCCGACATCGTTATCCATGGGCCGCTCATCGCCACGCTCCTGCTGGATCTCGCCGTCCGTGAGCGTCGGCCGGTAGACCGGTTCACCTACCGGGCGCAAAGCCCTCTCTTCCGGTCGAACACCTTCACCGTCAACGGGCGGCCGGACGGAGCCGGCACGACCCTATGGGCTGCCAATGACGCTGGGAACCTCGCGATGCAGGCAGAGGCCGTCGCCGCCTGACTGGTTTCCCGCTTGATCAGACGGGGCCGGCGAATACTCGCCGTGGAGGCGGAGTCGCCTCAAAATGAGGCCGGATTTTTTGGAGGCTAGGGTCTCGGGCTTATGCATCGGACGGTTGCACGAACTCGCACCCGGTGTCATCGTACCCCGGTGCGGGCCAGGCGCCACCTGGGAGGATGCCCCGGCGACGTGGTGAGAGCTGCCCCCGAAGCCTGCACGGGCCACCCTGAACGTCGCCGCGATTCACCATGCCGGGATCCAGCAACCGTGCAGCGGCCTGCAAACGGCCACACCCTTGGATTGAGCCTTTCGCGCCGTGCCCGGGTCCTGCCCGGCATGATCACAGTGGCCGACTGGCATGGCTGCCACCTCGGCTTTAGGCACTACCCCCGCGCAACCTTTGCGTCGAATTTACAGTCCCAGCAGCGAGGCCCACCGATACGTTACCGGTTTGACTGGTTCGCTTCCCTCGGCGTCAGCCGAGGTGCACGTCTCGGATTCTGTGTTGAAGTTAGGAGCCTGGGCCGGCGGACGTCACGAGCGTCCGACATGGTAAGCAGAAAGCCCACTTGCCGGGTGGCGCTGATCGGACTGGAGTGAGGTCGTGGACCAGTTGCTGAGCGGTATGAGGATCGTCGAGGGCTCCGCGTACGTAGCCGCGCCGTTGGGCGGTATGACGCTTGCCCAGCTTGGCGCGGACGTGATCAGGTTCGACCCCGTCGGCGGCGGGCTCGACGCCCACCGCTGGCCGGTGACTGCCAGGGGACGCAGCCTGTTCTGGGCGGGTCTCAACAAAGGAAAGCGTTCCATCGCCATCGACATCCGTTCACCGCGAGGGCGGGACCTGGTTACCGCGCTGGTTACCGCGCCCGGACCCGATAGCGGCTTCCTGCTGACGAATTTTCCCGCCAAGGGGTGGCTGTCGTACGACGCGCTTCGTGCTCAACGGCCCGACGTCGTCATGGTGGCCATTGTCGGCAACCGCGACGGTTCCTCCGCCGTCGATTACACCGTCAACCCGGCGACCGGCTTCCCGTGGGCCACCGGACCGATGAACACGTCCTACCCAGTCAACCATCTGCTCCCCGCCTGGGACGCGATCACCGGCACTCTCGCCGCAGCCACCGTCCTTGCCGCGGATCGGTGGCGGTCCCGGACCGGCCGTGGCCAGCAGGCCCAGATCGCTTTGTCCGATGTCGCCTTCGCAATGGTCGGCCACCTCGGCAAAGTCGCCGAAGTGCAGATCAACGGGACCGAGCGGCCAAAGTACGGCAACTATCTGTATGGCTCATTCGGACGAGACTTTCGCACCCGCGACGGTCATCGGGTCATGGTCGTCGCGCTCACATCGAAACAGTGGCAGGGGCTGTGCGAGGCGACCGGACTAGATGAGGGGTTTGTGGCAGTCGAGCACCTGCTCGGCGTCGACCTCGACAAAGAGGGTGACCGGTTCATCGCCCGCGAGCAAATCGCGGCGCTACTCAAGCCATGGGTTCTGCAGCGCACGCTGGCGGAAGTAAGGGCGTCCTTCGATCCGCACGGTGTGTGCTGGGGGCCCTATCAGACCTTCCGGGAGCTCCTGGAGAATGACCCCCGCTGCTCAACGGCGAACCCCATGTGGGCGCGGATCGAGCAGCCAGGGATCGGCACGTACCTCATGCCCGGCTCACCGGTCACATTTAGCGATCTGCCCCGGACGCCCCCGCGGCGGGCGCCACTGCTCGGCGAACATACCGACGAAGTCCTCACCGACATCCTCGGACTGTCGGCGCTCGAGATCGGGAGGCTCCACGATGGCGGCATCGTCGCAGGACCGGAACCGCTCGACTAGCCCACGAACGCTGCGCACGGCGAGCCGCCAGGCCCGGGCGCAGCAGTGCCTGCCAGGACCGTATCAGCGCGCTGGTTATGTATGAACTGGTGATGGGCTTGCGACACCAGGCCCGGCGCCTGCGGAGGCTGTCGGGACCAGTAGGCCGCCGGGTGCGCCGCCGCCGCCACGATCTGGTCGAGGCCGCGGTGGCCCACGGGGTACAGAACCTGCCTGCGGGTGTCGGCAGCGTCGCCTGCGGCGATGACCGCCCCGACAGCGATGTGGACCTGCTCGCGGATCTGCCGCCCGGCCTGAGCCTGTTGGGGCTCGGCCGGGTAGAGGCCGACCTGGAAGCTATCCTTGGCAGCCGCGTGGACCTGATCCCGGCACGCGATCTCAAGCCCGGCGTCCGGGCACTCGTCGAGCATGACCTGGTCGCGCGCCACGAGGACCGCGGGCCCGCCGGTTCGCCACCGACCTGGCCGTTCGGGTTCACGAGCAACCGGGACGAGCGGGACGAGCGCCCCTCAGGGTCCAGCAGCCCACCTCTGGCGGCTGCTGGCGCACCCTCGAGGGGACCGGAGCTCTCGGCGCAGCCGTTCGGCATCTGCTCCGGTCATCAGCGCGAGCGCGGTGCCGAGCAGCCCGGCGTCCAGTGGGTTGATCTGGTCCAGACCGTTCGTTTGCCTCCACGGATGTGGTGTACGGATCTTGAACCGGTGCGTCGTGACGAGGTCGTGGCGGGCTAGGCGCCCGAGCGATCCAGAGCGTTGGTCCCGTCGTTGACGGTGAGCAGTCCCTGTCCGTTGGCGAGTGAGGTGACCCCGCAGAGGTCACCGGCCCCGTTCGGAACCAGGGTCACGGTCGCGACCTGATGGCCCGCCGGGCTAACCTCGACAGCGTCGCCGTTGTTGCCGTTGACCGCGACCAGGTCGCCGCCCGGCACCAGCGTGAGGCCGAGCGGGCCGTTGAGGGATCCCCCCTTGGTCAGGGTGTCGGTTCCGTACGGCACCGCCGTGGTCCGGGTCGCGGCGTTGCGGATCGCACTGATGCTGCTCCCCACGGTTTCCGCCACGTAGAGGGTTCCGTTGCTTCCGAGCGCGACTGGCTAGCGCTAGCAGGGCAGCCGTATGCAGATGATCGATTTCCGCCGTCGGCAGCCTAGCGCCGCCACCGACGTCGGCGACCAGGTCACCGTCGGAGATCTGTGATCGCCGCAGGATGCAGCCGGTCATCCACCACGTCGGCGACCTCGTGGGCCAGGGCGCGGATGGCGTCGCCGAGGAAGTCGAGCGAGGACGGCAACGAGCCGTGGAGCGAGACCTTTCGAGCGTTGAGAACGCCAGCTGCGAAAGGGTCATCGGTGACCTGCGCCCGGAACTCGCCCAAGCCGCAGCCGCTCAAGGCGGTCGCCGCCATCGTGGCAGCCAGCCGTCGACTCGCCACTTCGAGCCCGGGCGCCCGGGCAGCAGCAGGACGATCAGCAGCCCCACAACTGACAGCAGCAGGCCGAATGTCAACCCAACCCGCTCGCCGTAGCCCTTGCGCTCCGACATCCATGACGCGGCGGCCGCCGAGATCAGCCACACGAACAGCAAGTACAGCGCCTTGGCGCCGATCGCGCCGTTCATCGTGTCGCTCCGTAACCGGTCATGTTCCCAGGTACGCCTTCTGGACCGCGGGATCGTCGTGCAGGCTCGCCGAATCGTTGGCCATGGCCACGCGCCCCGTCTCCAGCACGTAGCCGCGGCTGGCGGCGTCGAGCGCGCGGTTAGCGTTTTGCTCGACGAGGAGGATCGCGACCCCGGAGCGGTTGATCTCGCCGATGGTCTCATAGATCCGCTGCACCAGGTTCGGGGCAATTCCCAGTGACGGCTCGTCGAGCATCAGGAGCTTCGGCCGGGCCATCAGCGCGCGCCCGATCGCGAGCATTTGTTGCTCCCCGCCGGACATCGTGCCGGCCTTCTGGCGGTCGCGCTCCTTGAGCCGCGGGAACAGGTCATAGACACGATCAAGGTCCTCGGCGACCTCGGGGCCGCGGCGCCGGTGGGCGCCCAAGTCGAGGTTCTCGCGCACTGTCATCCGAGTGAAGCAGTGGCGGCCCTCTGGCGCAAGCGCGATCCCGCGGATGACTACCTCGTGCGCTGGCACACGCGTGATGTCCTCCCCGGCGAACGTGATCTTCCCTGCGCTGGCCGGGGTGAGGCCCGAGATCGAACGCAGGGTGGTCGACTTTCCGGCACCGTTGGAGCCGATCAGCGTGACCACCTCGCCAGCGTCAACGGTCAGCGAAACACCTTTCAGCGCCTCGATCGAGCCGTAGCGGGTATGGATGTCTGAGACCTCGAGCAGGGCCATCACTCCTGCCTTCCGAGATACGCCTCGATCACCAGGGGGTCCGTGCGGACCTCGGCCGGTGCACCCTCGGCGATCTTTTTGCCGTAGTCGAGCACCGTGACGCGCTCTGAGACGCCCATCACGACCTTCATGTCGTGCTCGATCAGCAGGATCGTCAGCTGCAGCTCGTCCCGCATCTTGCGCATGAACTCCGTCAGCGCCTCGGATTCGCGGGGGTTCATGCCGGCGGTCGGCTCGTCGAGGAGCAGCAATCTCGGCCCAGCCGCCAGCGCCCGTGCGATCTCCACGCGCCGCTGGTCTCCGTACGGCAGCTGTGAGGCGAGCTGGTCGAAGGCGATCTTGCGCAGGCCAACGTAGGCCAGCAGCTCGCGGGCACGCGCGCGCGTTTGCCGTTCCTCGCGGCGGACCCAGGGCGGGCGGAGGATCGACCCGAATAGCCCTGCGCGCATCCGCGTGTGGTGCCCGATCATCACGTTCTCGACGGCTGTCATCGCGCCGAACAGGCGGATGTTCTGGAAGGTCCGCGCGACACCGTACCTGGTGATCACGTCAGGCCGCGCGCGCGTGATGTCTCGCTCGCCGAGGAGGATCCGGCCCTGGGTCGGCCGGTACAGCCCGGTCAGCATGTTGAACAGGGTCGTCTTCCCGGCGCCGTTCGGCCCGATCAGCGACACGATCGAGTACTGCCGAACGTCGACCGAGACGTCGTTGACGGCGACCAGGCCGCCGAACTTCTTGGTGACGTGCTCCGCGCGAAGGACGGCGACGGCGGGCGGCGCGGGGGTCTCGACCGGGCTCATGTAGCGTCCCCGCCGGTGCCAGGAACCTCCGCGAGCTGGGCGTCCTCCGCCACGATCTCGGCCGTCAGCTCGAGCCGGCGTCGCCGCTCCGGGATCAGGCCCTGCGGCCGGAGTACCATCATGATCACCAGCAGGAATCCGAAGATCCCAAACTCCACCTGGGTCAGCTGGAAGTTCAGCCCGAACTTGCCGGGGAGGCCGTTCAGGACGTCAGGAATCAGGTAATTGTTGATGTATCCGAGCGCCAGCCCTCCGACGACCGCTCCCCAGATCGAGCCCAGCCCGCCGATGATCACCATCGCGAGGATGAAGATCGAGAATCCGAACTGGAACTGACCGGCGTTGACCTCGGTGTAGTAGCTGCCGAAGAACGCACCCGACACGCCGCCGAAAGCGGCGCCGATCGAATACGCGAGCAGCTTCGTCCTAACGATCGGAATGCCCATTGACACGGCCGCGACCTCGTCCTCGCGCAGCGCGACCCAAGCACGACCGAGCCGTGAGTCGCGCAGGCGAAGGTTGACGAACAGGACGACGAGCAAGATGCCAAAGATCAGCCAGTACCACGGTCTCAGGTTCAGCAGGTTGAACGATCCGATCCCCGGGAAGTACGGCGCGTCGACCGCGCTGATGCCCAGATTGCCGGCGGTCAGCGTCATGCCGCCGCCGACGTGGACGCTCTGGCCGTTGACGGCCACGACGCCGATGATCTCTCCGAACGCGAGCGTGACGATCGCGATGTAGTCGCCGCGCAGGCGCAGCGTCGGCAGCCCGATCAGCGCCCCCGCCGCGGCGCAGATGGCCGCGGCGCCGATCAGGACCAGAATGAAGTTGAGGTGTACGCCCGGCAGCGTGCTCGCGACCGGCGAGACGAGCACGTGGACGCGAGCCTTGAAGAAGAACCCAGATCCGAACCATCCGAGCGAGTACGCGCCAAGAGCGTAGAAGGCGACGTACCCGAGATCGAGCAGCCCGGCAAAGCCCACGACGACATTCAGGCCCAGCGACATCACCGCGTACGTAACCGCGATGATCGTCGCGTTCATGAACCCACTGGACGACGGGAACAGGAACGGCAGCACGATCCCGAGCGCGATGAGCGATCCCGCCAGCGCTCGGCTCCACCACGGCGGGAGCCGCTTCTGCACGGCCGCGCGCCACTCGCGCAGCTGCGCGCGCAACTCGTTCATCCCGCCTCCCTCGTCTCCTCTCCGAGCAGCCCACGCGGGCGCAGCACCATGATCGCGATCAGGTAGCCGAACACGACCGCCTCAGTCCACTGCGGGCCCATCCGCGAATCGGCCAGCGACTGGATGACGCCGATGATCAGTCCGCCGAGCACCGCACCGCGGACGTTGCCGATGCCTCCCATGACCGCCGCGGTGAACGCGATCAGCCCCGCCTCGAAACCCTGGAAGTACCAGACGTTCGTCTCATAAAGCGCGTACACGAGCCCTGCGGCGCCTGCGAGCATGCCGCCGAGCAGGAAGGTGAGCGAGATCGTGGCGTTGACGTTGATGCCCATCAAACGTGCCGCCTCCGGGTCCTGGGCGGTGGCGCGCATCGCCCGGCCGGCGCGGGACTGGTTGATGAACCAGGTCAGCCCGAACACGAGCGGGACCGTCACCGCGAACGCGAGGATGTAGCCGCGCAGGATCGGTACGCCGGCGATGGTGAACGCCGGTTGCTGCGCTCGGATCAGGTCGGGCACGCTCTGCGGCGAGCCCCCGCGCCAGAGCAGGCCCACATTCTGCAGAATGAAGGAGAAGCCGACCGCGGTGATCAGCGGCGCGAGTTTGGGTGCGCCTCGCAGCGGCCGGTAACCGACCCGCTCGATCAGGACGTTCAGGGATCCCGTCACGATCATCGTGATGATCAGTGTCACGATCAGACCGCCGATCACCCCCAGGGCACCAGTTGTGAGTCCGAGCCCGAGTGTCCCCCACAGGCCCACGGCGGTGAACGAGCCGATCATGAACACGTCGCCGTGCGCGAAGTTGATCAGCTCGATGATTCCGTAGACGAGCGTGTACCCGATCGCGATCAACGCCCAGATCGCACCGTTGGAGAGGCCTGCGGCGAAGTTGAAGCCGAGCTTCGAGAGGTCATGATGGATCACCGCATGACCTGCCACGAAACCGGCCTGGTAGCCATGCGTCAGATCGCTGATGCCGTAGTAGATCGGCAGCGCCGCGAGCGCCGCGATCAGGCCCCAACGACCGACGGAGCGGCGAACTACCGCCAGCCGGCGTAATGGCGCCACAGGTGGGCTTGGCGAAATTGTCCTGGTTTCCACGGTTCCGGTGTGCAGTATGGGAGCGGCGTGTTGATGCAGCTTAATGGAGGTGGAGGGGGCGCAGCGCGCCCCCTCCACGGTTCCGTTATGAGACGGTTTTCGTCGGTGTGAGCGTCTTGTAGAAGACGGGCTCGCCGTTGGACCCGACCTTGTAAAGGCCGTAGGACTTCAGCGTCGTGTCGCCGTTCTTGTCGAACCCGTAGGTGCCGAGCACTGACGAGCGCGCGGTGGTCGCGAACAGCGCCTTCAGCACGGCCGACTTGCTGTCGCCCTGAGCCCCGAGGCTCTTGATCGTGTCGAGCCCGAGCTTCATCGCCTCGTAGCCGTAGATCGCGTACGGGTCGGGATTCGAAACGCCGTACTTGGCTTTGTACGCGGCGAGAAACGTCTTACCGCCCGGATACGTCGCCAGATCCTGTGTCGCCACGGTGCACTGCATCAGCGGGTAGAGCTTGGCCGGGACGCCGCCCTTCGCCGCGCTGGTGTAGGTGTCCGTGCAGACCCCGTCGCCGCCGAAGATCTTGGCTGTTGGGACCGCCGAGTTGACGTCCTTGGTGATCTGCACGGCGCCGTTGGAGACAATGCCAGCGAAGAAGAAGCAATCGGCTCCCTGGCTCTTGACCGTCGCCGCGTAGGAGCGGAAATTGGGCGCGGTGGGGTCGATCCCGGTATTGCTCACGATCGTGACTCCGTAATAGCTCTTCTCCAGCTCGAGCAGTGTCGCCAGGCCGGCGCCGTACGCCTCCTTGTCATTGGCGACGGCGACCTTTGTGCAGCCGGCCTCCTTCATCGCCATCAAGTCGGAGGCGGCCTGGATCGAGTCGATCGGCACGATCCGCAGGTAGGTACGGGTCCCTGCCGGGTAGTACTTCTGCGGCTCGCCGGGGGCGCTGCCAGGCAGGCTCGTCGTCAGGCCGACGTACGTGTTCGCCGGGCTCACCTGCGGGATTCCCCCCTGATTAAGGATCGGGATCGACACCTCGCTGGCGCCCGAGTTGAACTCGCCGATGTAGTAGACAGCTTTGGGATCCGTGGCCACCTTGCGCGCGTTCGCCGCCGTCTGGCCCGGGTCCCACTTTCCGGCCGCTGCGGTGGAGTCGTCGAGCGACTGGTAATTCACCGTCCACTGCCCGGCCTTGCCGCCTGCCTCAGCGAGCGCGAGCCTAATTCCATTGACCATCGGATCCGTCTGCGCGGTCGAGGCTCCTTGCAACGGGAGGCTCGAGTAAATGTCGATCGTTTTGGCGCCGCCACTGCTGGATGAGCTGCTGCTGGATGAGCTGCTGCTTGGTGAACTGCTGCTACTGCAGCCGACTGCCGCCAAGGCCACCGCGGTTAAGGCGGTGATCATGGTGATATGCCTCATCGTCTTCCTCTCATTTGATTTGGTTTGTCCGGCTGTTAGGGATCACACTGACCTACTGGTCTGGGCTCCTTACACGTGCCGCAGCCGGGATGAACGGCTTGACGACGCCCTCTGCCACGGCCGGAGCGGCCTGGATGTCGATTCCCCTCTACCGTCGCTATCGACCCGTGTACTCGCGTCAGGGGCGGAGCACAAACTGACCGCACGTCGACCGGATAGATCCAGTCAGAGCGACCGCCCCGCACGGCAGACACGATGTGCACCGGGGCAGCTGAGAAACCTCTGCCACCGCCGCCAATGAGCGCCCGCCGCACCGCCTCCCTGGCGCCACGGCTCACTCTCTCACCGCGAGGTCCGGGCATGTCAAGTCACAGTTGAGACGCAAAACTCCCTCTCCACCAGGGCTTCTCCCAGACGGGTTTCAGATAGGCGCCGTGCTCCGGCGAGAGTCCCTGGCGTCCAGAAACGGGTAGCCCGGTGGCCGGAAGACCGAAGAGCGCGAGCTGCGAAACCATTCATCTGGAAATACACCGCCACCGACTTCCTGATGCTCGATGCGGCAACGCTCAGCGGCGAACCGGGAGCTTCAGAATGGCCAACCGCCACGCAGGCGCAGCTCGACGCGCTGACCAAGCTGTCCTTCATGGGGACACCCGAGTCACCGCACTGATGTGGTCGTCATCCCGAATAATGACGCTGAGGTGGTCGCCGGCGCGGATGCCGTGGTCACGATGCTGTGGGACGGCAGCTCGGTGGCTGAGGTGATGACCGAGGCGTTGCCGGCCGCGCCCTGCTCGCCCGCTCCGACGGCGCCAAGAACGCCGAGATCCTCACCTTGCGCCACCAGCTCGCCGTTCTCCAGCGCGATGCTCTCCGGATCTGTGGCCGGTCGCGGTCGTCAGCAGGCGATGATGGCGGGCCGGTTGGCAGCGGCCGCAGCCAACCGCCCCAGGTCACCAGAATCACTTGTCAGGATCCGGTCGCCGGGCGCCGCCACGAGCACCACCGTGGCATCGATCGCGTCAGCGGTGCCTGCCGCGGCCAACAGGACGCCAGCGGCCCGGCCGTCCTCGTGCCGGACCGGACGGACGTCAACCGCGCGTAGCAGCCGGGCCAGATTGACCTGGCGGCCCAGGCCGTCGCGCCAGACCTGGGCGACCACCATGGCGTTGCTGCGAAGCTCCAGCCCGTGTTTCTCGGCCACTCGCAGCCGGGCGATCACCGCCCGGTCATCGCGGTCGACGGCCACCAGGGCCCCCGCGTCTAGGACCAGGGCGCTCACGCGGCTGTATCGCTCGCAGGCACGCCGAGCTCCCGCTCAGCGCGGGCAATCTCCTCGGGGGTGAGCACGCCGTGCTCAGCCTCCCAGCCGGCCAGGAACTCAGCCAGCGCCTCGGCCCGCAGCTTGCTCGCAGCTGCCTCGGCCAGCCACGATGACAAGGGCTTGCCCGCCTGGGCAGCGGCAGATCTGACGGCGTCACCGAGTTCTGGATCGAATGAGACACTCAGCTTGTCAACTCCCACGCAATCATCTTACCGCAGTAGTTCATACCGTGGTAGCAGCACACCCTCATGCCGCTGGTCGCTCGTCCCGCCGCCCTCGGGTCCGCTGACCCAGCCTGCCCGGGAGCGTGCGTTTCGTTCGAGCGGCAGTGCGGCTAGTCGAAGGCTATTGACACCCGGGTCCGCGGGTGCTCGACCCATTCCACTTGCGAAACCCATTACCCAAACGCTTGTGCGGTTGACCGCATTCGAAAGCTCTACTGCGCCAGCTTCAGCTGATGCCCGAATCGGCCTGCCCGCCGCGCCGGTATTCCAGCCAGAGCTGGCTCGTGCCGGTACGGACTTCCTTACGGCGGTAGCAGGATGGGTTCGACAGCGGCCATTCGGCCGCCAATCACCGCCACGGCCGAGCCCATGGCAAGCGTGGGATCAATCTGTACCGGTCATCGGTGAGAGGCCCGTGGATCAGAATTCCCGGACCATTCGGGCCTGGATCGGGCACAGGCTATGAGCCAGCAGGTATCCACCGATGCGGAAAAACAGCCGACATGACGGACACGCCTGCACACACACCACGCAAGACACGCCGGAACCGCATCACCGCAGGCAGCCGCGCACGCCGCGCACGCCGCGCAAACCAGAAGATCGCGATATGAGCCAGTTCCAAAGTGACCCGTCCCGTCATGTCCGCGACGTTCATGTGAACACTTTGTTACAGCTCAGTTGCGCGCCGAGGCGACCTGATTACAACAAGATCGAAACCGCGGAGTAACTTGCTTGGCCAGGATGTTCTGGAGGCTGGTGGTCGTGATCCTGCCACCTCGGTGCGCAGGGGCGGGCGGTAGTGATGAGCACCGAAAGGCTCCGCATGACTATCCGTGTTGATGTACCAGAAAGCGGGCGCAGCAGTCCCGCGCCCAGTCGGCGCAATCGATGGATCGACGATTGGCAACCCGACGACCCGTCCTTCTGGGTCTCCACCGGGGCCGTGATCGCCCGGCGCAATCTCTTCTTCTCCGTCTTTACCGAACACATCGGGTTCTCGGTGTGGAGCCTATGGTCGGTTCTGGTTCTTTTCCTTGGGCCCGCCTACCACATCGACCCAGGAGGAAAATTCGTCCTGACCGCCATTCCGGCTCTCGTCGGGTCGGCGTTGCGGCTGCCGTACACCCTGGCCGTGACCAAGTTCGGCGGCCGCAACTGGACCATCATCAGCGCCGTCGTCCTGCTGGTCCCCACCGTTGCGACCGCCATTGTTCTCCAGCCGGGCGTCTCCTATACGACGCTCCTGGTGATCGCCGCCGTCGCCGGTATCGGGGGTGGGAACTTTGCTTCGTCGATGGCGAACATCAACGCGTTCTATCCGCAGCAGCGCAAGGGTTGGGCACTCGGGATCAACGCGGGTGGCGGGAACCTCGGGGTCGCCGTGGTGCAACTGGCCGGCCTGGTCGTGCTGGCCACCTTCGGCAAGGACCATCCGCGCATTGTCGCGGGCATCTACATTCCGCTGATCGTCCTTGCGGCTGTCGGTGCGGCCCTGGGCATGGACAACCTGTCGCCCGCAAGGAAGGCCGGGCACGCCATCCGGGACGCCTGCCGCGACGTGCACACGTGGATAGTGTCCGTGCTTTACATCGGGACCTTCGGATCGTTCATCGGCTTCTGCTTCGCCTTTGGCCAGGTGCTGCAAGTGCAGTTCAAGACCGACTTCGCTACCCCAGTCAACGTGGCCTACCTGACTTTCCTCGGCCCTTTGCTGGGCTCGTTGAGCCGGCCGGCCGGTGGCTGGCTCGCCGACCGCCTCGGCGGCGCCCGGGTCACCGTCTGCGACTTCGCCGCCATGGCGGCCGCAACCGCGGTTGTCCTGGTCGCGTCCGTGCACAGGTCGCTCGGACTGTTCTTGGCTGGATTCATCGCGCTGTTCGTTTTCAGCGGCATCGGAAACGGCTCGACGTACAAGATGATCCCGGCCATATTTAGGGCCAAGGCCAGGATAGCCGTGGACGCCGGAGCGGATACGGTTTCCGATCACCATGCTCGCCGACTTACAGGTGCCCTGATCGGTATTGCGGGAGCGGTCGGAGCGCTCGGGGGCGTGCTTGTGAATGTCGCCTTCCGCCAGTCGTTCCTGGCCTATAAGACCGGGAATGCGGCCTACCTCGCCTTCCTTGTCTTCTACGCACTGTGTTCCGCCGTGACCTGGGCTGCTTATCTGCGGCCGTCGCAGCGACGGCTGGCCGGTGTCTGAGACCGCAACGGGTGTGTTTGGAACCTGCCTAGACCACATCGCTGGATAGAAGAAGCCGGATGGCGAACCTGCTACCAGGAGGCGACATTGCGGGATAAATGGGGTGTGCACTGCGGTGCCCTGACGCGTCTGCTGGCTGCCGGAGGCGATGGGCGGGCAGATCGCGTGAGCATGAACCGCGGACGCGTAATGCGCTCGAAACAATCTAGTATCACGCTTCGCCCATGACACTCCTGGGCGTCCGCGTTGGGATCACCGCCAGCCGCAAGGGGCACGAGCTCGCCGCCGCCTTTGAACGGCAGGGGGCGCTCGTGGCGTGGGGACCCACCCTGGCAACCGTGCCGCCGGAACGCGATCCACTGCTGGTGGGGGAGACGACCGACATCCTATGCGCCACCCCTGCCTGGGTCGTCGTATCCACCGCCACCGGCTTGGAGGCATGGCTGAACGCCGCCGACGGGCTGGGCCGGCGCCGCGAGGTGATCTCGATGCTGCGTCACGCCCAGGTGGTGGCTCGGGGTGCGAAGGGGCTGGGCGCGCTGCGTGCACTCGAAATCGAGCCGGTCTTCGTGTCACCGCAAGAAACTATGGATGACGTCTGCTCCTGGCTGAGCGAGCGGATGAGCCCCGGCGACATGCTTGCCGTCCAGGTTCATGGCGGTGAGGTCGTCGGCACCCTCGACGGGCTGCGTCGCGGCGGCATACAGGTGCTGACGGTGGCACCGTACCGGTGGGTGCTGCCCGCCGACCGCGGGCCCGCGGAGGATCTGGTCGGCCAGCTCACCGACGGGTCGGTGGACGTGCTTGCCTGCACGAGTGCCCCGTGCGTGCGCAACCTGTTTCTGGTTGCTTGCGGCCTCGGGGCCGATGACGCGCTCACCCGCAGCCTGCGCCAGCGGGTCTGCATCGCGGCCGTCGGCCCGGTCACTGCCCGGGCCTTCGAGGAATGCGGTGTCGGTGTCAACGTGATGCCGGACCGGCCCCGCACGGGGGACCTCGTCCGCGCAGTGCGCCAGTGGGCGACGCGCTGGGTCGCCGTCCCGGACGAAGCAGGGGCGACCGGGCCGCTTGAGCTTGTTCCCGGCGCGCACGCCGTCCGCATCGGAGCGCAGGTCGTCGTTCTCGGCAAGCGGGAATTCGCCGTGCTTGCGGCGATGGTGCGCCGGCCAGGTGTGGTGATCCGGCCGGGGCGGCTTGCCGTTGAGGCCTGGGGTCACCGCGCGCCAGATGATGCGGGTGCGGTCAAGCATCAGGTGGCCCGCATTCGCCGCAAACTCGGCCGCTACGGCCCTTGCGTGGCGACCGTCCGCAATGTTGGGTACCGGTACGCGCCGCTGGCCGATGAGATGCCTGCCGCACGCGGAGTCACCGGGTGAGGGGCACCGGGAGCCGCGCGGCCGAACACGTGACAGCGACACACTGCCCGTACTGCGCCCTGCAATGCGGCATGAGCCTGGTGACAGGAACCGGCGGCGTCGAGGTCCGCGCCAGGGATTTCCCTACCAACCGCGGCGGCATGTGCCGCAAAGGCTGGACCTCGGCGCGGCTGCTGAACGGCGAGCGGCTCACCGTGCCGCTCATCCGCCGCGAGCCCGGGGGCCTGCTTGAACCCGCCACGTTCGACGAGGCCCTCGCGGCCGCCGCCACGTTCATCCGCACGGCGCAGCGAACTTTCGGGCGTGACGCCGTAGGCGTTTTCGGTGGCGGCGGTCTCACCAACGAGAAGTGCTACGCGCTCGGGAAGTTCGCCCGCGTCGCGTTGCGGACCAAGGCAATTGACTACAACGGGCGGTTCTGCATGAGTTCTGCGGCCGCTGCGGCCCAGCGTGCGTTCGGCGTGGACCGTGGATTGCCCTTTCCGCTCGCCGACCTCGCGCGGGCCAGCCTGATCGTCCTTGTCGGCAGCAACCTCGCAGAAACCATGCCGCCCGCGATGCAATGGCTCTCGCATCAGCGGGAAAGCGGGGGTGCGCTGATCGTAATCGATCCACGGCGAACCGGGACTGCGGAAGCGGCCGACCTTCATCTGCAGCCGCTGCCTGGGACGGACCTGGTCCTCGCCACCGGCCTGCTGCACCTGCTCATCGCCGGTGGCGGGGTGGACGAGCAGTACGTCGAGACCCGCACGACCGGGTTTGACGACGTACGCGGGATCGCCGCCGCATGGTGGCCAGCGCGAGTGGAGCGGGCGACCGGTGTGCCCGCAGCCGCGTTGCAGCGGGCCGCGCGGATGCTTCTTGGCGCGCCGACCGCGATGATCCTAACCGCGCGGGGCGCCGAGCAGCACGCCCATGGCACCGACACCGCGCTCGCCTGGATCAACCTCGCGCTCGCCCGCGGCCTGCCCGGCCGCCGGCACAGCGGGTACGGCACCCTCACCGGGCAGGGCAACGGCCAGGGCGGGCGCGAACACGGCCAGAAGGCCGACCAGTTGCCGGGCTACCGCAAGCTGGCGAATCCGGCCGACCGCGCGCACATCGCCCGGGTGTGGGGCATTGATCCGGGCGATCTGCCCGGACCGGGGCCGTCCGCCTACGAACTGCTCGATGCACTCGGGCGCGACGTGCGGGTGCTGGTGGTCGCCGGATCCAACCCGGTGGTCAGCGCGCCCAACGCCGCCCACGTCGAGGACCGGCTGCGCGGGCTGGATGCGCTGATCGTCTGCGACGTGGTGCGGTCGGAGACCGCCGCGCTGGCCGATGTGGTGTTTCCGGTAACACAGTGGGCCGAGGAGAGCGGCACCATGACCAACCTGGAGGGACGGGTGCTGCTTCGTCGCCAGGCGGTGGCGCCGCCGCCGCAGGTGCACAGCGACCTAGAGGTGATCGCCGCGCTCGCGCGGCGTCTCGGTGTCAGCCGCGGCTTCCCCACCGAGCCGCGCGAGGTCTTCACCGAGCTGCGGGCGGCCAGCGCCGGTGGGCTGGCCGACTACGCGGGGATCACCTGGGAACGGATCGAGGCTGAGGATGGGGTCTTCTGGCCGTGCCCGCATACCGACCATCCGGGCACACCGAGAATGTTCACAGACTCCTTCCCTACACCTGACGGACGGGCCCGCTTCCACCCGGCCGAGCCAGCTGTAAGCACAGAAGAACCCGATGAGGATTATCCGCTGTGGCTCGTCACCGGCCGTCTGCTAGCCCACTACCAAAGTGGCGCGCAGACGCGGCGCATCGCCGAGCTGGCATCCTCGCCAGGGCCATTCGTAGAAGTGCACCCGGTAGTCGCGTCCGCACTCGAGCTGGCCGACGGCGACCTGGCGCGGCTGGCTTCGCGCCGCGGCAGCGCACAGCTGACCGTCCGTGTGGTTGACACAATCCGGCCTGACACCATCTTCGCGCCATTTCACTGGGGTGGTGCCATGCGCGCCAACACGCTCACCGACCCCACACTCGACCCGGTGTCGCGGATGCCTGCCTTCAAGGCGTGCGCCGTCCGGCTCAGCAAGCTGGAGGCCGGGTGAGACGGCAGGTAGTGGTGGCCGGGCATGGTCTGGCGGGGACCCGCTTTGTGGAGAAGCTGTGCGGCGAGACCGGTGCCGCGGAAAAGTACGAGGTCACCGTGCTCGGTTACGAGACTCGGGGCGGCTACAACCGAGTGCTGCTTACCGAGGTGCTAGCCGGTTCACGCGCGGAAGGCGATGTGTTCCTGCATACGCCGCGCTGGTATGCCGACCGGGGGGTGACCGTACGTGCGGGAGTGCGGGTCGTCGCGATCGACAGGAACCGCTCGGCGGTTTTCTGCGACGACGGCACTCTCATCGGCTATGACCATCTGGTTCTCGCCACGGGTAGCTCGCCCATGCTGCCCCCGATTCGTGGGTTGCGGCGTGGTGACCAGTTGCTGCCTGGCTGCTTTGCCTTCCGCACGCTGGCCGACTGCGCCGCCCTCGTTGCCGCGGCGGGACAGGCGAAACGCGCCGTCGTGGTGGGCGGCGGCGTGCTGGGTCTGGAGGCCGCGCGAGGACTGGCCGAGCGAGGCATTCGCGTCGTGGTGGTGCACCGACCGGAATTCCTGATGAACAACCAGCTCGACGCGGAAGCAGCGACCGTGCTGCGCCGGGTGCTGCAGGACATGGGTACCGCCTGCCACGTGGCGACGGGCGCGAGCGCGGTCGAGGGCGACGGCTGGGTCGCCGGGGTACGCCTGTCCGACCGGTTCGTCCTCGACTGCGAACTGCTCGTGTTCTCCTGCGGCACCCGGCCTAACGTTCAGCTCGCGGCCGCGGCGAGCCTGGCAACCGGCCGCGGGGTCCTCGTCGACGATGCGCTGCGCAGCATCACCGATCCACGGATCCTGGCCATCGGGGACTGCGCGGAACACCGCGGCCAGGTATACGGCCTGGCCCTCCCCGCGCTTGAACAGGCGGCCGTGGCAGCGGCGACCGTCGCCCACGGCGGCCCGCCAGTGCCATATTCCGGCTCACGGCCAGTGATACGGCTCAAGGCGGACGGCATCGACCTGGCGGCGATGGGTGACAGCTGTGATGATCCGCACGAGACCGGTGACGACGCCGCCGAGGTGGTGAAATTCGTCGATCCTGTGCGCGGCACCTACAAGAAGCTCGTCATCCGCAACGGCCGGCTGACCGGCGCGGTCATGTTCGGTGATGTCGGCACCGTGGGCACGGTCACAGTCGCCTACGACAGGCAGACGGCCCTGCCGCCGGACCGGCTCCATCTGCTCTTCGGCGGATCGGGCGAACGGCCCCGAGGCGGCGACCCGGCAGCGCTGCCCGACGATGCCCTGGTGTGCCTGTGTAACAGTGTTCCGGCCGCCGACATCCGCGCCTGCGTGGCGCGCGGCGCACGCAGCGTCGCAGATGTAGCCGGCCGGACCCGGGCGACCACCGGCTGCGGCACCTGCCGCGGCTCGGTCGCCGCCCTGCTCGCGGCAGGCTGCGCAGCGGAGGAGGAAACCATGCGCTATGCAAAGGCCGGGTAAACGGCGCGTCGCATCCCCGGGCGACGCAGAAGCTACGCAGGCGAAACGGAACGGAAACCGCTGACTCAAAGTCTGCATGCAACCTGGACATGGAGGTGAGACCGGTGCAGAGGCTGCTGATCGTCGGTGGCGGAATGGTGGCTCACCGCCTCGTCGAAGAACTCGCCCGGCGGGATGCGGGCAGCCGGTTCCAGATCACCTTGCTCACCGAGGAAAGCCATCCGCCCTACAACCGTGTGGAGCTGTCCCGTTATCTCGACGGCTGCTCGGCGGCCGATCTTGCCCTCGGGCCTGCTGGCTGCTACGCCGACCTCGGCGTGACGTTGCGGACCGGCATGGCAGTGACCGCGATCGACCGCGCCGCACGCAGCGTGATCACCGCCGCGGGTGAGACCTTCGGCTACAACCTGCTCGTGCTTGCCACCGGGTCACGGCCGTTCGTGCCGCCAGTGCCCGGCGCCGACGTCAGCGGGTGCTTTGTCTACCGGACCATCGACGACCTCAATGCCATCCGCACATTCGTGGCCGCACTGCAGCCAAAGGTGGCCGCGGGACAGGCGGCCGCGGGCCACGCGGCGTGCGGCACGGTCTCCGCCCTGGTCGGCGCCCCCGCGCGGAACGGCGGCATCGCTCACGCGAACCGCAGGTGCGGTGCGGTCATCGGCGGTGGACTGCTCGGGCTCGAGGCAGCGGGGGCCCTCCGCAACCTCGGGCTGGACATCCACATCGTGGAGATGGCGCCCAGGCTGATGTCCGTCCAAGTGGACGAAGAAGGAGGGCGCACGCTGCTCGGTCACATCACCCGCCGGGGCCTGACCGTGCACTGCGGTGCCAGGACCGAAGCGATCAGGACCTCCGGCGGTCGCGTGGCCCGGTTGGAGCTCGCCGACTGCGGCGGGTTCGACGTCGACGTGGTCGTCTTTTCTGCAGGTATCCGGCCGCGCGATGAGCTCGCAGTCTGCGGGCTGCCGGTCGGGCCGCGCGGTGGATTCATGGTGGACGCCACCTGCCGCACCGCGGATCCGGCGATCTGGGCGATCGGCGAGTGCGCCGCCGTGGAGGGCACCACGTACGGGCTGGTCGCTCCCGGCTACGCCATGGCCGAGGTGGTGGCGCGGCGGCTGCTCGGCGGCGACGCCGTGTTCACCACGCCGGACCTGGCCACCAAGCTGAAGCTGCTCGATGTCGATGTGGCCAGCTTCGGCGACGCCCACGCGGCAAGCGGTGAGGCACTCGAGGTCCGGATGGACGACCCCGTCGCGGGGACCTACGCCAAGCTCGTGGTCGCGCCGGACGGCCGCGGGCTGCTCGGCGGCGTCCTGGTCGGCGACGCGACCGCATATTCGCTGCTGGCTCCGCTCGTGGGCAGGCGGCTCCCGCAGCCGCCCGGTGAGCTGCTCGCGGGCGTTCGTGGCGGCGGCGACCGCGCGGGCCTCAGCGTGACCGATCTGCCGGACGAGGCGCTGATCTGCACCTGCAACTCGGTGACCAAGGGCACGATCTGCCGCGCGGTCGCCGATGGATGCCAAACGGTGACCGGCCTGAAGAAGCGGACCCAGGCCGGCACGGGCTGTGGCAGCTGCGTGCCGTCGCTTGACAAGCTACGCCGGGCCGAGCTTTCTGGCAGCGGCGTGCCGGTGAGCAACGCACTATGCGAGCATTTCCCCTTCACACGGCAGGAGCTATACGACCTGGTCCGCGTGCGGGGCCATACCTCGTTCGGCGAGCTGCTCGCGGCGTACGGGACGGGCCGTGGCTGCGAGATTTGCCGCCCCGTCGTAGCCTCGATCCTCGCCTCGTGCGAGGGCGGGTACGTCCTTGGCGGAGAACAGGCGTCGCTCCAGGACACCAATGACCACATGCTCGCCAACATGCAGCGTGACGGCACCTACTCGGTGGTACCGCGGGTACCCGGCGGTGAGATCACACCGGCCAAGCTCGCCGTCCTGGCGCAGGTAGCCCGCGACTTCGGACTGTATGTCAAGCTCACAGGCGCGCAGCGGATCGACCTGCTCGGCGCCCGGGTGGAACAGCTCCCGTCGATCTGGCGGCGCCTGGTCGACGCCGGGTTCGAGAGCGGCCACGCCTACGGCAAGGCGTTCCGAACCATGAAGTCGTGCGTGGGTACCACCTGGTGCCGCTATGGCGTCCAGGACTCCGTCGGCCTCGCGATACGGCTGGAAATGCGCTACCGCGGGTTGCGGGCACCGCACAAGATCAAAGGAGCCGTGTCTGGCTGTGCGCGGGAGTGCGCTGAGGCACAGGGGAAGGACGTCGGCGTCATCGCCACCGAGAGGGGCTGGAACCTGTACGTCGGCGGCAACGGCGGGGCCAGGCCACAACACGCCAAGCTGTTTGCTCAGGACCTCGACACCCAGACCCTTATCCAGTACATCGACCGGTTTCTGCTCTTCTACGTGATGACCGCCGACCGGCTCGAGCGGACCGCGACCTGGCTGAACCGGCTGGAGGGCGGTCTGGCACACCTGCGGCGGGTGATCGTGGACGACTCGCTTGGCATGTGCGCCGAGTGGGACGCCCATATGCGCCGGCTCGCCGAGAGCTACGAGTGCGAGTGGCGGCGGACGCTGACGGATCCGGACGCGCTGCGGCACTTCGTGTCTTTCGTCAACGCGCCAGGCCAGGCCGACCCGGACATCGTGTTCGTGACCGAACGCGACCAGCCGCGCCCGGCGACCGCCGGAGAACGCGAGGTCCTGGTCGCGCTTACCTCACGGGGGTGAGCCTGGCGCTCGCGTCGCTCATCCCAGTCCCGCTGATCCGCCCGCCCGAGGAGGTACTCCACGTGACCTGGATTCCGGTATGCCGTTTCGCCGATCTCGTCCCGGACCGTGGCGTCGCAGCCCTCGCCGAAGGCGTGCCCGTGGCGATTTTCCGGCTCACCGGCGACGAGATTCACGCGATCGCCGCCCGCGACCCGTTCTGTGGTGCGAACGTGCTGAGTCGCGGGCTGGTCGGCTCGGCCGGCGATCTCCGCTACGTCGCCTCACCCATGTACAAGCAGCGCTTCGACCTGGTGACAGGAACGTGCCTGGAAGACCTTGCCGTCCGGGTACCGGTCTTCCCCGTACGCGTGGCGAAGGGCATCGTGCAGGTGGCAATCCGCAGCCACAACCGCCGCAGCTCAGCCGGGGGCCGCCCGGTGCTCGCCGGTCAGGCCGGGTGACGGTGGTCTGGTGCCGCGACCGGGCCTCACCGGCGCGTCACAAATCCCTCGCTCGCCCTCAGAGCGCGAGCGACCGATGTTCGAGCTGACCAGCCTTGACCTCGACAAGATCGCGACGGCATTGGCGGACCAGGAGACCTACGAGCACGGCTGGCTGATCGATCCGCGGACCGGGCAGATCGCGTTCTGGACCGCCGACTGCGGTATCGACGGCCAGAACCCGGTCGACCCCGTCGAAGAAAGTAACCGCCGGTGTGGGCGGCCGCCCGGCGCGCGGGCCAGCCGCAGATGCGTTCCGGGTCCCTGAGCAGGGTGACCGCCGTTCGTAATTGAGGTGACAACTTGGGCGTTGATCAGCCTTTCGGCGGCGGCCCAGGCAGTCTCAGGTCAGGGTCGTGGGCCGGTTCGTCCAGGCGCCTTTGCCGGACTGCAGCCCGCTGTTGTTTCCGGAGGGCGTGCTGCGCGGCAGCCGTGACACCCGCTCACCGCCCGCGCTGCAGGCGAAGTGCCCCGGCGGTGTCCAGGAGTTCGGCGACGGTCCGTCGGGGACGGGAGTCGCGCTCAGGATCCGTGCGGAAGCCCCGCAGCAGCTCCATCCGGGCCCTTGCCGCCTGATCTTCTGCGACCAGCGTCAGAAGCCGGTTCTTGTCACTGACGGGCAGCTTCGCGATATGCGTGGCCAGCGCGCGCGCATCGCCGGTCACCGCGGGGAGCGCCGCGCTGGTCTCGGCCGCGACCTCCATAAGGTCAGAGTCGACGCGGAGAAAGTCGGCCAGGGCGCGTTGCGGAGCGGTGAGTGATCCCAGGCCCGCCGGGACCGGTGGCTCCATGTCGCCCTCGTTCTCTTCGCCGAAAGCGTCCTCATCGCGTTCCCACACGCCGTAGCCCGACAGCCATGCCAGATACAGCGGACGCAGGTCCCCGGCGGCCAGTTCGGAGCGGACACCGACGATGGCGGACAGGGATTCATCGGTATCCTCCACCCACTCACCCGCCTCGTCCTCACTGGGTCAAGTCGAGGATCACGTGCTCGCGCGTGGCCGACATGCGCACCTGTCCATCGACGCGGTACTGTCCGGCGATCTTCGGGTCCAGGAGCGTGCGCGGCAGCCGGAGCATGATCCGGTGAGTGCCCCAGTTCGCAAAGTACAGATGCGCGTCGTAGTAATGCTGCATCAGCTGGTCCGGACTGCCTTTGAAGTCACCCCAGTGGTACTCGTTAGTGAAGCTGGTAGCCGTGATCCTGGCCCGCGTTGAGAGCTGGCGGACTTCCGCTTGCTCAGCAGTAGTCAGCGGACGATCAACCGCGAGGAACTCGTAGCACTGGTACTCGCTCGTCGCAGGCCCGCCCAATGCCCGTAGGCCCTGATCCACTCCGAACCCGGTGGAGAGGGCGCTGGCAGCGGGAGGTCGAGGATCGCGATCGACTGCCGGCGTACCCCGCGGACGCAGATGGCGGCGATTCCGCAATCCATGAGGTCAATACCTTCCACGGTCACCTCTACACCCAAGACGGTCAACCCGGAAGCCAGGATCGACCAGGATCGGTTGCCCCCGGCGTCATGCGCTCATCGTGAAGCCGTGACACGCCCGCGGCAGCCGTTATGGAAGATAATCCCGACGGCTGCCGCGGGTGGCCCGACGGTCTCGTGCCGGGCGCCCCTCATGGGTTAGGGCCAGACCTTCAGACCCCCGCTCGTAGCTCCGGATTTGGACCGCCAGCGTTCTGTCGCAGCGGTGTCGATTTCCCATTCAGTCTTGAATCCATTGGACGTGGACGTAGCTACGGTCAGCATGCTGGGCCAGACTTCTGACACCGAGGTGACGACCGTGACCGGTTTCGTTTCGTCCAATTCCAATTCCTTCGAGGACAGGGGCACCTCCACCTCAGCAACGCCCGCGTTGGGCTTAGGGAGATCTCGGGTGACATGGAAGCTAGCGTAAACTCCAACGTCCTGGGTTAAGTAGCCGGATATTTCGACAGACTTGCCCTCCGCGAAACCGGCGACCTGAACGGTGAGCACGATTTTGCCGTCAAGTGTGAGTTGGACCTTAGGGACCTGCGAGTTGACCATGGTGAATCCTTTCGAGTGGGTTGTGGTGGGGCCAGGTATCGGAGGGAATCCCTGGCTCCTGGGAGATTTCCTTTGCGTTGGTAACGGGAGGTGAAGAGCCTGGACAGATGTGGCAAGTGCTTCAGCGGCTCGGCCGGCCGCAGCGAGGATGTAGGCGAGATCGAGCGGGAGGTGTGTGGACTCGTTCAGCAGGCCGGTTGTGGAGGCCTCGATGAGTACGAGGCGCCAACCGGGCTTGCTGATACCTTCAAATAGTTTCAAGCAGGCGCATATTGGGCCAGGTATCGGAGCGACTCCCGGGCTCCTGGCAGGTTGCCCTTGCGTTTGTAGAGGTCAAGGGCCTCGGTGGATGCCGCGTGTGCTTCGGAGACGCGGCCGCCCGCAGCAAGGACGTGAGCAAGATCGAGCAGGATATCTGCGCGCTCGCTCAACAGGTCGGTCTGCGCGGTGAGCACAGCCGCCGATCGTGCGAGTAGTACGGCTTCGGACTGGTGGCCACGGTCCGCGAGGATTCTGGCCGATAGTCCCTGGCCGCGTGCCTCGGCGGACAGGTCCTCGCCCGCCGCCGCTTCCCGGCTTATCACGATCAATTGGGTAGCTTCGTCGTACCGGCTCTGACCCTGTGCCGCGATGGCCCTCGCGAGTTTCACCGCGGTAGTGGCCAGGTAACGCCTTTCGCCCATCTCGTCGAGGGACTCGTATTCGAGGCGAAGGTGCATCTCGGCGGTCGCCGGATCGCCGGCCAGCATCGCGACGAAGGCGGCGGGCTGAGTGATCGCCGCGGTCATCGTGGGGCCGAGTCTGTCCAGGAGGGTTTTCGCGCAGTCGAGTGCCGCGTGTGCCGCCGTGACGTCGTCCTGCATCGCGTGCAGGCCCGCCAGGTGGTTGAGAATAACAGCCTTTCCACTCGGGTGGTTCCCGATCTCATCGAGGTAGTCTCCGCACCGCCGTATCCCTTCCGGTGCCGGGGTCGGGCCCCAGAGCGCGGCTGAGGCGAGCCAGCCAAGTATTTCGGTGAGTTGCCTCCGGTCGTTCACACGGCGCGCGTATTCGGCAGCACGCTGCCACGCGTCTTCGGCGGCGGCCGACCTCGCGTGGTTCCACTGCAGCGCGGCCTCTAGCTGCAGGGTCCGGCAGATCCCCCGCTCGTCCCAGGTCCGGTCGAACACACGGCGCAATTCGGGAAGCGCGCAAGTAATCTCCATAGCCGCGTCATTCTGGTCCACCCCGAGACGCAGCAGGAGGGCCTGAACCCGCGCGTGGGCGTACTGGCCTTGGTCGCCGCCCGCAGTCGCGATGCGCTGAGCGTGGTCGAGGGTGGCCCGTGCTTTCTCAAGCTGCCCGGCCTCCGTTAACGCGGCGCCAAGACTTGTATAAAGCCGCCCGGCGGCGGGATCGTCAGCGGGAAGCAGCCCAGCCGCGCGGTCAAGTAAGTTCACCGCAGCCAGGGCGTCCCCGCGGTCATACGCGGCGCACCCGGCTGTTTCGAGGTGTCCGGCCGCCCGGCGCGAAAGCCCAGCCGGCTGGGCTTCGGCGGGCCGGACCTCGTTCCAATAGCGGACGGACTGTTCGAGGTGATAACCAAGGATCTCCGCGCGTTGCGGGACACGTTCCGGGAAAACGTACTGGAGCCAGTCGGCGAAGCGGAGGTGCAGCTCAGCGCGAAGCGATTTGGGGATCGCGCGGTAAGCCGCCTGCTGGATGAGGATGTGGCGGAAGTTGTATTGCTCCACAGGTCGTGCACCGACCGGCCCTTGTTGCACAAGGCCTTTTTCGATGAGGGTTTGGAGGTTGCGGTTGAGCGGGCCGCGCGCCTCGGGGGGAAGCAGCTCCCGAACTGCTTGCACGCCAAAGTACTTACCGACGATGGCCGCACTGGCGAGCACGCTGCTGGCTCCCGGGCCAAGGCGCTGCAGGCGCGCGGCGAGCAGAGCCTGGATAGTGGGTGGCAGTATTGGCCGGATCTCGCTCTCGGTCTGCTCGCTGAGGGAGACTGCCAGCTGCTCAAGGTAGAGGGGGTTGCCGCCAGCGGTGTCAATAAGCCGTGCTTGAGTGGACGCCGGGATGTGCTGATCCGCTGCAAGTGCGTCAAGGAGCGCCGCGGCTGGGCCTTCGCCGAGTGGTGCGAGCTCGATGGACACTGCCCTATCTGCCTCAGCCGCCAAAGCTGGACGCTGTTCCAGCAGTTCGGGGCGCGCGATGCACACTAGGACGATCGGCGACCGCCCCGGCTGAAGGGTGAGGGACTCAACTAGGTCGAGGAAGGTCGGTTCGGCCCAGTGCAGGTCCTCGAATATGATCAGCAACGGCTGAGACCGCGCAAGCGCTTCAAGAAAGCGACGGGCTGCCCAAAAGATCTCGGCGGCGTCTGAGCTCCCCTGGTCACCCAGGCCGAGAGCATGGTGCAGCCGCTCGGCGACGCCCTCCGCGTCCGCCTCGCCGTCGAGGAGGGCCTTAATCGCCTCCGCGGAGCCAGGAGCTGCACCCGCTTGACGGACTAGCTCACGCAGCGGCCAGAACGTGATGCCCTCGCCATATGGTAGGCATCGGCCGGTAAGGACCTTCACCTCGCGGCCGAGACGCCCGACAATCTCGTGGACGAGCCGCGTCTTCCCAAGTCCTGCCTCGCCGATCACGGTGACGATGATCGTCACGCGCTCACGAGTGGCCCGAAGGTACGCGGACTCGAGGCGGCGCATCTCCTCGACGCGACCTATCAAAGGCGCGTCGAGACGAAGCGCAAGCGGACGCACGCCAGCATGCGCGGACCGCAAGATGAACCGATCGGGACCGGCACTATCCGTCTCGATGGCTGCCGCAGCGAGTTGCTGAGTCTGCCCGGTGATGAGGATCTGACCAGCTTTGGCGGCTTCCGCAAGCTGAACCGCACGGGTCCCCACATCCCCCGCGAACCCAAGCGGACCCGACCCTCCCACCAGCGCCTCGCCGGTCGCGAGGCCGAAGCGGTAGGTCAGGCCCGCACCATGACGACCCAACGGAATGCCGACTTCGGCGTCGAGCGCCGCTCGCGCTTCCAGACTTGCCCGCACCGCTCGAAGGGCATCGTCCTCATGCAGGCTTTCGACGCCGAATACACCCATCAGGCGCTCGCCGGCGCTGATCGCCAGCTTCCCCCCATACCGCTCGAGAACCGCTGTCAGGCCAGAGACTGAGTACTCATTGACGACCTCATGGGCCTCTGGGTCCAGCGCCACACCTGAGTTCGACTCCATCTGCACTACCACGCAGAGCACGGTCACCGGTCTGCGCGTCAGTGGAGCTCCGGTGGTAGTCGACCGACGTGACAGAAGCGGGTCTTGGCGCAGGATCGCCGCCTCGAGTTCACGTAGCAGCGGCGACGGCTCCAAACCAAGCTCTTCCCGCAGCGTGCGGCGGAACTCGCGGTAGACATCAAGTGCTTCAGCTTGCCGGCCGCTGCGGTAGAGGGTGAGCATGAGCTGGCCGCGAAAACGCTCGCGTAGCGGATGCTCGCTGGCCAGCCGCTGTAGCTCAGCGGTGAGTGCACCCGCCGAGCCGAGCGCCAAGATCGCCTCGATGCGCTCCTCCATGCAAGTCAGATGCAACTCCTCGAGCCTGGCAATCTCGGCCTGGGCGAAGGGTTCGTAGCGAAAATCGGCCAGCGGCGGGCCCCGCCGTAGGGACAGCGCCTGACCAAACATCCGGGCCGCCTCCGCTGGCGCTCCCGCGGCGAGCGCATCGCGGCCCTCGGAGATCAGCTGCTCGAACTGCCTGACGTCTAGCTCAGCCGGGAAGATCCGCAGCGCGTAGCCCGGCGTTGTGGTGATAAGCCGAGCCGGCGGAAGCACTCTTCGCACCCGTGAGATCGCCGCCTGAAGGGCGTTCGCCGCGCTGGGTGGGGAGTCTTCGCTCCACAGATCGAGCAGAAGCCGCTCGCTCGGCACAACCTCGTTCGCATGCAGCAGCAGATAGGCAAGCACGGCGCGCTGCCGGGCCCCGCCGATCGTGATCCGTCGGCCACCATCCTCAAGCTGGAAAGGGCCGAGGATCCGTACCTGCATCGACCGCCCTTCCCCCAGGTGTCAGCGGACTGTCAGCACCCGCTATTCATTGTCGAACCATGCGCCAAGGAAGACAAGCCCCGGACCTGCGACGAGAAACAACGCAGCTCCTGTCGCTCAGTCATCGACGTGCGACTCGACCGGCGCAGTCGCGGAGCTCTGGCCAGCAAATCTTGCGGCCCAGAAGAGATGAGGGAAACCGATGAAATCGGAGGCCGCCAGCGCAACCGCCACCACAACCGCGCTCCCCCAAAGCCCGGCCGCACTTGTTGACCGAATCCGGGCGGGAGATGATTCGGTATGGCGCGACCTGATCCATGAATACGAGCCGCTGCTACGGTGGCTCGCCCGCCACCACGGGCTATCAGCCGAAGACGCCGCTGACGTCGTTCAATTCACTTGGCTGCGCTGCATGGAACATATCGATCAGCTATCCCAAGCGGATAAGCTACGCAGCTGGCTGGCAACCATTTGCCGACGCGAATGCATCCAGCTGATTACCAAGAAACGGCGGGAGGTACCGCTCACCGAGTTGGACGCGGCACGGTTGATCGACGACAGAAGTCGGGAATGCGATCCATGCGCCGAGGTGGCACGCCGCGACGAGCATGACCATCTCTACCGAGCCATCACGGCCTTGCCGGACCGGCAGCGGACGGTCCTCATCGAGTTGCTGAGGCGAGAGCGTCAGAGTTATCTCGATCTCTCCCATCGCCTTGGCATCCCGGTCGGCAGCATCGGGCCTATCAGGCAGCGGGCCGTCATCCGGCTGCGGCGCGATCCTCGGCTGGCCGACCCATCATCAAAAGACATTTCGCCATGATCTACAGGGAGAACAAGGCCATCCCCCTGAAAGAGATAGCCCGCGCCGAAAACTGAGTCAAGATCAACCCGCGGTACCCAAGTGCCGCCGCGCACCCGCCCGTCCGCGGACCGAACCCGAACTGCCCCAAACCACCCAAAACGCTGGGAGATCAGCCCACCTAACCCGGGAGCAGCCCTTCAAAAACATCCCGTAACCGCAGGTCAGCAGGGTTTTGTCGTTAGCCGCCGTTTCCACATATCAAGACCATGTTGCGATCTTAAAATTGATCTTTGAGCGCCTGCAACACACGAGTCATGCGGTAGATCGACCGTGATCCGCGTTGGCTCGTGAGGGTTTCCCGAGGGGCCTGGGGGCGGGTGCGCGTGTCTTGGTCCCGTGCGGCGGCTGGGATGGCGACGGTTGGGGGTGGCAGAATGGTTACGGCCCCCCTGATCGTTTAGCGGCGTCCGGGCAGCCGGCTCCGGCTGCCCGGACGCCAGC
>DATIYI010000222.1:0-4147 GCA_035517695.1 Streptosporangiaceae bacterium
CTGCCGTTCGCGCGCGCGGCGGGATTCGTCACGTTCATCTTCCTGACCATGCTCAGCGTGGGGTGCCTCGGGCGCCGGGCCGTGCCGCTCGTGGCCGCCTTCTCGGTCGCCGCGCTCGTCGTCCCGGTCGTGATCCGGTCCTGGCACGTCAGTCTCGGCGCCTCCTTCGACGACGTCACGCCGGTCGCGATCCCGGTAGTCGCGATCGTCACGTTCGCCGTGCTCCAGGTGCTGCGGGGGAACCAGGCACTCGCCGAGGCGCGAGCCGAGCTTGCCCAGCTAGCCACGGAGAACGAGCGCATGAGAATCGCCCGCGACCTGCACGACCTGCTGGGGCACTCGCTGACCACAATCACCGTCAAGGCCGGCCTTGCCAGGCGACTGGGCGCAGCTGACCCCGCCCGCGCGGTCAGACAGATCGCCGAGGTCGAGGAACTGTGCAGGCAGGCGCTGGCCGACGTGCGCAGCGCGGTGTCCGGCTACCGCGATGTCACGCTGGCCGGCGAGCTAGCCCGCGGCCGGGAACTGCTGCGGGCGTCGGGCATCGCGGCCGACCTGCCCACGGCCACCGACGTTGTCGATCCCGCGCACCAGGAGCTGTTCGGCTGGGCCGTACGGGAGGGCCTTACCAACGTGGTGCGGCACGCCAGGGCCAACTCCTGCGCCGTCCGGCTATCCCCGTCGGCCGTCGAGATCGTGGACGACGGAATCGGCGAGCCAGCGCCTGGGGGAGACGTGCCGCCGGGCAATGGCCTCAGCGGCCTGCGCGAGCGGGCGGTGGCGGCCGGCGGCAGGGTCGACGCCGGCCCGCTGCAGGCCGGAGGCTGGCAACTGCGGGTCACGCTGGCCGCGGGTGGCGGCAGGTGACGGCCCGCATCCGGCTTCTGCTGGCCGACGACCAAGAGCTGATCCGCAGCGCGCTCGCGGTCATGCTCGAACTGGACGACGACTTCGAGGTCGTCGCGTCGGTTGGCCGCGGCGACGAGGTGGTCGCCGCTGCGAAGGCGCACCAGCCCGACGTCGCGCTGCTCGACATCGAGATGCCGGGACTGGACGGCCTGGCGGTGGCGGGCGTACTCGCCCAGGAGGTGCCGTGCTGCCGGTCGCTCATCCTCACTACCTTCGGGCGGCCCGGTTACCTGCGGCGCGCGATGGAGTCCGGCGCGTGCGGGTTCGTGGTCAAGGACGCCCCGCCCGAACGGCTGGCAGACGCGATCCGCCGCGTCGCTGCCGGGCAGCGGGTCGTCGATCCGGCGCTGGCCGCGACGACGCTGGCGGCTGGTGCCTCGCCGTTCACCGCCAGGGAACGCGACGTCCTGGTCGCTGCCAGACTGGGCGCTACGGTAGCGGAGA
The DNA here is from genome assembly GCA_035517695.1 of Streptosporangiaceae bacterium. Taxonomy (GTDB): domain Bacteria; phylum Actinomycetota; class Actinomycetes; order Streptosporangiales; family Streptosporangiaceae; genus DATFVJ01. The sequence continues at coordinate 1,354 of DATIYI010000222.1, forward strand.
TCGCCAGCAAGCTGTTCCTCTCCGAGGGGACGGTCCGCAACTACCTGTCCGCCGCGATCGCCAAGACTGGGACGCGCAACCGGGCCGAGGCAGTCAGAACCGCAGACGAGCTCGGCTGGCTGTGACCTCCCGGTTCGGTCAGGCCCTGCGGAAGGGGGGTGATGCGGGTGGCGGCGCGGTTGCCGGCGGCGATCCAGGGCCTGGACCCCGGGCATTTCGCGCTGGTGATGGCGACCGGCATCGTCTCGGAAGCTATGCGTCTCGAAGGGGTTACGACCCGTCCGGATCCTGCCTGGCGCAGCGATCGTGATCTACATGCTGCTATACCGATCGGCACTGCGTGGCGGCTGGCAGGCTATCGCCGCGATCTCCTCGCCGACGCCGCCAACCCGCGCGGCCGTCACGACGAACGGGCGACAGCCCTGACGGCAACTCCGCAGGGCAGCCTCGGCTGTTTCCACTCCGATCACTCCCGCGAGCAGCCGCAGATCGTCGATATCGCGTGTCCTGGCAGCCAATGCCTTCATCGCGAAGACGTGCTCGGGCGATGCAGCCATGACCCGCAGCCCCGGATGGTCAAATACGCGACGCTTGCCTGGGTCGTTCTTTCCGGAGATGTAGGCGGTCGCCTGCTCGTTCAGCCACCACGGCGGCAGCCCCAGGTCCTTGGCCACTTGCCTGGCCTCGTCCAGGACGATCCCGTGCGGCACGAACCTTGCATCAACATCCCTGGTCACGCGGGCGGCGTCGTAAGCCAGGGCCATGGCAGCGCCGCCCACCACAAACACGTCTGCGACGACGCCTCTGCGCACAAGCCGCTCGCCCAGGGCGGTGAAAGCCCGTTCGAGCTCAGCACGGCCGAGAAGAACGTCGCCCGCATCACTCACGCGGCCTCCAGGTCCCGTGCCGACAGGTACACCCCATGCTTGCGGAAGGCAGCCGGCGCCCACACCAGCGCCTCAGCCCGCTGAATCGCCAGCTCAGCAGGGAACCACGGCCGGCGCAGCACCCGAAACTCCGCCCAGGCCGGCGGTGCGGCGTCATGCCCAGCGGCCAGGTGCTCAGCCAGCGCGGCTAGCAGCGTGTCCCAGCGCTGGTCACCAGTGGGCGAGGGCTCCTCCTGCAGCAGCGTCAGCTGAACGTCAGCAGGTTCCCACCTGTACTCTTCCAAAAATTCCCACACCAGCTTCCACCGCACCTTGGCTTCAGCCGTCCGCGCCAGACGGACAGCCAGGTCGGCCAAGGTCATGGGACGGTAGCCAGCCATGGCGAATCCTCCACTGCCTGCAATCCTCTCGACCGAGCATACGGCGCGAGGCTAGCCTTGCGAGCGGCCGCCACGTTCATCTTTGCTGGTCACGAGCGAAAGCAGCCGGGAAGCGGGGCGAACGGTACAGCACGGAAGCATCGCAACAGGGCCGGCGGCGGCGAGGTTATTGCACAAGATCAGGATGTCGCGGTGGCCTGAGCCCAGGACCCGTTTCCGGACTGCCAGGGCTTGCTCGATCAGGATGATCGCCTGGCCAGGCTATGACGCTGCCAGCTGGTCGCGGGCCCAATCACGACCCTTGCCTGACAGCCATCGCCTGTCGCCCTCGCGAATGATCCAGCCATGCTGAATCCATGATCCGCAAGCACGAGGGTCGATGCCGTTGTCACTGAAGGCCCGGGAGGCTTCTTCTCGGTTCAGCCCCTTCTCAGGGGGTACGTCGAATCGCTTGCAGATGGCAATCTCACGCTCAACCCGGGTCGGCTGTCCATCGCCGGAGAGTTCAGCAACCTCCGCGGTGTTAGCTGCATCCTTCCGGGTCGCCTCGTGAGGGGCGGTGGGAACTTCGGGCTGGGCCGAGGGCGGAGGTGATGCGCAGTATCGGCGCCAGGCGGCGCAGACAGCACTTGCTCGATCGCCGTGACTAGGCGCCCGGCGTCGTACCGGAAGCTGTCGTGCCGGATGGGCAGCGCGTTGCGGCGGGCGAGACTGGCTAGGCTTTCGGGCAGATCTTCCCGGTCTGGCATGACCGCGCCCTCCGCCAGGATCGGAATGACCAGCACGCCGCGGGAAGGGCAGCCTAGATCGTTGACCGGGAAATGTGGGCAGCTCAGTGGTCGTAACTGATGAGGGAGCGCTTGATGGGGGCGCTGATCTGCCAGTTGAACCAGATGGCGGCGTTGAGCGCGAGCAGCCGCTGGACGATGCGGGCCCACAGCCCGGCCGGGACGCGGCCGCCGTGGCGTTCGAGGCCGAGCTGGTTTTTCAGGGTCCAGATGATGGCCTCGACCCGCTGGCGCAGCCAGTTCGGGAGATACCGGGGAGCCTGCTCGTCTTTTGCGGGCGGGGCGGATCAGGGTCAGGCCCAGGTCCGGGCTGGTGAAGAACGCTTCGGTGTCCTCGCCGGACAGGCCCTTATCGGTGACGATGACGGTGCCCGGCGGCGGGCGGTTGGCGGGCTGGTGCTCCAGCATGGTGCGGGCCTGCTCACGCTCGCCGGCCAGTTTGGGGTTGGCCAGGGCGAACCCGGTGACGGTGCCCTCGCAGGTGCAGATCAGCAGCAGCTTGGCGCCCCAGTACCAGCGCGAATGGCTGGGGCAGTACCCGTAGCCCGCCCATCCGTAAAGGCCCGAGCGGCGGGCGGTGATGACCGACTGCCCGCAGGCGATGGGGGTGGCGTCCATCAGCCGCAGCCTGTCCGCACTGGCCGGTGTCGCCTCAGCCAGCCACCGCAGCGCGGCCTCCATCAGCGGCGCCGCGCTCTTGAGCCGCTGGTTGTACTCACTTTGGGCCAGCAGCCGGGGG
>DATIYI010000223.1:0-2170 GCA_035517695.1 Streptosporangiaceae bacterium
GAAGGCATTGATCGGGTTGGCGAACGCCCAGATCGCGCCCACCAGGAAGAGGATTCCCAGCAGGACGTGCGCCCACCGCCAGCCGACGTGGACCGAGGCGAGCAGGAATTCGTTGAACATGGCCGCCAGGAAGACCACACCTATGAGGACGCCCACGGTGGTGATCGAGGTGAGCCGGAACCGAAGCACGATCACGGAGATGATCAGCCATGCGATGCCGGTCAGTAGCATGAGCCACCACGGGCCGGCCAGCCGCCACAGGCCTGCCCGGGCGCCACGTAGACGCTCATCGACGGCATTACTGTTGAGGCTCATATCCAGTTTCCTTCCGCAAGGGGTATGTGCTGGGCAGGGCGGGCGGCAGGGTGTGGTTAACGCAGCGACCTGAATGCCGCCCGGATCTCGGTCGCGAACAGTTCGGGTTCTTCCCACGCGGCGAAGTGGCCGCCCTTGGCAGCTTCGTGGAAGTAGGTGAGGGTGGGGTAGCCCAGCTCGACCCAGCTGCGCGGGGCGCGGAAGATTTCGCCGGGGAACGTGGTGAAGCCGACCGGGAGCTTGACCTGTGGAGGAGCCTGCCCGGCAGCGAGGGCTTGGGCTCGTCCGCCCTCCCAGTACGACCGGGCCGCTGAGGCCCCGGTGCCCGTCAGCCAGTAGAGGGTGATGTTGTCGAGGATATGGTCCCGGGTCAGGCCGCCGGACGGCTGCCCGCCGGTGAAGGCGGCCGAGATCTTGTAGTAGGCGTCGGTGTCGTGGTCGAGCATCCAGGCCGCCAGGGCGAGCGGTGAATCCAGCAGCGCGTAGCCGATCGTCTGCGGCCGCGTGGCCTGCTCCAGGAAGTAGCCGAAGCCGCTCGCCCGGAATGTCTTGGTCTGCTCGAGCGCCGCGCGTTCGGCCTCGGTATCCGCTGGCATGGCGCCGCCGCCCAGCGCCGTCACGAGCAGGTTCATGTGGATGGCCGCCAGCCCGTCGGGTGCCTGGCGGCCCATGGCATCGGTGACGGCGGCGCCCTGGTCGCCGCCCTGGGCGACGTAGCGGGTGTAGCCCAGGCGGTGCATCAGCTCCGCCCACGCCTGCGCAACCCGGCCGGAGTGCCAGCCGATCTCGGCCGGCACAGCGGAGAAGCCGTAACCGGGGATGGACGGCAGCACGAGGTCGAACGCATCCTCGGCGGAGCCGCCGTGCGCGGCCGGGTCGGTGAGCGGGCCGACGGAGCCGAGCAGCTCGATGACCGAGCCAGGCCAGCCGTGGGTCATGATCAGCGGCAGCGCTTTCGCGTGCCGTGACCTTACGTGGATGAAGTGGACGTTCACCCCGTCGATCTCGGTCGTGAACTGCGGCAGCGCGTTCAGCTCCGCCTCGCACGCATGCCAGTTGTAACCGGCCGTCCAGTAGCGGGCGAGCTCCTGGATCGTCGCCAGCTGCACGCCCTGCGACCGGTCGTCGACCAGCTCTTTGCTGGGCAAGCGCGTCGCGGCGATGCGCCGCCGGAGGTCGGCGATCGCCTCGTCAGGCATGTCCACCCGGAAGGGGCGTATCTCGGTAGCACTCTCGGCGGTACTGCTCATGAGGGCCTCCCTTTAACGCAGTGATCGGAATGCGGCCGCATCTCGGCGGAGAAGAGGTCGGCTGGCGGCGTGATCTTCATCGGTCAGAAGCCATCGATGTCGGCGATCGCCTGGGCGAAGGCCTGCGGGGCTTCCTGGGGCAGGTTGTGCCCGACGCCGCCGGGGACGCTCCGGTGTTCGTATGTGCCGGTGAATTTGCCGGCGTAGGCGCTGGGGTCGGGGTGCGGCGCGCCGTTGGCGTCGCCCTCCAGGGTGATGGTGGGCACCGCGATGGCCGGGGCGCCGGCGAGCCGGGCCTCCAGGTCGTCGTAGTACGGTTCGCCTTCGGCCAGGCCGATCCGCCAGCGGTAGTTGTGGATCACGATCTCGACGTGATCGGGGTTGTCAAAGGCGGCCGCGGTGCGCGCGAACGTGGCATCGTCGAAGGCCCACTTCGGTGAGGCGAGCTGCCAGATCAACTTGGCGAACTGGCGCCGGTAGGTGCCGTAGCCGGCCCGGCCGCGCTCGGTGCCGAAGTAGAACTGGTACCACCAGGCGTGCTCGGCGGCCGGCGGCAGTGGCGCCGCGCCACTGGCCTGGCTGCCGATCAGGTACCCGCTCACCGA
>DATIYI010000224.1:0-7052 GCA_035517695.1 Streptosporangiaceae bacterium
GAGGCCACCGAGCTAGCGCGGCGGGCCAGAGACGAGCTCGCGGCGCTGGGCATGGTCGCCGCAGACAATCTCGTTGAGGTCGCGGACGGCAACGTCGCTGGCGTCGGTGACCTCATCGTGGCCCGGCAGAACGCCCGCATCCAGGCCGGAGAACCCGGACGGCGCCTGGCCAACCGCGACGTGCTCCGCATCGAAGCCTGGGACGAGGTAGGAGAAGGACGTGTCGCGCTGGTCCGGCGCGTAACGGGCCGCGATCCATCCACGCGTGAGTCGTGGTCGGCGCCGTTCGAGGTGCCCGAGGACTACATCGATCGTCACGCGGACCTCGCCTATGCCGGCAACGTGCATGTCGCGCAAGGCCGGACGGTCGACACCGCCCATCTGGTCGCCGACGAGACGGCCGGGCGGGCATCGTTCTACGTGGGCATGAGCCGCGGCCGCGAGCGTAACACCGCCTACGTCGTGACCGAACGTGTCCACGCAGCCGACCTTTCTCCCGAACCCCGGCCAGCGCCCGAGATCGGGGAGCCCGCAGCACGTGATGATCCAGCGCCGCGCCGGCACCGGATAGCCGTCCTCGCTGACGTACTGGAACGACAGCAGACCGAGCGGTCAGCAACCGGGACAATGCGGCAGGAGCTGGAGCGGGCGGCCAGCCTGGCCACGCTCGCCCCGATGTGGGCAGACGTGACCCGCGCGCATGCGACGCGCCGCTACGAGTACACGGTCCAGTCCCTGCTGGCAGCTGGTGAGTGGCAGCGGTATGAACAGGACGCGGAGCGGGACACCCTGACACGTCTGCTGCGCGCCGCCGACCTCGCCGGACACGACGTCGAAGACGTGTTGTGCCACGCGATCGAGGGGCGGGATTTCGGTGGGGCCGACAGCATCGCCGCCGTTCTGCATGGCCGGATCCGGCGGATCGTCGGCACGCCGGAACCCCGGGCGAGCGCCAGTTATGCGGATCGGACTCCGGTGATCGCCGATCCCGACGCGGACCGGTTCGCACGCGAGCTTGCCACCGCGATGGACGATCGCGTGTCGCTGCTCGCGAACCGGGTCGCGGTAGATCGACCGGTGTGGGCGCTGCGGACCTCGGCGAGGTGCCGGCTGACCCGATCGAGCGCGATGACTGGCTCTGCCGAGCCGGAGCCGTGGCGGCCTACCGGGAGGAACGCGGATATGGCCAGGAGACCGAAGCGATCGGCCCGGCGCCCGAACGCGCATCGCCCGAGCAGCGGGCGAGCTGGCATTCGGCCTGCCTCGCGGTGCGGATGCCGGAGGAGGACCGCGAGGTCGCGGCCGCGAGTGACGGTGAGCTGTGGGGCCGCCGGTCCGCGTACGAGCGCGAGACCAGGTGGGCGCCGCCGTACGTTGTCGATGAGTTGCGGGAGGCACATCTCGCGGAGAACACCTACCGCGCCGACGCCGTGCGCGCGTGGTACCGGGCGGACGCCCCGGTCGACGAGACCGAGCGGGCGCAAGCCCGATGTGAGGCGGAGGAAGTAGTGCGCTGGCACAGGACGTTGGCGCCCATCGGGAGGCCTTGGCGGAGATTGCGGAGGCCCGGCGAGGATGGCACGCTGCCACCGAGCTGGACCGGCAGCGGGCACTGATGGCCGACACCGAACTTCGCCGCCGACACCCAGATGCGGAGTTGCCGCCGTTGCATCCGGACGAGGAAGCGCGTCAATCCGGGCACGATGCCGAACCGATTCGAGAAGAGCCGTCCGTGGACCAGACCGAAGTGAACGCTGCCGCTGCACCGGGCCACCAGGGAACGGTCCGCCGTGACATGAAGGCTGCCCTGACGGCGGCGCGAAGAGTACAACAGATCATCACCGAACGTGAGCGGCAGGCTGACCGCGATACTCGGCTCGCCAGCGACGACGTCATGCGCCGACGGGAGGCGGAGGCCCAACAAGAGGCCTTGGCCCGCCGAAGCGCCGTCCGCCAGGATCCGGTGCCCAGCCGCCGCGCCCTGTCGCTTGACCGCTGGTGCCCCGGCGTCCTCCGCCGCCTGAGCCAGGTCATGAGCCGGTGCGAAGGAGCCTGCCAGCGCCAGCCCGGCCCCGAAGCGGCCGGAGATCCGCGACTCCGAGTTCCACTATGAATTCTGGAATAGCCGCGTACTGGTGACGGCATGAGTGTCGGCTTCGCCGCCATGTAAGCGCGCGCCGCCGTCGGCTCAGATGGACCTGCACATGTTGTAAACAGTCGCGCCGACGCCCGTCGAGGCCGATAACCACCCCGAGTTAATCACGCTCCGTCACGAGACTTTGGCGTGCTCGACGCTTCCCGATCCGCCGTTCGGAGCGGCCGCAAGATCGAGTTCCGTGGCGTCGGCAGCCGTCGAATCAGGTCGTTCTGCCAGTGGGCGAGCCGCCGCGGGCGCTTCGGGGCGACCGCACATGCCGAAAGTAGTGCGCATCCCTGTCGGATGCTTATGCGCGTTTGGACATACTCATGCATGGCGTGGTGATCAACGTAGTCGCTGTTCTCTGCGTCGCATCTTTACTCAACACGCGCCGAACGCCGAATCGGTGCGGACGAGGGTGACAGGATGATCTTGGACTGACCCGCGCCGATCACCCGGATCTGCGTCCACTGGCCGTTGCGGCTGGGAGAGCGCGCTGCCCGCGCCTCATGATGCGAACTTTCTGAGGTAGCGCGCCGTTCATTGCAAATGCCGGCCATCGGTGTCGACAGGGTGATTAGGACGCAGCCGCACTCATCCGGTTGTACTGCTACTATCTCCTGTTGGATGACGTTTGCGGCACTTGAGGGCTGGCTGTCCGGTCGTTCGCTTGGCGCCATTTACTTCGCCACCTATCCGAATAATCAGAGGCTGGTAACACCCACCGACCGTGGCATGGTAGGTGAAGTGAACGGCACTGAGGAGTTAGTGACGCAATTGCCTTGGGCACCCGGTTGACATTCGGGCGCGCAGCTCCGATCAGCATCTGCGTATGCGGGTTCGATAGTGCCACGCGGACGCACACGCTCGCGCCATGGAGGTGGCAGACCGAGCTGCAGTGGTTGCTGCTACCCGGAGTATGGCCCGCAGGGGGATGGCTTACCTGGTGAGCCTGGGCAGTGCTCCCTTTGCACGGTATGAGCTGGCAGAGGTGAGCAGCGGGATGGAGACGCACCTGCAGGACCTGAGCGGGGCGGTGGCCTTTCTGTCGTCGGCGCTGGCCCTGGCCGCTGGCGAAGCTCCGGTCCGGTCGGGGCACCTCGGGATGCTCGGCCGGGTACTGTTGGTCCGGTCCAGCGTAATGGGTCATGAGGCCGACCTCGATGAGGCGGTCCGCCTCCTCTAACGAGCGCAGGTAAGGGCATCAAGCCGATCATGTGGAGCGAGAAGTAGATCTGGACCAGCGAATCTGGCGCTGAGGCTCCCAGGACCAAGACTCCAACAACCCTTTATCGTCTATAGCTGCGTGGTTAAGATTTCGCGATGTCGATGTGTTGGCTCGATCGCACTGGCCCGTTTGGGGTGCAGTGGAGATCAGCCCTGACTTCAGGGGCGCGCGTGACCTAGCGCTCGCCCCTGCGGAGCCTACCGGGGGGCGACCTTGCATGGCCTTAAGTCGTGTGCATCTGGTGCTGAGCTCGGGTGGGATGCGGGCGTTGGCCTACATTGGGGCCGTGCAGGCCTTCGAGAGTGCCGACATAGAGGTGGCGAGCGTCTCGGCGTGCTCGGCCGGCGCGATCGTTGGTGCGCTTGTGGCGGCGGGCAGCCCCGGTGGCGAACTCGAACGGCTCATGCTCGGCACCGACTTCCGGCGGTTCGCAGTTCGGTCACCACGCTGGGCTCACCTTGTGGCTCTGCGACGATGGCCATTCTCGCCCAACATCCCGACCCGGTTCGCGGACCTAGTAGGGGAACAGATCGGGACGGAGACGACCTTCGGAGCCCTGCCGAAGCCGTTTGCCACTATGGGAATCGACATCGTGAGTGGCGAGTACCTCGTCTACACGAAGGAAACCCATCCGGAGATGCGGGTGGTGGAAGCCGTGCGGATCGCCACAGCCATTCCGCTGGTTTTTCCACCGCATCAGGTCGGCGACCGGCTCATTTTCGATGCGGCCATCGCCACGCAGAGCCCGGTCTGGCTCACCGCGGCCATTGAGCCGCTCTTCGAGGAGCGCCTGCCGATCGTGGTCCTCAGGTCGGCGCCGACCGCTCCCGTCCAGACGCCCCGGCGTCTCCCGCAGTTCGTGAACAGCCTGATCGCCGCCTCGATCACGGGCGGAGATAACCTCCTGATCCGGGGCAATCCTCGAGTCCATATCATCAACCTGCCCACGGGAGCCGTGTCGATATTCCAGTACGACCTCAATCCCCAGGAACGAGCCCGCCTCATCCGGATCGGCCGATCCACCACCCGAGATGCCATCGACCGGGTAGACGGCGACTTTGCGGCTGCCCAACTCCACGTGCGCAGCGCCGCCGCCTACCTGCCCGGGGGACACCACTTCCCGGGCGCTCGGGCCAACGACGAAACCGCCGCTTGGGCAGGTGCCCATTATGCTCAGCAGTTCTTAACCATCCCGCCACGCGATGTGTTCATCAGCTATGCCCATAAGGACCGGCAGTGGCTCGACCGGATCCTGCAACATCTGCAGCCCTTGGTGACCGCGGGCACGATCACGATCTGGAGCGACAAGGACATCGAAGCCGGCCAGTTCTGGCGCAAAGAGCTCAACGAGGCGATCGGCCGGACTCGGGTCGCGCTGCTGCTAGTCAGTCCCTCCTACCTCCGCTCGGACTTTGTCGCCGCACAAGAGTTTCCGGCGCTCATCCGCGCCGCCGAGGAACGCCGCACGGTGCTGACATGGGTTCTCTTGAGCGACGCAACCTACCAGGCCGCGCCGGTCGCCAAACTGCAAGCGGCCCATGATGTGCGCCAGCCTCTAGACACCCTGGAAACCGACGCCTTGGAACGTGCCCTCTCCGAGATCGCCAACAACATCGCGGAGGCATTCAGGACCGGAGCACCGGCTGTTCGGGCCGGTATGGGAGGCTCTCATCCGCTCGACGCGAAGTAGCGTGGAGAAGCGGGATGCCCGCTGATGAAAGGGCCAAGGCAATGGGCATCACCTGTCGGCGCAATTGGGTGTATCGGGGGACATGGTGTCGAAATGGCCCAGCCGGTTCCTGGCCAGTCGGCTGCAACGGCTCAGTGATGAGGGCCGGGCAGCTCCGGAAGATCACCGATGAGCAGGTCGAGGAGGTCATCGTGAAAACGCTGGACGCCGAGCCGCCGAAGGGGATACGCATTGGCCGACCCGGTCGATGGCGAAGGCGGCCGGGCTGAACCAGACGGCTATTTCCCGGATCTGGCGGGCGTTCGGGCGCAGAGCGCGTGATCGATGACAATCCGCCATCTTGCGGTCGGTAAGGGTGTACTGTCGGCCTGGCTTGGGTTCCGGCTTGGCTCGAGAATCGGCTGACGGCGTGCCTGTCTTGATAACGATTTGCCGGCTGGGCCCAGGCTGACGTTCTCTCCGCCACTCCCCGCGATCGTGACCGATCGGCCTATCCACATACTCCCTGCCGATTACGAGCGGCGACAGTCAAGGAGATCTCACCGGACGGCTGAGTGCAGATTATCCTTTCTGCATTCAGGCACTTCTCCGTGTAGACGTCGGCTGCAGCGGCGAAGGCTGAGTGGGACAGCCAGGGCGGGTGGCTGCGCGGCCCTAAAGCCGTAAGTGGCGGAGATGTCTCCTCGCGGCGGAGGCGAGGACCCGGCGAGGACCGGGCCTGCGGTTCAGGGCTTGACCAGGACGGCACGCGTATAGAGCAAATCGAAACCCTGGCGCTGCATGTTCTGCTGAGACTTGGATCCTGGCTGCGTGGTGACGACGGCGATGTCGCAGCCGGCCGCTGCGGCGTCGGCGAGCCGGGCCGACAGCAGCACGGTCTGGATACCCCGGCGGCGGTGCGCGGGCGCGCTTGCCGCGCCGGTGAGCTGGCCGATGCCGCCTGCCGCACGGAAGCTGGCACCGCCGGCGATGACCCCATCGCGCAGCGCGACGTAGCGGATCACGCCGACTGCGGCGAAGTCGCGTTCGGCCCTCGCGATGACCTCGCGCGGGAACTCTTCGTGGGAGGGAACCCCTTGCGCGTCGGGGTGGGCGAAGCCATCGGCGACGGCATCCAGCCAGGATTCGAACTCGTCGTCGCCGCTTGGCCTGACCTCGACCCCCGGTGGCGTGATCCGCTCAGGCGGGTCGGCGAGGGGCAGGCCGAGCACGTTTTCGAAGGACACGAGCCGGTAGCCCCGTCCGGTCAGCAGGGCGCCGATCGCGGGATCGGCGAGGTGGGCGATCTCGATCTGCACCACGGCGCCACAGACGGTGAAGGCCCGCTCAATTTCATCCAGGGCAGCCGCACCTGGCACGCCGCCGAAGCCAAGCCCCGCGACCTTGTTGAACGGCGAGCCCTCTTCGGCGAAACTGGCCACGCCGCCGGAAATAGGAATCACGAAGCCCGCCGTGTCTGCCTGGCGACGGTGGGCGGCTTGGCTGGCCTCGGCGATGAGCTGCGCCTCGGCCCGCTCGATACGCTCAGCCAGGGCGGTGTCGCAGAACAGGGGCAGACGGCCGGCATCCACCCGACGAGCCTAAACCGGGATCTTCCGCGCCGACGCCGGTGATCATCGCTGGCCCGAAGCAGCCGGATTGGCCGCTTCCGGCCAGGAACGGCTGGTCAGGACCAGCCGGTACCCGTCTGGGTCCACGATCGTGACGCCACCGTGATCCCAGTACGGATTGCGGGCGGCGACCTGCGTGCCGCCCGCATCCACTAGTCGGCTGACAACGCCCGCCTCAACCTCACCGTCGAGGTAGAGCACCAGCAGATGATCTTCCTCGGTCGATGCGGGCTGTGTTTCACCGCCCGCATCGCTGACGAGTTCGAGATGCCATCCGGCATCTGGCCATCCGACCATCAGCAGCGCGTGTCCGCCTTCCGCAGAGGAGTCGGCCCGGAACAAAACGTCAAGGCCGAGGCCGTCGGCCCAGAACCGTTCAGACGCCGC
>DATIYI010000225.1:0-28706 GCA_035517695.1 Streptosporangiaceae bacterium
GTACACCGAGTGGTTCCTGACCTGGAACCAGCTGCTGCACGGCAGCGCCACCCACGAGGCCGTCCAGGCCGGGCCGTCGGGCAGTTCCTTCGTCGACCCGGCCACGCTCCCCCCATCCACCGCGACATCACCCCTCGGCACATCGCGCCCGCGCAACCACCTTGCTGGGTAACCACTGGAGCGCCCAGCACACACGCGGCAGCGCCCGGCGCCGGCTGAGGCAGTGACCTTCGCCCCTGGAGGCGCGTTCCCGATGGTCGTGTCATCGCAGCAACAGGCCCTCGGGAAGGATGTTCCCATGCGAGGGCGCCGTAGCCGCCATGCTCGCGGGCCCTCGTCGGCGCCATGCTCGTCATCCACGACCACATCTTCTATCCCCTCCTGATCGTCGCTGGGTCCTCTTGCCGGCGTGGTGGGTCTACGTCGTTTCGTCGGGCGCAGGGGGAAGCCGGCGCAGGAACGGGTCGGCCAGGTGGTGGCTGGTGATGCGGATGCGCGCGTCCACGGCGATGACACCGTCCGGGCGGGCGATCACGGGGTTGAGGTCAAGCTCGGCGACCTGTGGCAAATGGTCGGCGAGCCTGGACACCCTGAGCAGGGTGCCGCGCAGCGCTTGGAGGTCCGCCGCGGGCTGGCCGCCGTGGCCGAGCAGCAGCGGCGCCGCGCGGATCGAGCGGATCAGGTCGTCGGCGTCAGCGCCGGCGAGGGGCGCGAGCCGGGCCGCATGGTCACCGAGCACGTCCGTGGCGACCCCGCCGAGTCCGAACACCACAACGGGGCCGAACACCGGTTCCTGCACGACGCCGACGATCGTCTCGACACCACCCGTGATCATTGGCTCGACGAACACCCCGGACAGCCGTCCACCGAACCGGTCCTGCAAACGGCGCATCGCCTTCCGCACCTCATCGGGCCCGCGCAGGTCCAGTTCGACTGCGCCCGCCTCGGTCTTGTGGAGCAAGCCGGGCACATCAGCCTTGATAACCACATGACCGCCCAGGCCGGCCGCCGCATCGACGGCCGCATTGGCGTCATCCGCCCGGCGGAACTCCACCGTCCGGATCTCGTAGCAGCGCAGCAGGTCGTCGGCCTCGCGAGCGGACAGCCAGCCGCCGCCCGGCATCCGCGCGAGGAAGGAACCGACGATTGAGCGCGCGTCCGCCACCCGGAGGTTCTCAATCTCCGGCACTGTGCCGGCTGGCCGGGATCGCCACGAGCCATAGCGGATGGCCCGGCTCAGCGCGCGGGCGGCCGCTTCGGGGTAGGCGTACGCGGGCACGGGCGGGCCTGCGCCGCCATCATGCAGCAGCCGGACCGCCTCGGGCTGGTCCAGCACGACCGCCACGACTGGGACCGGCAGCCGCGCGGCGGTGAGCACCGGAATCAGGTCGGCCGCACCAGTCGTGATCACGAGCGCGATCAGGGCGTCCACGCCGTCCTCGCTGGCAGCGATTTGCAGGGCCTTGCCGAATGCCTCCGGGCTGACCGCCGCGGTGGTTTCTACCGGGCCGCCAAGGGCGGAGCCGGCCGGCAGCACATCCCGCAGGCTGCTGCGGGTGTCGCGGCCCGGCGATGCAACCGCCAGGCCGACCGCTACGCATGCGTCGGCAACCAGCACACCCGTGCCGCCGGCATTGGACACGATGCAGACGCGGCTGCCCGCCGGTACCGGTTGCGACGCGAGCAGCGCAGCCGCGTCGAGCAGTTCGCCGAAGCTGGTGGTGGCGATAATCCCCGCCTGATCGAACAGCGCCTGCCGGGCGATGAGCGGCGCGGCCGCGGCCGCCGTGTGCGAGGCGGCGGCACGCTGGCCCGGGACCGACCGCCCAGCGTGGACGGTGAGGATGGGGACCCTCGTGCTCACCCGGCGCGCGGTCCGGGCGAACTTGCGCGGGTTGCCGACGGATTCCAGGTGCAACACGGCAAGTTCAGTGGTGCTGTCCGCCTCCCACCACATCAGCATGTCATTGCCCGAGACATCCAGCTTGTCGCCGACCGAGGCGAACGAGGAGATCCCTATACCCAGGCGGGAGAAGTGCTCCAGCAGCGCCACGCCGACCCCTCCGGATTGGACCACGACGCCGGACTTGCCCGCCGGAGGGTGGTGCACGGCGAATGTGGCGTCCAGCCCGATCCCCGGCACCGCGACGCCGAAGCAGTTCGGGCCCACCAGGCGCATGCCCCCCCGTCGGCTGGCCTCGAGCAAGCTGGATTCCTGCGCTGCCGTCAGGCCCAAGGTAATAACCACCAGCGATCCGGCTCCGCGCATCCCGCACTCCTGCGCCACGTCCACGACGCCCGCCGCTGGCACAGCCACCACCACGAGGTCAGGGGCCTCGGGCAGCGCGGCGACCGACGGGACGCACGGGATGCCCTCGATGTCGCTGGCGTGCGGGTTAACAGCGTACAAGGCGCCGGAGAAACCGGCGTCACGGACATTGAGCAGGATCATCCGGCCGATCGACCCTGGGCGGTGGCCAGCGCCGACTACTGCAACCGACCGGGGAGCCAGCAGGGATTCCAGGCTAGCCACATCCGCGTGTGTCTCCCGGCCGGCCACCGCGTCCAGGTACACACTGGCCTCGCTGAGGGCCGCGCTTTGCGGGATCAACATGGACAGCTCAACCACACCCTTGTCGAACCTGCGCTGTACAGCCAGCCCCGCGTCGCCGACCAGGCGCAGCGCAGCGCTGTTCGACGGCAGCGCCTGAGCGGTGAAAACCTGCACACCCCGGGCACGCGCCAGGGAGACCAGATGCTCAAGCAGCAAGGTGGCGATGCCGCGCCCATGCATGCCGTCGGCGACCGCCAAGGCGATCTCCGCGGCCCGCGGGCCGGCGGCGGCCTCGTAGCTGGCCACGCCGACCAGCTCATCGCCCAGCAAGCCAAGAAGCGCCCTGTGGTCCGGGCCGGCCTCGCGGCACACGCGACGAGCCTCGCGCTCGGCGGCCGCCCGGCTCATGCTGAAGAAGCGGAAGTAGAGATTGCCCGGCGACATAGCCTCGTGCAGTCGCCTCACAGGCCCGTAGTCCGCAGGACCCGCGGGCCGGATGGTGATGGTGGTGCCGTCGGCCAGCAGCGCATACGACCACCCGGCCCGCGCGAGCGCCGTCAACCGATCACCTCCAGTGCCTGCGGGCGCAGGCTGGTGCTGCGCAATACTGTTCTGAGCATGTGCTGGTGTGGCATGCATGGTGCACGCATGCTTCGCCCGTCCCCCCTCCGATCCTTACATCCTTCTGCAGACCCGGGCGTTCCTGCTGCCGCTTCGCTCCTTGCGTGCGTCGAAGATCTCCAACCCGGATCGCCGGGCCGGAAGGGGTTCCTCGCCTCGGTCCGCTGGCCGGAACCTCGACGCCGCTTGCCTCGAGATCCTCTGCAGATTCCGCGCCACCTGCCGGTCTGCCGGCTACGACGGGTTCATGCCGCGGCAGTTGTCTTGACCACCTGGGGCTGCGACCGGGCGCGACGCGCGCAGCCGCGGCGGGGTTCTTCGGTGCTCGACGAGGCGAGCTTAGCTCGGTGGCACCTGATGACTCGTACAGGGGCTGGTCGTGTTCAGCCACGCGCTGCGATGCGGTTATGCGCTTTGCTTTGCTTGCCCTTCGGCTTTGACCATCTGTGCCCGTAGCTCGCCGACGAGGTAGGCATCCACCGTGGCGCCCTGGCCGTCGAGCGATGTGGACGCATAAAACCGCCCGGTGCTGCTCTGAAAGACATCCCAATTCGGGAATTCAGCGCAGACGGTCCATAGATTACCGGTTATGTCCACGATTGACTGGCCGAGTGCCACGATCGACTCACTGATGAGCGGCCAGTCGAGTCCGCAGTAGTCGGCCGGCTCCGCGCCGTGGTGGGTGATCACCCGCACGACGGCCGTGGAACGGCAGTACGGGCATGCGCAGGTGGCACCGGGAGGCGGGGCGGAGGCCTGACATGTGGGACCAGGGGGCATAGATCTTGACCGTTCGGTGCGCATTTGTCCTCTTTGCGACTCATATCCTGCGCGACCGATCTAGGGTTGACACCGTGCACAGCCACGAAACCGGATCCTCTAAGAATGGCCCACGCCGGCTAAGGATGCGCCGAGAGTGGTAAGAGAGGTGATACGCAGCGTGAACAATGACCCGAGTAGCAGCCCCCTGGCGTTCTTCGCGGCCGAGGTCAAGCGGCTGCGCGGCATCGCTGGCATGACCCAGGAGCAGCTAGCCGAGGCAGTGAACTACAGTCCCGCGACCGTGGCGGCCATTGAGACCTGCCGGGTCATACCGTCCAAAGAATTCGCGGGAAATGCTGACAAAGCATTCGAGTCGGATGGGCATTTCGCGCGCTTGCAGCACCTGGTTGAGCAGACATCAATGCTACCATGGTTCCGTGACCGCTTCGAGGTGGAGCGCAAAGCCACGGAAATTCAAGAGTACGAGTCGTACGTCATCCCAGGCTTGGTACAGACCGAGAACTATGCCCGGTGCTGTGTCAGTGCTACCCGCCCCGCGCTAACCGCCGACGCGATAAACCGCGCCGTGGCGTTGCGGATGACGAGGCAGGAAATTCTAGATCAGGATGAGCCGCCCCGATTGTGGCTCATAATAGACGAGGCCGCGCTGCACCGCATTAATGGTAGCGCGGAAGTCATGGCCGAGCAGTTGAAACATCTACTCAGGATGAGCGAGCGGCCGAATATCGTCGTGCAGGTGATCCCCGACAGTGAGGGATCGACCGCCGCAGGAGGACGACCGTTTACTATCCTCTCATTCGTGTCTGAGCGGACGGTGGTATATATCGAAGACCTGAAAAGCGCAAGGTACGCGCGTAGGCCAGACGAGGTATCGGTGTATGCACTGACGTTTGACCACCTACGGTCAAGCGCCCTGACCGACAAGAAATCACGCACACTCATACAAGAGGCGATGAGGCGTTATGCAAAGTAAACTCCGCTGGCACAAGTCCAGCCATTCCTCGAATCAGGGTAACTGTGTCGAGGTGGCCGCGGTCCCCGATGGAGGACGCGCCGTCCGCGACAGCAAGGACCGCGGCGGCCCGGTCCTCACCTTCACCGACGGTGCGTGGGCGGCCTTCGTCTCGCGCGTGAAGGCCAGCTAGTCAAGCAGTCGGCACGGGCACCGGCAACCCCAAGCCAGGGACGCGGCGCGGACCTAGCAGGGCGATACAGCAGGCGGCGAAGCCCGCGCCAGTGGGCACGTCGGCACCAGGTCGAACGGGCGCGGGTCGAGCGTGGTCTTAACGATGCCCAAGATGGCGCGGACGGCAGCGATCGCATGCCGGATCTCCCCGCCACAATCACCGCGGTCTTCAGCCTGCTGACCAGCTCGCGGTGCGCATCTCCGGGTGCGGTTCGTCCGGTTAGGGTAGGTCGAGCCGATCGCCATCATCATCTCCTCAGCGGTCCATGCCCTGGGGAACGCGGCACGTTCCAATTCGATGACAGAGGGCGGCTCGAACCGGGTGATCGGGCTCCGCAGCTCGCTTGTCAAGGAAGGACGGCCGGGTGGCCGGCAGCGCCGCCGCCAAGAAGACGCCAGCCGCCGCAGCGCCCTCGCGGATCCCGCTGCCCCCACCGTGCTCGTGCATTGTTCGTTCCCACCTCGCTGCCTCGGATGTAACCCTCATTCAGGCTCCCTGGCCGCAGTCCTCGCGGTCCTCACCCGTCATAGGTGAAGCCCGGTCACGCCGGTGGTTTGCGGGCCGCGAGGATGAGAGTCCTGCGCGTTCGTACCGCGGCCACGGAGGCGTTCGTGTCCCGAGTTGTGTGTTTGGTGGATCTGCGCGAGGTGATATTGCAGTCGGGCGTGCCGGAACTGGTACACCCCGCCCGATTGGCGTAGCACGCCGCGACGGTGCGCATCGGTTAGAAACGCCATCAGCCGCCACGGGAGGTGGCCTCGCAGGGCGGGCCATGTCCGGTTGACCGTATAGGCGGTCCATGCCCTGGGGAGCATCGTTACGGCCCCAACACCGCATCCGAACGTGATTCCGTACGTGAGAGCGCGGCCGGGGCCGGTCACGTGCGCGGGACCATCGGCCAGAGCACCGGCAATCATCATCGCAAGTGCATAGGAGATCGCGCCCGCTCGCCCGTACGAGAGGCCCCCGATCAGCGTGCCGGCCGCCAAGCTCATAAGGGCAGCGACGACGATGGCTGCGGGTCCGCTGGGAATGCGGAATGCGGGATCACCCCCGTACCCGACGGTGAGTCCACCAACCGTCCCTAAGGCGAGCGCAACCGCAAGCCCGAAGGCGAGGGTCGCCGTCCGATCCTGGCTGACTACATCCTTTGGACTGGGCGCGGTAGCGATGAAGGTCGGTCTGTGCAGCCAAACGTATGATCCGAGGGCCAGCCCACATGCGAGCCCGGACAGGACTATGCCGCCCCGCCCCAGCCCCACGGCGAGGGCGAAGGCGGCACCGACGACAAAGCCCCCGGCGAGTCGGCGAAGATAGGGGGACGCCGCCCCTCGAAATCGGATCTGTGCGTGCGAGGGTTCCCTCCGCGAGCCCAGCCCGAAGGAAAGGCCGCCGGCTAGGCCGAACACAAGCCCGTTGATGAGTGCGTAGGTGAGCGCGTAGCGGGATCCGGTTGCTGAGCCGCCGCCGCTCAGCCACCCCGCGAGTCCGAACACAAGGACGCTGCCGAACCCGGCAATGAGCCCGCGGGTGAGCCGGGATGTGGTGCCCAGTTGCCACACGGCCAGGTCGTGCGTGCCGAGTCTGTCCAGATGCCAGGCGATGCAGCCCAGCCAGTGTTGAGCTTGAGCGGGGTCCCACTGCCGCAATCGGCGGCCGGGATAGTCCCCGAGCGGGTCCTGGTAAGCGGCAGGGATGAAAGCGTCGAGGAGGTGATCTTGCAGGCCCGCAACGGTGTCGAACCTGTCGGTCTTGAGCAGGTCGACGGGGTTATGGTCGGGCGTGTCGCTGTAGACGGCGCGGGCCAGGCTGACCATCAGCGGGGTCGACAGGACCTTTCGCAGTGTCTTGGACGAACGGTCGGCTGGGTGGTCGCGGAGGTGGGCCAAGACCGGATCCCACAGGGTGGTCATCCGGCCGTCGGCGAGAGCTGGCCGGGTGGTACGGGGAAGATAATCGGTCAGGTCGGCCAGGCTGAGATCGTCGAGTTCGATGCCCGCCGCGGCGGACAGCACATCGGTGCTCGTGACGGCGGCGACGTATTCCCCGGGTCGGCTTGTCAGCAGCAAGGCCGTCGTAGTGGCGTTGAGCGCGTGTAACGCAGCGCCGTGTAGGCCGTCGGCGATTTCGTCGAACCCATCCAAGACAGGCAGGATGCGGCCGCCGCCGACCAGAGCAGCGGCCAGGCTCGACTCAGCCTGGCCGCGCGCGGCCAGGGCGGGGTAGTCGCGCTCCAACTGGTGCGTGAGCCAACTGCGCAGTGAGGCAGTTGTCGGGTTCCATGTCGCCACACTGAAGAGGACCGGTACCGGGTCTGTACTGCCGCGGGTGGCGATCAAGTTCAGGACGAAACGCAAGGCCACGATCGTCTTGCCGGCTCCAGCCTGTCCCAGCACGACCAGCCGCCCGGACGGTATCTGCCGGTAGACATCGGCGATCCGCTCCAATCGGCCTGTCACCGCCAGCGGGCCAGGGCTTGCTCCGGCCGGGGCTCGGCGGATGTTTGCCCAATGATCCACTAGTTGCGGCGCCAGGGGATGCCAGTGCACCGGTAGCGGGAACGGGTCATGTATCCGCCGTCGCTCCTCCTCCTCGTGCCACTGCGCACCTACCGCCACAGCGAGCTGGGCGGCCGCCTGATCCAGCTCGACATTGCCATCCAGGGATTCACGGGTGCTGTTGGCGCGGTGGCCGACGTTGCCGCGGACCATGCGCGGCTGATCTGTCTGCCCGATGCTGTGTGCAGCTTGTTCGTGGTCGGAGGGCCATTGGAAGACCCCGTCGTCCGCTGGTGGGATTGTTGTCCCGCGGTCGGCCGACGCGCCAAGGGCATCGCTGGACACGGATGTTCTTGAGGTGATCCTGGCCGAGATGGCCGGTAGTGGCCAGGCGTTGCCGGTGCTGGGCCCGCTCAGCTGGGCGAGGATGTCGCCGAGGCTCGGCCTGTCGGCGGAGTGCTTGACCAGGCAAGCGCTGATCAGGCCCCGGAACCCGCGCCCCTCGGGTACCTCGCGCAAATCGGGTTGTTCACTGGTGATTCGGTGCACGATCGTGGCGATCGATCCGGCATCGAAGGGGCTGTGGCCGGTAGCGGCGAAGGCCAGCACACAGCCGAGGGAGAACACATCACTCGCGGGCGAGATCGGCTGTCCGCGGACCTGTTCGGGGGACATGTAGGCGTAGGTGCCGAGGACGGCACCGGCTTCCGTCATGGCGCTGGCGTCCGGGCTGGCGTCCAGCTTGCGGGCGAGGCCGAAGTCGATAATCCGAGGCCCATCGGAGGCCAGGATCACATTGCCGGGTTTCAGGTCACGGTGCGCCAGCCCGCACATGTGGATGGCGGACAGTCCTTCGGCAAGCCCGGCACCCAGGGCGCGCGCCCGGTCGACAGCGAGGGGGCCGTGGTCGGTGATAGCGTCGCGCAGGGACGGGCCAGGGATGTAGGCGGTGACCATCCACGGCGGGTCGGCATCAGGGTCGGCGTCGACGACCAGTGCCGTGTGGAAGCCGCTTACCCGCTTGGCAGCCTCCACCTCCCGAGCGAACCGGCTGCGGAACTGCCCGCTATCAGCATGCTCGGGGCGGATAAGTTTTACCGCGACCGGACGACCGCCGGGAGAACGGCCCAGGAACACCTGACCCATCCCGCCCGCTCCCAGTCGGCCGTGTAACCGGTAGCCTCCGACCTCGCCCGGATCACCAGGCCAGAGAGGATCCATCGGACGCTCACCCGTCCTTGAAAGGGAACCAAAGTACCAGCAGCGGGCCAGGATCCAACACCCCAGATCGCCGTGACGGATGTGGTGCGGAGGTGCGGCTGGGTCCACATGGCCAGGCCGCACCCGGCCATGCACG
This sequence comes from Streptosporangiaceae bacterium, assembly GCA_035517695.1. Taxonomy (GTDB): domain Bacteria; phylum Actinomycetota; class Actinomycetes; order Streptosporangiales; family Streptosporangiaceae; genus DATFVJ01. The sequence continues at coordinate 9,001 of DATIYI010000225.1, forward strand.
CCACCGCGGCGGCGGAGAACCCCGGACGGATTTCGGGCCGCTGAAGCTGCCAAGGAAGGCGAAGTTGGGCCGACGCAGGGACGTCCATGGGCGCGGGGCGAGCAAGGCCCGGCCGGGAATTAGCAGTAAGCTACCAGCCATTTTCTCTCCTGGCCTGCTCATGCAGGACGTAGCCGCAACATCCGAGTCCAACAGCGAGGACCCAACCATGGACCGGTGGGCATCGGTCCATGCTGCGACAACCGGTGCCGACCTCGTCAGGCTCCGCGCGGCGCCCTGGTGCGAGGTCACACAGCGTGCGGTCATGGTCGCCGCCGGGCACCAGCCGCATAGCGACGATTATGCGCCGTGCCCGCAGGACTCTGGTACCCGAACCAGCGAGGTCCAGGTGTGAATCACGCCACCCGGCAGCGTCACCTGCCGAGCAGGCCCCTGGGTTGGATGGACTGATGCGCCAGCCGCGCGCGTGCGCCTGATGCGTGTTACGACGTTCGCCTTCCGCCACCGTCCGGACCGTGCTGTGCAGCCTACATCGGCACGTCGATCTGCCATAATGCCGCTAAGTGCGCCGAAACGACCTCTGCTGCGGATACCTCGCGCCCGAAGAGCCCCGAGCAGCTCGCCTTCCTGTCGCCTCGGGCACGTCACGGCGCATCACTGCGGTAGTCCCTGGCCCTGACGGTTAGCGTTGGATTCTTTTGGATCGCATGGCTGGGCCCAGCGGGTGGGCTGCCTGTCGTCCACACTCCGCTCGGTGTGATCTCGCTACCCCTTGGGCGCGATGAGCGGCAGCCCACGCCGTCTGGCAGCTATCTAGCAGCCGTCGTACGGTCCCCAGTTGGACTCGCCACCTTGCGCGATGGCGTTGGCGAACACCTGGTCCTGCTCGGCCGCGCTGGCGTTCCCGAAGTCGGCAGGGTTGCCGCCGTACGCTGCCCATGTGCTGGCGCTGAACTGGTACGCGCCGTAGTAGCCACCCGCGTTCGTCGCCTGGTAGTTGCCACCAGACTCACGGGACCGCACGCATGCGCCGAACGAACCGCCCGGTGCGGTGCCCTGAGACGCCGCAGGAGCCTGGGGCGCTTCCGCGGGCGCGGTGACTGGCACGGTAGTGACCGGCTGAGTCGCCGCTGCCGCCTGCTGGACCGGAATCGGCTGGATGGCCGCAGGCGACGGCGCCGGGATCGCCTTGCCGGTCTTGCCGCGGGTCGCGAGCCTCACCGAGAGTCGCTCACCTGGAGTGATCCGGTCGGGGTAAGCGCCGACGACCTTCACGTTGGCGGCGTAGAACCTCGGCCAGAGGTCAGGGTGACCGAAAAACCGGCCCGTGATGGCCGACAGCGAGTCGCCCGGCTTGACGGTATAGGCGGCGGGCCGCTTATCGAACCGCCCGTGTGTATCCGAGGACCTCGCCTGGTCGTTATGAACCACCGCGATGGGCTGGACAGATACGAGCGCGCCCGAGTGGCGCGCGGCGGCGGTGGTCGCAGCCTGCCCGGTTGCGTGGGCCACCGTGGTCGCGCCGGCCGCTGCACCCGAGGCGACGGCGGCCACGGCGACGGCGCTGCCTGCTGCTACGGTGAGTGTGGAGAAATTGCGTTTGGGTGTCCTCTTGCTGGACAAGATGACCCTTCGGTCGTGCACGTACTTCCCGTACCGTGCTCGGCTTCCACCCATGGACACACGCCCGCCACCAAGTGGCGGCTAAGGCATCGGCGTACGCACGTGTCGCGGGTCAGGGCGACGGGTCACGTTGGCGACCTCGCGCACGCTGGGTGCTGGCAAACCGCCACTCTGCCCAAAAATCAACCCAAAAGATACCAAAAAGCAGAATAAGATGCTGTGACGAACATCGTATTGTTTTTGGCTGGTTGCCTGGATTCGGTTCCCTACCAGCGTGTTTGCAGCCCCAGAGCCGGCCACGCCCGCCGGATGTTACGTATATCACAATATGACAGAATCGGCCAAATATGCGTACTCTGTGTAGCAATTTGGTGGTACGTACCCCGTGATGGAACAGTCACATGAGGACTCCCAAGGTCGAGCAGGAAACGCAGGAACGGGGCGCCAAACAGACGTGCAGGTATGCTCATTCGGCTCTCCGGCTGCGGGCGCTCGGCGGACGCCCACAGCGCCAGCCCTCGACGTATCGAAACGCCTCCGGGGGTGAATGTTCAGCGTGCCCGTGCCGTCCCGATCGCTCTCACCAGCGCCGGTTCTCCCCGCCGACCCCGATATCCGCCAGGTGGCCACTGTCGGCGCGGCACCGTCGCGGCCGCTGATCCAGACGCCGGGGATCGGACGCCGCCGGGACGTTGATCACCGCCTCAGCGCTCCGGTGGGATGGTGAACACGTGCCTGAGGGTGGCCGCCCCCCACAAGACGATCGTGGTCATGACAAGGATCTCCAGCGCGTGCGCGCTGCTGGTGATCAGCCCGATCCCGGCAGAGATCAGCGCGACGCTGCGTAGGCGACGAGGATCACTACCAAAGCGAGGGTCAATACCGCGTCCCTCCAGGTCAGCGACATTGCAGCGGGCCCGACCGGCCTGGCCGGCTGACGGAGGTGACGAACCCCCTGATCCGACGATGGGTAGTCCTGGCGGCCGGCGCAAGTGGGGTGCGCCGGTCGGAGCGTCATGTTCGGCTCGGCGGCGCGATCCTGACCCCCCGCCAGCTGATTCGGGCGACCCACCGGGAACCTGACACTCCCGCGACCGTGTCACCACGCGTGAGCCGTTCGGGATATCTGTGCGTCCGGCCCCAGGCGACCGCGTTCGTGGCTGCGGACGCCACCGTGGACTGATTCTGGCGGCGGAGCACATCAGCTACGGACGGTTCCGGACGGGTAGGGAGCGCCCGACCGCGCCATGAGGATGGCAACGGCTTGGCGAGCGCGAGGGGTCATCTGCTGTCGGGTATTTGAGTTCTGGGAGGTCGAGGTCGGCGATGGCGCGCAGGGCGGTGAGGTCGAGCGGGCTGGGGAGCCGGTAGACGGCTTGTTCGCCGATGCCCAGTTCGGTCGTCAGCCGGTCCAGTACGCGCGTGGAGATCGAGTGTTCGGCTTCCACGCGGACCGCCAGGCCCTTCCACCGGCCCGGCGGTTCGCGTTCGGGTGCCCGCGCCGGGGCTACGGTGATGTGCTTGTCGGTCGGGAGGTCGTGCTGGCGGGTAACGCGGAAGGCATAGTGCTCCAGGATTTGCGCGCCTTCAAACAGCTGGGCCAGGTGCGCGGCGATCACGTCTTCCAGCGGGACGAACCGCCGGGGCGACAGCTCAACTAGCCGCGGCAGCAGCGGGGGGACCTTCACCCGGGCGAACATCGCGCGCGGGGCCTGCGGATCGGCGACGACCACGGCGAGGTTCAGCGACAGATCGGAGATGTAGGGGAACGGGTGCGCCGGGTCGACCAGCAACGGCGTCATCACGGGATAGACCCGGTCACGAAAGAGCCGATCCAGGCAGTGGCGTTCGGCGCCGGGCAGCTCCGCCCAGCGCCGGATCTCGATCCCTGCCGTGGTCAGCGCGGGCAGCACCGCCTCACGGAAGCAGGCTGCGTGCCGCCGCATGAGCGCGCCCGCAACCTCCAGAATGTGCTCGAGCGGCTGCCCCGGCGGCGGCCTGGCCGCCGTCCGCGCCAGCGGCACGGTGGCCGGCCGACGCGTCAGCTCCGCGGCACGACGGCTGAAGAACTCATCCAGGCCGCCCGCGAAGACCGCGAGAAAGCGGACCCGCTCAAGCAGCGGCACCGTCGCGTCCTCGGCAAGCTCAAGCATCTCCAGGCCCGGCAGCAGCCAGCTCCCCTCGTCGCCGAGGGTCAGCTGAGGCGCGAGAGGCCGCGCCAGCGGCCACTCGCTCGCGCTGCTTGCGTCCACACCTGGTCCTGAGCAGTCAACGTGTCATTTCATTGCGACCCGGCTTCGCCCGAGCCGCTCACGCCCGCGGGATGAGACGCTGAACCCGCCAGCAGTGCGATGGCCATGCCGACGGGCCACAGCGGCCGCCGCCCGCAGCCGCTTCGCCACCCGGCGCTCACCAGGACGGGGTCGATCTCGACCACCGTCCCGGCGAGCGCCGCGATGGCCGTGCCTGCCCCATCGGGGGCCGGCTAGGCGGCCAGATTCTCACGGCTGCCGTAGGCGCAGAGCGCGTACAGCGCGACCACATCCACAGCGATGATCATCAGGGACCAGAACGGGTAAGCGCCGAGGAAGAACATCTGGTCAAGCGCGCTGAGACCAACCACGGCCACGCCGAACCAGCGCGCCAGCTGGTTGCCCATCAGCACCCCGGCCGCAGCGAACAGCTGCAGGACCCCGAGGATAAGCGTCACCCAGCCCCACGAGTTCAAGCCACCGAACACGTAATGCGCGTTGGCCACAAATACGTGCGCGTTGGCGACCGCGGCGATGCCGTAGAAGAGATTGAAGAAGCCAACCACGGCCAGCACGACGGAAGCGAAGATCATCAGGCCATAGCCGCGGCCTTCCACCTGCTGCCCGCCCGCATGGCCAGCTGGCTTGAGTGTTGCCGACGTCATTTTGGGCCTCCTAGGTTAGAACCGAACTTTGCCGGGACCGCCAGCCGCTTTCGCGCAGCCCTTCAACGCCGCTCACCCGGGCAGCACAAGCGCGCCCAAAACGGCCCGTGGGGCCACGGCTACTTTGACAATCGCGCGGCCGCTGCGCGCGTACTTAGGGCCAAATGTCCCGACGTCTTAGGCCGATGGGCCGCCGCATGCAAATCCTTCCGCCCGACGAAACCGGGACGGTGTGATCGTGCGGCCTTCGCCGATCTGCCTGTCGTTGGCCCACAGGGTGACGGCGCCGCCGGTGGCAGCACGCACTATCAACCTAAAGCGATCGTTGATCATCCGGACCCGGCGTGAGTGCCCGTCGTCAGCCCGCGCTTGCGGCGTCGTGCCGCCCGGCTGCTGATTACCTTGGCTGCATGCCGCCCCGTCCAGCGCGCCCCCAGCTTGGCCTGTTTGATAACCCGGTCGGCGCCTTCAGCCTGGAAGAGCTCGCGGACACCGTGCGCGCGCTAGAGCGCAAGCTGCCCGGCCGGACCGTAGACGAGCTTTACCGCGCCGTATTCGCCGAGCTCGCCATGAAGCGGACGCGGCGTGCCGCCGAGCTCGTCGCCGAGGCCATCCGGGTAGCCCGGGCGCGGGAGCCACGCCCTGAGATCACGGGTTCGCGGTGGCAGGCCAGCACCCGGGACGTCAGGAACTGGGCCCTCGGCGCCGGTTTCGAGCTTGGCGCCGACGGCAGCATCCCGGAGCAAGCGATCACGGCATATAACCAGACACATCCCGACCGCCCATACTGGTGAGCAGGCTGTATCGGTTGAAGGCGGAGTGCTTCAAAACGCTGGGGAATCCCGCCCGGATCCGGGCGCTGGAGCTGCTGAGCGAGCGCGAGCGCACGGTGTCTCAGATGCTGCCGGAGGTCGGCATCGGGCCGGCGCATCTGTCGCAGCAGCGGGCGGTGTCGCGCCGCGCGAATCTCTCTGCGGGCTACCGCTGGCGGGACCTGAGGCGATGGCAGTACCGCGGCATACCAGCAGCAAGGCCCGCTCCGAGCGCCAAGGGCGCCCTGGTTTGGCCGCGCAGCAGCGAGTAGCGCGAGCGAGCAGATCGTCATCAAGAGGATCACCGCCCCGCCGATTCGGCTAGCCGGCCCGCCCGCTGAAAGCCAGCAATGGCCCGGCCGTCGCACCCGGACCACGGCCCCTCGGCGGCGCCGGGCACGATCCGCGGTGACTATGCGTTGGACCTCATGTACAACGTCGGGCCCGGCTGAGCTGAGTTGGCGAGCAGCAAAATCAAGATCTTCTTCCTGGAGCGCGTTTTCCTTTCCGGCGCCGCCGGTGAATGACACGGTGTCGCCGCAGCCGAACCCGGTATCCGCATTCAACGTCATCAGCAGATAGTTAGAAGGCTCTCGTTTCTCATGGGCAACGTGCTGGCGTTCCTCGGCCGTGACATGGCGGTCGACCTCGGTACCGCGAACACCCTCGTATACGTGCATGGCCGCGGGATCGCGCTGAACGAACCGTCGGTGGTGGCTCTCAACACAACGACCGGCAAGATCGTCGCGGTGGGTGTCCAGGCGAAGAGGATGATCGGCCGGACACCGGGAAACATCGTGGCGGTCCGGCCGCTGAAGGACGGTGTCATCGCCGACTTCGATGTCACTGAGCGGATGCTGCGCTACTTCATCCACAAGGTCCACCGCCGCCGGTACCTGGCCAAGCCGCGGCTGGTGGTGGCGGTGCCCAGCGGGATCACTGGCGTGGAGCAAAGCGCGGTGAGGGAAGCAGGGCATCAGGCGGGTGCGCGCCGCGTGTATATCATCGAAGAGCCGATGGCGGCCGCGATCGGCTCCGGGCTGCCAGTGTACGAGCCGACCGGCAACATGGTGGTGGACGTGGGCGGTGGGACCACCGAGGTAGCGGTCATCTCGCTCGGCGGCATCGTTGCCTCCCAATCCATCCGGGTCGGCGGCGACGAGTTGGACCAGGCGATCATCACCTTCACCAAGAAGGAGTACTCGCTCATGGTGGGCGAACGGACCGCCGAGGAGATCAAGATCGCGGTCGGATCGGCGTACCCGTCACCGGACGAACCGCACACCGAGATTCGCGGCCGCGACCTGGTCAGCGGTTTGCCGAAGACCATCGTGATCAGTGCCGGGGAGGTTCGGCACGCGATCGCCGAACCCGTCAGCTCCGTCGTGGACATCGTCAAGGCCACGCTCGACGCGTGCCCGGCCGAGCTGGCCGGCGACATCATGGACCGCGGTATCGCGCTCACCGGCGGTGGCGCCCTGTTGCGCGGCCTCGACGAGCGGCTGCGCGAAGAGACAGGCATGCCGGTCCACCTGGCCGACAATCCGCTGGAGTCGGTCGTGCTCGGAACGGGCAAATGCGTCGAGGACTTCGACGCCCTCGAGCAGGTGCTGGTACCACAGAGACGCCGTTAGCGGCCGGAAGAAGGGCCCAAATTGCCGCATGTGATCGGGGCGTCAGCGCTCGCCGGGTAACCAGTGACCGCACCAGGTGCCGTTATCCGGAGTAGCTGACTGCCTCCCGGATTTCGAGGCAGACTTCTTGGAGCGTAAGCCGGCCGCGGTTGTCATGTCCGGGTGCATGCCGGTCATTCGACGACGACAACCGAGTCATCGCTGCCGTACGAGTTGGGCACATAGCCGTCGGTCTGCCAGCCGTTCTCCCACCGTTCGCCATCGAGCAAGTACCGGTAGCGGTAGCTGCGGCCTGGCTCGAGGGCGACGGTTGCCCGCCAGGAGCCGTCACTGCCCCGTTCGAGCCTGATATTGTCCGCCGACCACTCGTTGAACTCTCCGCACAGCACCACACTGTCGGCTTGAACTTCCGCGGGAAGAATGAAGGTCACGTCGACGGAGCTACCCTCAGCGGCTGGTTTGACGGGCATGTCGGGCTCCTTGGCGGCGCGCTTCCGCGCGACATGCTCCGCTTGCGCTTCCTCCGCCGCGCTCAGCGCATCGACCGCACGGCGAACGTCCTCCTCGTCTTCTAGCGCCTTCTGGTAAGCGGCGGCGATCTCGTTGTCCATCTCCTCCTCGGCCTGCTCACGGGCCTGGCGAGCCTGGGCCCGCTCGGCCTGCAGCTTCTCTTCGGTCTGCGCTTGCGCCTGCGCCGTCGTCTCAAGCTGGCCGGCCATCGCCAGGAACTCGGCTCGCCGCATGCGCGCTTGACCCCGCCGAGAGATGTCGCTGTCGGCAAGGAGCCGTCCGGCGAACCCATCCAGCGAACCGAGGAGACGCTCAAAACCCAGACGAAGGCGCGCCTCCTCGTCCCAGTGGCGGGTAACGACGTGCTCTAAGAGGAGGGTGAAGGGCAAGCGTACAACTGAGTACTCCAGCTTCGCGATGCGACGAGGGACGGTGGTAAGGACCATAATCATCTGCTTTCTACTCATTACTCGTTGAGGGTGCGTTGCCCTCGACCATCATGCGTCAGCCGAGTCCGGCGTCATCGTCGAGCCGACGTGCGGTTCAGTATTCGGATCATGTGTATTCAGTCGTGTGTATTCAGTCGTAGACACCTACTCTGCATCGCGACGGGTCCAGATGTCGTCCGGCCGCTCCTTTCGCCTAAGGCTCCGGCGAGGCATACGTTCCGCGGGCACTCGCCAGCCTTCGCCAGCTGCGGGCAGGCCCCCGTGCCGAGGTCTGGGAGCAAAGTGGGACCGGTGGCGATCCGCCGGCGGAAGCCGTGAGGCGTTGCCGGCACGTCATGGCCGCGTGGAGCCGGAGCCTTCAGAGGATCTCCCTCGATTCACTTCACTTCGGGTCCCCGCTACCCGCTCACGCACGGCCCAACCGGTTCAGATCGCCTAGCTGACGCAGCCGTCAGAGCGGTGGTGGTGGTGGTGAGCGTTCGCCCACCGGCACAGGGCGCTATGACATGGTGAAAATGGTGCAGGTTGCTGCGGGCCCGCCGAGTGCAACCCGTCGGCATCACCCGACGAAGGTGGGACCGGCCCGGACTTGCGGGAACCATGTAGATGGGCGGCTATCTGACCGCCCGTGCAGCAACGCAGCAAGGGGTGATCCTATGAGCCAGAGCACCAGCCTCGGCGAGGGCCGACACTCGCCGCTGCGGGAACTTGGAGACCAGCTGAGACACCTTTGGTGGATTCCGCTCCTCACTGGTCTCGTCTCGATCGGGCTCGGGCTCGGGCTCTTGGCCACCGACTGGACCGTGCACGCCCTGGTCATCATCACGGGTCTGATCTTCATCATCCGCGGGATCGCGCTCGCCTTCAGTCCCGCGTACGCGGGTAGGACATCGGGCGAGCAAATCGTCGCGGGGATTGCCGGAGTCATCGCCGGAGTCGTCCTCGTCGCATGGCCCGGCCCGTCGCTGCTCGTCCTGGCCTTCTTCGTCGGCGCCTGGCTAGCCGTGTCCGGCAGCTTTCACATCGTCACGTCCGTCGCCCGCCGGCGTGAGCTGCCGCAGTGGGGCTTCACGGTCTCGCTTGGCGTGATCGAGTTGCTGCTCGGGATCTGGGCGATGCGCAGGCCCGAGGCCACCCTTGCGCTGCTGATCACGATCATCGGCCTGTGGGCAGTGGTGACGGGTGTCATCTATTGCGTGCTCGCATTTGAGATCCGCAGCGCCGCCCGGGGTCTTGCGAAAGCAACAGACATCGCGGAGCCCGATGCGACTCAGTTCGCAGACCGGCTCGACCGGCTCGCACAGCTCCATGCGAGAGGCGTGCTCTCCACGGAGGAGTACACGCAGCTCAAGGCTTCATTGGTCGCAAGCCAGACGTCCGCCCATGCCGACCATGACCCATGGGGCGTTACCGGCAGCGGCGCCTGATTGCGCCCGTCAGCGATCGGCGGGTGTCCGCTGGTTACGTGCGGCCGAATCCCTATCCCCACATCTCGATCCCAGCATCCAACGGCCAGGCATTAGCACATGGCCGGACGTTGGCCTCTCGCATCAGGGACCGGGAGCAGCGCGCCGGTGATCTCACGTGGGGCCCACTCCGGTCACGAAAACGGCCCAGTCTTGACAAGCTTGCGGGCGGTCTGCTCATCGGTCGGGCCTTCGCCGAACGACGGGCACAGCCGGGCGACCCCGCAAGCGCCGCACGCGGGCCTGCGAGCGTGACAGACCCGGCGACCGTGCCAGATCAACCGGTGGGAGGCCGCGGTCCACTCCTGCCGGGGCAGGAGCGCGCCGACGTCGCGCTCGATCTTTCCCGGGTCGGTCTGCGCCGACCAGCCAAACCGCCGCGCCAGCCGGGCAAAATGGGTGTCCACCGTGAGGCCTGGCTTGCCGAAGGCATCGCCGAGCACCACACTGGCGGTCTTGCGGCCAACACCCGGCAAGGTCACCAGCTCTTCCAGCGTGTCGGGAACCTCCCCGCCGAAGCGGCCGCACAACGCCTGGCCGAGAGCGATGAGGCTCTTCGCCTTGGCGCGGAAGAACCCCGTCGGCTGGATCACCTTCTCAAGTTCCGCCCGGTCCGCGGCGGCGTAGTCGGCGGCGGTGCGGTACCGGGCGAAAAGCACCGGCGTGACCGCGTTGACCTGCCGGTCTGTGGTCTGGGCGGACAGAATCGTCGCCACCAGCAGCTCGAGCGGAGATGTGAAATTCAGCTCGATATGCGCGTCTGGGTACAGCCGGGCCAGCTCGCGGTTGATCCGGCGCGCTCGGCGGACCAGCGCGGTCCGCGACGGGGCAGCCTGGGCCACGCCCAAGCTTAAACCGGTGCGCTCACCTGTCGGGAAGACTTCGATCCCCGCTGCGCCCGGCACCTGGCACCTGATGTGCCCGGCCTGCGGTCGCTCGGCTGCCGCGGCCAGCACCGCGATGCCCGTGGCCAGCCCCTCTATGCCGGTCTATGCCCCGCTATGCGGTCTCCCGGCTCACGCCGTCTCGCGGATCACGCTGGCTGGGTCCTTGTCCCGGCGCAGGCCCTGGAACCGCTGATGACGCAACTGCCCGGCACTGGTCCACTCGCTGAAGGCCACCTGCCCGGCGAGCCGGGGCTCGACCCAGTGCACCCCGTTCCGCCGCAGTGTGCCGCGGTCGAGCGGGGGCTGCGGACGTTCCAGGCCGGACAGCGTCTTGGTCAGGCTGGCCAGGGCGGCCTCACCGAAGCCAGTGCCGACACCTGATCTGGTCGGCGCCGGTGCCGATCCGGCTTGTCTTTTCCCCGGACACCGCCACGGCCTGGGATGCACCGCCCTAGCGCCGACCGTGAGTGTATGTGCGGACCGTGGCTGGCCTAAACGGGGATAAGGCCGATGTGGATCTCTGCGACTTGGGCGAGTGAAAGCAGGTCGCCAGGATCGGCGGTGAGAATATCGTCACCATCTGCGGCCAGGCACACCACGGTGGCGTCGATGGCATCAGCGTGACCGCTGCGGGCCAGCAGCATCCCGGCGCGACGGCCCAGGCTGTCATCGACCACCCCGATGTCGGTTCCGGCGAGCAGCCGGGCGACCTGCACCTGTCGGCCGCGACCGCCGCGCCAGACCTGAGCGACCACTCCCCCGCTGGTGACCGGCGGCTGCCCAGCCAAGGCGTAGCAGTGTGGGAGCTGGCATGTCCAGGGCACAGCCCCCTGACAGCGGATCCCGGCGTGATACAGGCTGCGGAACAACGGATCAGGGACCAGGCCGTCAAAGGACGTCTGGGTCGGGAAGGTGCCAACTTCTTGAGCTGCCTGCGCATCGGCGACCTCGCCGCCGCCTATCCAGCGGACTTCGGGAGCGCACCGCGGGGCAGCGAGTGCGAGATAACCGTCGACCGCCATTGCCTCTGGATCTCATATCAAGTCACGACGGGATGGGCCGTAAACGGATGGGTCGCGTGCCGCCGGCAGCCATCGGGCTGGTCATCGGGGCGCCGCTGGCGGCGAGCTCGATGCCGTATTCAGGGACATGCATCACGCCGGACTCGAGACGGGCGTAAAACCAGCGGCAGGTCTCGCCGCCGCCGTTGGTGACGCTGTGCAGCATCACCCCAAGATCCTCAGTGTGGCTGACCGGGACCCGGTCCGTCTGCCTGGTGAAGCTCGCCGGGCATTCCCTGGAGCCCAGGAACGGCTCGGACAAACATGCCCGCTTATCGACCCGGCGGCGGAACTGCTCCCGGTAGGCCGCCTCCGGGTTGGGGGCGTGCGGGCGTGGCCAGATCTGGGCGCGGATCCGGTAGGCGACATCGCGCAAGAACACCGTGTTGCGCTGGTTACGGCCCGCCTCGGCGTCAAACCGCTGCGCCGGGTCGGCCATTGCCCTGCGGACCCAGTCGAGCGTGACCATCAAGGTGACCTCGTCGCGGCGCACGCTCGCCCACCGGATCTCGGCGAGCACCTCGATCGCCGTGATCACGTAGTCGAACTCGGCTTTCCAGTAGATCGCCGCCAGTACGCCGCGGGCCGCGGACGGGGTCATCACCGGGTAGCTGACCCGTTCGGTTTTCAGTTCCGGGCGGGTGAAACAGGCATACGGCCCATCCACCTCCACCGTCAGCGGCGGATGCGCGAACCGGGCGTGGCCCGGCAGGGTGGTCACCACGCGAACACCTCCGTGGAATCCAGATCGGTCAGGCCGACGGGACCGGTCCCCGCGGCTTGCTGTCGAAGCCGCCACAGCAGCAGGCCGCGAGTGACCGCCCCGGTACGCGGCAGCCAGCACCGTTCGGGGCCAATGCCTGCGGCAGCGCGGCCAGGTACGGCTGCAGCAGCGTCCGCGCTTGCCCCGCCTGCACTGCCCGGGGGCGGCCGATGCTGGGCTGCTACAGCCGCGCGACCGGGCCTGTCAGCAGTCGGGCTCGGTGGTCCACGCCGACCAGTCTGTCCCGTCAGAAGACATCTGGACCGCAGTCTGAGCGCTGACGACCGGGTTGAGGGCGGCTGGGTCGTCATGCTCCTGCCAGAGCCCGTAATCGGTGGTGGGGGAGATTGCGCCCGGGTTGCCGCCGGACTCATGTTCGGCGATGCAGGCGGCGAACGCCTCCTCGACTGGGTTGCCGCCTTCGGCCACCCACAGCTGCTCAAGGGCGGCGTAGCTGAAGGTCCCGCCCCGCGGCGCAGCCGCGGGCTGGAGCGGCGGTGCTCCTGCATGGGCCGCGGCGTGCCGTGGCCTATATACAGGTGCTCCACCACGGGACGCCGTGAAGCTGGTGGGCGGATTCAACGGGACGTCCAGCACCTGCCCAGGGGAAATCAGCCCGGGGTCGGTGATCTCCGCACGGTTCACCCGGTACAGCCACCGCCAGGCGACGGGCTGGCCGTAGAGCCGCTGCGCAATCCCCGCCAGAGTGTCCCCAGGCTGGACAGTGTAGGTGCGGGCCACCCGCTGCGTGTCCAGGTGAATCATCTGCTTCGCTGGCGCTCGGCCAGGCGCGGCGGGCTTGCGCGCCTGAGGAGCCACGGTCAGTGCGCCCGCCACGGCGAGGGCGGGCATCGCTTTCCCCGCCTTCTGCGCGACCTTCGCCGCCTGAGACGGCACCGTGTGCTGCCCGGTCCGCCTGATCTTCTTGCGCCAACGGTGCCTGGGGACTGACTTCACGAAGGGTTCCCAACGCCGGAATCGCGCCCGCCTACTCGGCTTGATGTGCCTCTCGCCGGGCCTGTCCTGGGCAGGATGTCAGGACATATCGCCCGTCGGCAGCTATTAAACTACAACGTTGAAATTCGTTATCCGCTCGTGATATCCGAAGGGGTCTTCACCGCGACTGGCCCAGGCCAGCCACCGCCGGTACGAGGCGCTGCGCGCGTTCTCCGCCCGGCGGCTGACGTAACCCGCAGGCCGGCGCGCGGTTCGGCCACGCCGGTCCGCGACCGGTGGGAGTTCATTCCAGGGGCTTCTTTCCTCGCTGCTGCTCATCGGGTTCGTGCTCGCCCGTGTCGGATTCGCGGTCGGCTGCGGAGATCACGCCGATGAGGGTCGCCAGCGCTCGAGCTCCGTCAGCTGCCGGTTCATCTTGTCGGAGATCCGTTGGCGAGCGTCCTTGCCGATCACTAGACGTAGCGGCGGATCCTCGGATGCGACGGTCCAGGCCCGCGTGCCGCCTCGATGGCGCACGGACTTGAGGGGCCCCGCGTCACCTGGCGCGGACCGCCGAAAGGAACGACGCGTAACTCCAGGACAGGTTGCTGACACTCTTCTCGTAGCCGGTCAAGGCGTCGAACTGCTCGCTGAGCTCGAGATGATCGCTGTGGAAGATGACCGCCTGCAGCATCTGGTCGCCGGCGCTCTGCAGTGCCGCGGCGGCCGCGGCCGGCGTCGTCTGCGCGTCGACTCCGACCTGGCTGAAGAAGTTGATGGAGTAGGCGTCGAGGGGAAGCACTCCGGCGGCGGTAATCGCGCTCGCCAGCCGGTAGTAGAACTCCGCGAAGTTGCACGTGGACACCGCCCAGGGGTGATCGTCTGCGGGCGCATCGCTGTCACCGTCGTACGTGTCACCCGGATAGCGGCCAAGCAGTGGCCCGATGCCGCGTTGCTGATCGGCCCCGTTGACCTGGTAGAAGTAGCCCGAGTTCGGTTCGTCCCACTGGCTGCGCACAAGCGCGGCGGTCGCCAGCAGCTTCGTGTCCATCACCGCCACGGCGCCGTAGATCGCGGCCATGACGATGTCGATGTTGGGGTCGTACGGGGTTTTGTCGGTCGGGACAGGGAGCAGCGACTGGTAGTACTGGCCGTTCCAGTGCTCCTGAAGGGCGTTCTGCAGCCATGGTATGGCGGTGCTGAGCCACCCCGGGACCGGGATCCCGAGGGTGTTGCCGGCGATCGCCTTAAAGCACCGCAGCTGCGCGGCGCGCGCGAAGAACGAGGCGCCGAACTCCTCCTCCCAGAGATTGACCGTCTCGCCTTGATAAGCGTCCCGCAGGAAGCTTAGGTCCTGTGCGATCACGGCGTTCGCCACGGCCTGCGTCGGTGCGTCGAGCTGGGAGAACAGCTGCAGGATCGCCAGCGTCTGCAGGGCAGGCCCGTCGGTCTGATCGCTCCACGGCCGCGGCGTGCCGTTGATGAAGAACGACGCGCGATCTATCGGGCCACCCGAGTTCTGGCAGATCTGCGCGAACTGGACATAGTCGATCAGCGGCTGGTTGGTGGGGATCGTGCCCGCCGCGAGCTCGATCGCGACGATCGCGGCGTCGCGCGTCCAGTTGTAGACATAATCCTGGGTCACGTGCGTGGCGCTGTTCTCCCACGACGGTGAGGCGAGCACGCACCCGGGTAGCGACAGCACACCCGTATTCACTGGATCTTCGAACACGAATCCATCCGACGCGACGTTGCGGAACATCAGCCAGGACATGTACTGAGCGATTGTCGTCAGGTTCGACTGCGCCGCCGCAACCCGCACCGCGCTGTATTGCAATTCGCCCATCGAAAAGCCACCCCTTTTGCCGGCGCGAGTATAACGCGGGGAGCTGGCGGCTGCAAGGGCGCCGCGTCGGAACCTATCTCCTTTCTGAACTTCTGGGGTCGATATTCGTCTCCATCGCGGCCGACGTGGGTCAGCTGGTGAAGGTGGCAAGGGATGCGCCGAG
Source organism: Streptosporangiaceae bacterium (assembly GCA_035517695.1). Taxonomy (GTDB): domain Bacteria; phylum Actinomycetota; class Actinomycetes; order Streptosporangiales; family Streptosporangiaceae; genus DATFVJ01. The sequence goes on from DATIYI010000225.1 coordinate 24,068, forward strand.
TGGATGAAGTGGCCGCGCATGGTGGGGCGTGAGCTGGGGTTGAACGGTGATTCGGGCCGCGCCGTGCCGGTCGGCTAGGGTTCACCACTATGGTGACCCTCAGTGGCTCGAAGACTTGTGGCTGGAGGAGGCCCCGTGGACGCATCGCGCACCAACGCAGTGAGCCCGATTCCCGACCGCCTGCACACCGTCACTCCCCGTCTGGTTGTCCGAGATGGCGCTGCCGCGATCGCCTTCTACGGCCGGGCGTTCGGCGCTGAGGAGCTGGGTACTCGATTCACCGGGCCGAACGCTGAGCTGATCCACGCCGAGATCCAGATTGGGGACTCGGTAGTGATGATCACCCAAGATTCTGCAGATGGGCCCGTCAGGTCACCCGAGAGCCTGGGCGGGATGGTCAGCTGTGTCATGTCGCTGTACTGGGAGAACGTGGACGCGGCGTGGGAACGGGCGGTCAGCGCTGGGGCTGAGGTTATCTATCCGCTTGAGGACCAGTTCTACGGAGAACGCGGCGGGCGGCTCCGCGATCCGTTCGGCCAGCAGTGGATGATGAGCCAGCACATCGAGGACGTCTCGTCCGAGGAGATGTCTCGCCGGGCAGCGGCGCTATTCGGCAAGTAGCGTCCGTCTCGGCGGCATGCTGTTCAGCCCCAGCACAGCCCGCAGCGGACCGGGACGTACTTAATCCGAGCGGACGAGCGGGCTGCGCCGCGAGCCTACCCATCCGCGGATACTGCGATCCTGAGCCAGGGAGCGGTAGCCTTCATCACCATGAAGGCGCCTGTCTCCTCGGATCGCCGGAGTCTCGACAACGCCGATCATCCCAGGCAGAAAGGCACTTCTCAGAGTTATGACAGCCGCAATCGCCTCATTACGTGAAGGCGGCGGGTAGCGGCTTCGAAAGCTCAGGAGGCATCACCGATGGCTACATATCGAATGGTCTACGGAGACGATGAGCAGGTCGTGCGGGAGACGTTCGAGAACATCGACGACGTGCAGCGAGAGGACGGCTGGGTCGTGCTCTTCCGCGGCCCTGAGGCGATCCTGCGCGTAAAGGAGGCCCACGTACAGTCGCTGGAATGCCTTGACCCGTAAGCCCTTAATGATTGTCCCAGAGTTGTGAGCTCCCGTGTCGCTCCCGTGTTGACCCCAGCCAATAGCTGGAGCTGGACCAGGCGCGGACCGCAACTGCCAGTCCTCGCGGTCAGGTCGTGGCCGCCGACCGCTCGGAGGTCTCGGGCTCCGCTGAATTCCGTCCAGGTCGAACCGCGGCAACGTGCACGAGAATGTTGTAGGTGACGAGCGCGATGGCCAGGTGCATCGTCATGAGAACCGCCACTGCCTTCGGAGGCGCGCCTCTCATCAGCAGCCACAGATCAGGAACATAGAGCATCAAGGTTACGAGGATGGCGAGCCGGAAGAACAGCCATCTCGGCGACGAGGTGATGCGCGTCACGACAGGCCAGGCCGCGCACGCGATGATGACGCCGATGACAGTCAGCTTGGCATAATCGGAGAATTCGAAGTGAACGTAGCCTTTCGTCGCGGGAAAGACTGCCGTGCCGATAACCACGAGCAGAGCGTCTGCAAGGAGCGATCCGCCGACCGACAACGCCGTCGCCAAAACAACCCGGGTCACCGGCGGCTGGCGATGGGCAGGAGCGAAATCCACCCGGGCAAGTCCCAGGGCACGGTTGGCGAATCTCGACTGAAGCATTCTTCTCCTCTCGCGGTCAGGGGAAGAGGCGTGTCAGGCAACGACCATAAGCGCGACGGCTGGGAGCGCCTTGTCGCGCGAAGGCGATCTCATCGGCGCACGGTGTGCGACCACGCCGGTTACCCGGGCGCGTATCCCCTCCCCTATGAGCTGCACGAATAGTTGGACGCACCACCTCAGGGCGAGGTTGACTTACGCCGGAGCGCCGCTTCGCAAAGATCTGACAAATCCAGCCCGAAGTCGACCATGTCGATTGCGGCGGGTCCCCGGCGGGTCGGGTTCGTGCCGCAGCAGGCCGATCGCCGCGAGCGCGTCGCAGAACCCCGACTCGGCCAGCGCCCCGGCCGGGCTCCACCTAGTGAGGTCTGCTAACGAGGGGACCTGGCCCATGGCCGTGACCCGGAACATGTACCGGAGCTGCTTGTGGCGCCACGCGAGGGCCACCTCGGCGGCCCGGTCCGCGCATGCGGCACCGACGAGCAGTGGCGCAGCTGCGGCAGCCGTTTAGCAGATTGTTTCCGAACGGCTGCGCTCGGGTGGCGCCATCGCGTCCGCGCGCTCCGGCGCTGACCTGCCGGGACCCGAGCGCGCTCAGGCCAGCGCGGCGCGGTTGCGATGCACCTGATCGGCGTACGCGCCGACCTGACGGCGCCGCTCGGCCTCGTTGGCCTCGGGGATCGCCCGGTTGGCGGAGGTTGCGGTTGCGGGCGTAGCGCCGCAACCGGCGAAGGCCTCGCCCAGATCGACGCCAGCGCGCTCCGAGATCACGCCCTTGGCCTGCTCAATTACCACCCGGCTGGTCAGGGCACCAGACAGCTGCTCGTGCAGGCGCTGGGCTTAGGCCGTGGCACGCCGCTGCACGATGCTGAGAGTGGCCAGATCGGCGAAAGGCCCGGGCGACGATGACATCCGCCTCGCCCATCGGGGTCTGCGTGACGCTGAGCAGGGTCAGCGCGCCGAGAGTCAGCTCCCCGCCCCGTTCGGCCCGACAAGCCCGGCGAAGGGAACTCGCCGCGATCTCCAGATCGATCCCGGCCACCGCCCCCTGCGCACCAAACTCTTGCGCGGTCCGCGCACCGCGATGGCTGGCTCACCCATGTCCGCCCCCTCGACGGCCAGGCAAAGCCTACGGCTCCAGAGACCACCCACAGTCGCCGAATACCGGTTGATCGCCGCGATGACTCTGGCAGGCCGTTGATGGCCGGTCCCTTCGACGGCCCGGCCTGTCCCGCACGGCCGGGCCGCCCCAATAACTACGCCAGGCACGCCAGCGCCTTTACCTTGCGACCTGATGGGGGCTAGCACGTCGTATTCTTGACGCCATTGCATCAGCCTGCCTTGACTGGCCGCTGCTCATACCATTCCGCCGCCGTGAGCGCGCTGCCGGGCCGCTAGCCGTCGCGGTATCGAACACGTGCCCAAACGTGGCGGCCGGGGCCGCCAGCTGTCGGAGTTCCGCCAGGACAAGGAATAATCGCAGAAGCGGGGTCGCCGGCGGCGATGCCCGTGGCGACCACCGCCGGTCCCGGAGGAGGCCATGATGGACGAGCACTTCGTGTGGATGACGACACGCCGGATCAAGCCGGGCACGCTGACTGAATTCGAGAGGGCATGGAGGCCGGACACGCATCCGGAGGGCATGCTGCGCGCTTACGCGTACTGGTCCGAAGACGAGCAGCAAAGCATCGGGGTGTCATTCTGGACCTCAAAGGAGTCGTGCGAAGCGTGGCGGGCCTCCGAATCGGAGGCGCTCCGACGTGAGGCGATGGCTCCCCACGTCCTGGATGAGCAGGAAGCGTTCTACCGTGGCCGCGAGCTAGTCGTGCCAGCTCGTTAGCAGCGGCGTCCGCTCCGCAGCCGTCGCAGGCGCTGACGACCGGGGATCCTCGCTGCTCGGTGACGGGACCGGGCGCTTTCGAGTTCCAGGGCTCAGCGGATGTACAGCTTGTCGGCGTCGCACCGCGGCCGGATCGTCCAAAAGATCCGGGATTCCGCCGCTCGTGTCGCCAGGCCCCGCCAAGCCCCGGCAGGTCGCGACTCGGCCGCCTGCCTCAACCGCCGGCGAATCTCGGCGAAACAGCGCGAACCGCTGGGCGCTGCCGGAATCGACGCCATCAGGAAGCGTAGGGCGCTCGGCGTCGCCCAACACGTGCGACCACGAGTCGAGACTGGATGTGCTGTCAGCACCTGCCCGGACGGCGGGCTCGGACAGTACCAGCCGCCACAGGCCATACGGCGGCGAGCTGTCGCGGTCGGTCGCGCAAGCCCACGCCATAGCCACGCCCCCGGCGGCAGCTGATACGGCGATCTCTTCCGCCAGGCGGGTCTTCCCGATCCCCGCCTCACCCGTGCACAGCACCAGGCGCCGGCGACCCGGCAAGGCGTCAGCCAGGAGCGTCGTTACCCGAGCCAGCTCGCGGTCACGGCCCACCATCGGCCGAGCCGCTGCGCCCTCCCCCACCGGGCAACCTTAAGCGCCGACAGCCATCGATGCCGAGCGGTGAACGGTAAAGCCGCTGCCCAGCCGGCCGCGCCGAAGCCTTCCGCCGAGCCCGTAGCGAACGCCGCCCCTCCGTGTCGTGACCCCGCCGGGCCAAGTGCCGGATCGGCAGGGAGGTCATTTGTCGCCACTGCGGTCGACGATACGCGAGCCGCTCATCGACCGCCTTCGGGCAGAACTCCGGCAAATAGTTCGGCAACCGGTGTCTCCGCAGCCGCGGCTGCCGGGCGGGTGAGGAAACAGTCGGCGTGGTACCAGCCCTCCGCCTCCTTCCCGGTCGGGTCCAGGCCGCGCAGGACGACGTCGTGGTTCGCCGCCTCGAACTCTTCGGGGTCGGCGAAGCGCCGCTGCCGGAACGTCAGTCCCGGCATCCGCTCGGTGACCAGGCCGTACCGGGCGAACGTGTCGGCGATCTCGTCGTA
>DATIYI010000226.1:0-33045 GCA_035517695.1 Streptosporangiaceae bacterium
GATCACCGTCGACGCGCAGGGCGAGATACTCCAGCTCAAAGACACCATCAACACGATGGTCGACCAGCTTTCCGCGTTCGCGGACGAGGTCACCCGGATGGCCCGCGAGGTCGGCACGGAAGGCCGCCTCGGCGGCCAGGCACAGGTCCGCGGCGTGTCGGGGATCTGGGAAGACCTGACGGACAACGTCAATTCGATGGCGAACAACCTGACCAGCCAGGTGCGTGGCATCGCCCAGGTGGCAACCGCGGTAGCCGGCGGTGACCTGAGCAAGAAGATCACCGTTGACGCGCGCGGCGAGATTCTCGAGCTGAAGACCACGATCAATACGATGGTCGACCAGCTTTCCGCGTTCGCCGACGAAGTGACCAGGGTCGCGCGCGAGGTGGGTAGTGAGGGGCGCCTCGGCGGCCAGGCTCAGGTCCACGACATCTCGGGTACCTGGAAGGGTCTGACGGAAAGCGTCAACGAACTCGCGGGCAACCTCACCACTCAGGTACGCGCGATCGCCGCGGTGGCGAGCGCCGTGGCAGAGGGGGACCTCACCCAGTCCATCCAGGTCGAGGCGCGCGGCGAGGTCGCCGAGCTCAAGGACAACATCAACTTGATGGTCGCCCACCTGAGGGAGACGACAAGTACGAACCAGGAGCAGGACTGGCTGAAGACCAACCTGGCGAGGATCGCGGGCCTCATGCAGGGCCACCGCGACCTCCTCGACGTCGCACAACTGATCATGAGTGAACTGACTCCGCTGACGTCCGCCCAGTTCGGCGCCTTCTTCCTCGCCGACTACCCGCAGGCCGCGGACAGCACGACCGCCGAGCCGATACTCAGGAGGATCGCCGCGTACGGCTTCCGCAAGAAGGGAACCACGGAGTTCTCGTTCGGTGAAGGGCTGGTCGGCCAGGCCGCCGTGGAGGGCAAGCCGATTCTGATCACCGCGGTACCCAAGGACTACATCACGGTCGGCTCCGGTCTCGGCGAAGCCGCGCCCGCTAGCATCGCGGTGCTGCCGATCCTCTTCGAAGACCAGGTTCTTGGCGTGCTCGAACTCGCCTCACTGCGCCCGTTCAGCGACACCCACCTTGCCTTTTTCGATCAATTCGTCGGCACGATCGGCGTTACCATCAACACGATCATGGCGAACTCGCGGACGGAGGCGCTGCTCACCGAGTCGCAGCGGCTCGCACAGCAGTTGCAGGAACGCTCCGACGAACTGCAGCGCCAGCAGGCCGAGCTGCGGAGGTCGAACGCGGAACTCGAGGAGAAGGCTGCCTTGCTCGCCAAGCAGAACCGGGCGATCGAGGTGCAGAACTTCCAGATCGAGCAGGCCCGCCGGGCGCTCGAGGAACGCGCTCAGCAGCTGGCGCTTTCTTCGAGGTACAAGTCGGAGTTCCTCGCCAACATGTCGCACGAGCTGCGCACCCCGCTGAACAGCCTCCTCGTGCTCGCCAAGCTGTTGTCGGAGAATCCGGACGGCAACCTGACCGGCAAGCAGGTGGACTTCGCGAGGACGATTCACGAGTCGGGCAGCGATCTGCTCCAGCTGATCAACGACATCCTCGACCTGTCCAAGGTCGAGGCAGGCAAGATGGACGTCCACCCACAGGTTCTCGCCATGGCGACGCTCGTGGAGTATGTGGAAGCCGCATTCAGGCCGGTGGCGGTCGACAAGGGGCTCACGTTCCGTGTGAACGTTTCCGCGGACGTTCCTGAGCAGCTGTTCACGGACGAGCAGCGACTGCAGCAGGTACTGCGCAACCTGCTGTCGAACGCCGTGAAGTTCACCGCGACCGGTGACGTGCGGCTACAGATATCCCGTGCCACCGACGTGGCATTCAGTGGTTCGCTCGCGGCCGAATCCGAGGTCGTTGCGTTCGCCGTGACTGACACAGGTGTGGGCGTTGCCGAGGACAAGCTGCGCCTGATCTTCGACGCCTTCCAGCAGGCCGACGGCACGACGAGCCGCCGCTACGGCGGGACCGGCCTTGGCCTGTCCATCAGCCGTGACATCGCTCAGCTGCTCGGCGGCGAGATCCGTGCCCGCAGCACAATCGGTCACGGCAGCACGTTCACCCTGTACCTTCCGGCCAGGTATCCGGTTGCCACGCCGGCGCGCGGCGGCGGCCGCCGTCGACCCGCGGAAGACACCGGGCAGGCTGGATTCGCTGCCAGGCCGCGAAAGGCTCGCGCCGCGGGAAGGCGAGCTCCGGCCAGTGCCGCATCGGGCAGCACCGCATCGGGCAGTGCCGCATCGGGCAGTGCCGCATCGGACTGGAGCGCATCGGACAGGGACGGCCCGGACAGGGACGGCCCGGACAGGGACGGCGCGGACAGGGACGGCGCGGACAGGGACGGGGCGGCGAACGACGGCGCGGTGCAGGGTGGAGGCGGGCAGGGCGGGCGGGTGCAGGGCGGCGCGGTGCGGGGCGGGGCGCCACTGCCCGCGCGGCAGGCAGCCCTCGATAGCAAGCCCCCAGCAGTGGGCCGCCGGGCCCAGACTCGTGCCGAGGAAGCGAGCAACCGCGCCGAGCGGACCAGGGAGTCCACGCTCAGCGCGGAACCTGACCCAGGCGACGCGCTGAACGGCGCGAAGATTCTGATCATCGACGACGACGTACGGAACGTCTTCGCGCTCACCAGCGTGTTCGAGCGGTGCGGCGCTCAGGTGCTTTATGCCGAGAACGGCCGCGAGGGCATCGATGTGCTCGAGCGCACAGAAGACATCGCACTCGTGCTCATGGACGTGATGATGCCTGAGCTTGATGGTTACGCCACCACCGAGGCAGTCCGCCGAATGCCCCAGTTCGCGAACCTGCCGATCATCGCGCTTACGGCGAAGGCCATGAAGGGCGACAGGGAGAAGAGCATCAGCGCGGGCGCATCCGATTACATCCCCAAACCCGTCGATGTCGAGCAGCTGCTCAGGGTGATGCGGCAGTGGCTGGACGAAGTCGGCGCGCAATAACGCCAACTGGTGGCAATGTGCTATCGGACATGCACATTTCGTTGGCGGGCCGGTAACATCGAGCCCGGCTCGACCCAACCGCGGCAGCCAGGAAAGGAAACGCACCAGGTGGCCGACAAGGTGAAGATCCTGCTGGTCGATGACCGTGAGGAAAACCTCGTCGCGCTCGAGGCGATCCTCAGCTCGCTGGATCAAGCGCTAGTATCTGTCCGGTCCGGTGAGGCGGCGCTCAAGGCACTTCTCACCGATGAGTTCGCGGTCATCCTGCTCGACGTGGTCATGCCGGGCATGGACGGCTTCGAGACCGCGACCCACATCAAGCGGCGCGCTAAGACGCGCGACATCCCGATCATCTTCCTCACCGCGGTGAACGCCGACCCCGACTACGCGTTCCGTGGCTACGCGGCCGGCGCCGTCGACTACATCTCCAAACCCTTCGATCCGTGGGTGCTGCGCGCGAAGGTGTCGGTATTCGTCGAGCTCTACGCCAAGAACCTGCAACTGCGGGCACAGGCCGAACTGCTTCGCGCCCAGTTGTACGGGCCCATCGGCGGCGGTGACTCGCTGATGGCGGAACTGTCCGGGCGGCTCGCCGCGGTGGAGGATCAAGTCGCGGTGCTCGCGGGCCAGGCTTCCCTCGCTGTGGACAGCGCCATAGCAGACTCGGTATCCCGCCTCGAGGAACGTACCGGACGGCTGCGTGACGCGCTCGACGCGCTTCGGGCACGTCGCTGAGCTCTTGGGCGTACCGTGGATCTTGGTGGATGCGGGCGGTGATCCAGGCGGCCCCTAGTCGGTGGGTTCGAGCACCCGGAGCACCAGCATCGTCATGTCGTCGCGCAAGTCGTTCCGGCTGAATTCGAGCACGAGCGTTCGCATCGCCGAGACCACTTCGTGCGCCGCCCGCCCGGCCAGCGCGGCGAGCTCGTCGGTCAGACGCGTCTCGAAATAGGCGTTATCCGGGCTGCGCGCATCCGTGACACCGTCGGTGAAGAAGAAGACCATGTCACCAGGCTCCAGCTCCAGTTCCGCTGTGCCCGGCTCACATTCGGGGAAAAGACCGAGGGGCAGGCCACCGCCAGAAAGCAGCCGAACCCGGCCGTCGGGCCGGACCAGCATGGGGCCTGGGTGCCCAGCGGAGCCGACGGTCATCCGCAGGATCGAGCCGTCCCAGCGCAGATGGGCCGCGATCGCGGTGACGAACCGATCGTTGCCCCGCTGCGCCAGCATCACCTCGTTCAGCATGCTGAGCACCGCGGCAGGGTCGGAGTTCCAATGTGCGAGGACGCGCACGGCATGCCGCGCCATCGCGGTGACCGTCGCAGCCTCCTCACCCTTACCCTGCACGTCACCGATCGCTAGGCCCCAGCCGCCCGGGCTGTCGTAGACGTCGTAAAAGTCGCCGCCCACGTCCAGTCCCTCGGTGGCGGTGAGGTACGCGGTCGCGATATCCACACCAGGGACTGGCGGTACGTCCCTCGGCAGCAGGCTCGCCTGCAGCGCCTCGACAACTTCTGAACGGCGCACGAACATCCGATCCACCTTGATTGCGAGAGCGACCTGCTCGCCGAGCTCTTCGACCAGTCCGAGATCGGCGACCTCGAGCGGCCTGTCGTCGGCCCGGCGGATCAACGTCAGCGCGCCATAGCTGCGCTCGCCGTCCGACAACGGCACGCTGAGGACCGAGGTGGCACCAAGCAGCGTGAGCACCGGGATTCCGGACTCCGTGGCACCCAGCAAACAGACGTCCTCGGCATGGGCCAGCAACCGGGACCGCTCGGACTCCTGTACCTCGCAAGGAAGCGAGCCAGGCTCAGGGTCCACCGCGCCGATGGCCCTGGTCAGGTCGGCCGTGCGGTCGGTGGGTGGGCCCACCACGAACTGGCGCTGCAACTTCTCGTCGTGGACGACATCGACGATGACCCACGCCCTGAGCTCGCTCGCAAGCAACCGCGCACAGCGCTGCAGCGTGACCGACTCGTTGAAGGTGGCGCTCTCAAGCAACAGGCGGGTGGTGGCGGTCATCAGATCCAGCCGCTGCGTCGCGTCGGCGACCGCGCGGTCGGTAGCGTCGCCGCGGCCGGTGCGAGCGTCAGCCGGCCCGCGCCACTCGGGCCCGGGTACGACGGCCGCGGGCCCGGCGACCGCGACGATCAGCGGCTCCGGCTCGCCCGCGAGTTCCACCAGGTCGATAGTCAAGGTTGTCTCGACCTTGCCGCTTGCGCTTTGCAGCCTGCACCGGACCCGGCGCGGCCTATGTGTCCGGATCAGCGCGTTGAGCTGCGTCTTCATCGCCGCTCGGCCCGAAAGGTCGACGAACGCCGTGAACGGCTTGCCGGTTGTGTACCCTGGCGGCACACCGAGCAGGCCGCCCGCCTGGCGGTTGGCCCTGCGGACGGTGCCGTCTGTCTCGAGCAAGAAGATCGGCGCGGGTGCGTCCTGAAAAACCGCTCTCAGCAGGCGGCGCTCCACATCCCCCGTTCCCGGCCGCCGTGCTTCGTCCTGGGAACCAGCGGCGATCCGTGGGCGCAGCTTGGTGAGCATGTCGACAGCAAGCTCAAGCTCGACGAGCAGCGCGTCCAGAGTCGGGCGGAGGGTCGCGCCCGGAATCTCCGCGGCCTGGCGCAGTTCATTGACGCGCGTCTCGAGGTCAGCAAGCTGGATCTCCAGCTCGTCGGATTCGGATAGCTGAGACATGCGGGTCCAATCTGCAAGCACTCAGCGCGACGCTCGGTATTACTGGAGCTCACGGCCGCCTGCTCGTAGCCCGGTGATCGGATGGCTCTTGTCGCGTCGGGTAGCAATCTCAATCCACTAGCGAGTTTATTGCGCCTTGCCGACGCCACCCCCCGGGCTACTCCGTTTGAATCATGGATCAGGTAGGCGAGACCTGTGCCCGAGCGCGGTGTCGGCAGGCAACCGGCCTCCTACCTGCGTCAGGCTTTCGGCGGTGCCGCCGTATGTCGGCGAGCGCCGACTTCGCCGTCCAGCGCGAGATCCCCGAGGGAGACGATGCTGATCGTGCGCACCACGATGGTCTCAACGCTGGCGGGACCGGCTGGGCGGGACCGGCTGGGCGGGACCGGCTGGGCGGGACCGGCTTGGCCGGACCGGCCTGGGGCACCTGCCGCCAGCCTGCGCTCTTCTTCGCGTTAGATGTTTGCCAATCGTACGGGGGGTAGTCAGGTCGCGACGCGCGCCCCATCGGCGAAGGCGTAAACGCCGGGGGCGGGCGGCGGGACCGGAAAGACCGGTCCCGCGAGGAGGTTGACGATGTTTCTGATCCTGCTGATCCTCATCCTGGCGCTGCTCCTTGGCGGCCTCGGCTTCGCGATCCACGCGCTGTGGTGGATCGCTCTGATCGTCCTCGTCGTGTGGCTCGTGGGCTTCCTAGTCCGGGCGGGCGAGGGAGCGCGCTGGTACCGCTGGTAAGCGGTACCAGCGACCGCTGGTAGGCCGTGTCCGCAGGATTTCAGGCCCAAGACATGATCGACGTCGGAGGCCGCCGGCATTCGGAAGGAAGGAAGCACACAACATGGCGGGCAAACTTGAATCCAAGGCCGTGGCATTCCTCGCGGCCGCCGAGGGGACCGAGCAGAACGAGCTCATCAGCCCGTGGAAGACCGTGCTCGCCGAGGGCGGCCGCCCGGTGCTCGTTTCCCCGGCCGACGGCGAAATCCAGCTCTTCGACCACCTCGATCGGGGCAAGTGGATGCCCGTAGACATGTCGGTCAGCGAGGCGCGGGAAGCCGATCTCACCGGACTCGTGCTGCCAGGTGGCGTGGCCAACCCCGACCAGCTACGGACCGACCCCGATGCGGTCGCGTTCGTGCGCGGTTTCTTCACAGCAGGTAAACCAGTCGCGGCGATCTGCCACGCACCATGGACCCTCATCGAGGCCGATGTGGTTCTGGGCCGCACGCTGACCTCCTGGCCGAGCCTGCGAACCGACCTGACGAACGCGGGGGCGATCTGGGTGGACGAGCAGGTCGTAGCCTGCGCGGAGGAGCCTAGCGTCCTGGTGACCAGCCGCAACCCCCAGGATCTCCCCGCATTCTGCGCCACGCTGACCGAGGTTTTCGCCGACAGCGGTTTTCGCCGACAGCACGTGACAGGTGCCTGAGGACGCCGACGGCTCCTGACAGCCCCCCGGCCATCTATCTGGCGCCCCCAGAACGCGCCGAGCGCCGGTGCCGCCGCGGCGGCACCGGCGCTCGGCGCCGTACCACACTCAGGGACCTCCGCCCGCGGATCTGCGAACCGCAGCCGGTACAGGCGCTGCGCGCGGCGCACAACGGCTTCGCCGAGGCTACACCGCCCACCCGGTGGCCTCACGCACATCGTGATCGCCGCGGCGACCATGGCGTACGCTCCCTATGCGTTTGCCCTGGGCGACCTTGGGTAGCCGTTCGTTCGCTGAGGAGTGCCCGAGGCGAGCCAGTCAACGCCCGGTGATCGTCTCGCCGGGTGTGTCTCCCCCGCGATGAACAACCCGCCTCGGGCTTCGAACCAAACGGCACCGCGGCGCGTCTTAGTCGTTGTGGGGCTGGAACGGAGGCCGGGTGAAGACTACTGCGGCTGTTGCTCGTCGGACGGACGGGTGTCCACACGAGCATTTCGTCGACGAGGCGCTGCCCTTGACGGGCCAACTGTATTCGGCGGCGCTCCGCATGACTCATAATCCCGTGGACGCGGAAGACCCGGTACAGGAGACATACGCCAGGGCCTATGCCGGTTTCGCACGGTTCAAGCCAGGAACGAACCTGCGCGCGTGGCTTTACCGGATCCTGGCGAGCACATTCATCACTGGTTACCACTTCAGGCAGCGCGAACCGCGCCGCGCCAGCACGGAAACGATCGAAGCCTGGCAGCTTGCCCAGGCGCACACGCAGCCCGGGCAAGCAGCGGTGCGCTCGGCGGAGAAACTCGCGCTGGACCGCCTGCCCGACGTAGCCGTGCTGGCCGCGTTGCACGAACTTCCCTACGACTTCCGGCTCGCCGTCTACCTGGCCGACGTCGAGGGCCTTTCCTATCAGGAAATCGCCGGGGTCATGGGAACGCCGATAGGGACGGTCATGTCACGCCTGCACCGGGGCCGTACACAGCTGCGCGCGCTGCTCCAGAATTACGCCCCTGAGCGCGGCCTTTCCAGCTGAGATGGGTGCTCGTGCGCCAGGTTTGCGCCGACCAGGCAGGTGGCGCCGCGGGTGCTCGACCCACCAGGAGATCGGTGCCGTCACTGCACGGCTCCCAGACGGGCCCTGAGCTGCTCAAGCGACCGGGTGAGCAACCGGGATACGTGCATCTGGGAGATCCCGACAAGCTCGCCGATCTGTGTCTGCGTCATGTTGCCGTAATAGCGGAGCAGCACAATCTCGCGCTCGCGGGCGGGTAGTTCACCGAGGGCCGGCTCCAGGTCCTGCCGATACTCGATTAGATCGAGGCCGGAGTCTTCGACGCCGAGCAGGTCCGTCAGGGTCGCGGTCTCGTCGTCACCAAACTGCGCGGCGTCGAGAGACGAGGTGCTGTAGGCGGCACACACATCCAGACCCTCGATCACCTCTTCCTCGTCGAGCCGTAGGTGCTCGGCGAGTTCGCCGGTGGTTGGCCCGCGGCCAAGCCGCTGCGTCAGGTCGTCGCTGGTGCGGACGAGTTCCAGCCTCCTGTCGCGGAGTCGCCGCGGCACCCGCACCCACCACGACGTGTCGCGGAAGAAGCGCTTGATCTCCCCGGCGATGGTCGGGATGGCGAACGCCAGAAAGCTGCCGCGCTCCGGGTCGAACCGGTCAATCGCCTTGATCAGGCCGATGGTGCCGACCTGGAGGATGTCCTCCATCGGTTCGCTGCGCGAGTGGTACCTGCGCGCGGCGCTTCGCACCAGCGGCATGTTGAGCTGAACGAGGCATTGGCGCAGCTTGTCGCGCTCTGCGTTGTCAGGATCTAGGCCGGACAGCTTCATGAGCAGGCGGTCAGTTAGATCTCGCACCTCGCGCTGGTTCCACCTAGCGCTAGTGGAGGGGACGGACAGCGTGCGGATGTCGCCGGCCTTCGCCATGGCCGCGAGGGCGGCCTCCGCGAAGGCCTCGTCCAGCGGTCCGCTCTGCTCGTCGACGTCCGGTGCGGCAACCAGTTCGGTTGTGGCGTCGGTCGCTGCTTGATGGGGCATGGGGTTCTCCTCGCTACATTCCTGGCGGGCCCTACTGCCGTACCAAGCAGCGCAGAAGCTAAACACATTTCGTCAAGACTTCTTCATTGCGGCTCCGCAAGACTTCGCCACCACGGCTACCCGGGGCGTCATCCGCGCAGCTCCGCAGGGTCTTGTGGGCTGCAAATCCGCAGGGTATTGTCGGCCGCAAATCCGCAGGGTCTTGTCGCCGCAAAGCTCGGCAAGACTTCGCCAGCTGAGTTCAGAGGACTCGCGCGCTGTCCCGCAAGATCTCCGCGCGGCTCCGCAAGTTTGCGTGCGGCTCCGCAAGCTTCAGTCGCGCGGCTCCGCAAGACTTCCTCCGCGCAGTGGGCTCCGTCGAAGCGCCTGGCCGGGACGGGCCTACCTTGGTCAGCGGCTGTTTACCACGGATGCGACCGGGCAACCCGGAGAGTTCAAGGGACCACCCCGGGTCAGCAAGAAAGGAGCCGACGATGCCCAGGGCACAGATCAACGACGAGAATACCTATCGGAAACTACGCGAGCATGGCGAGAGCGAGGAAAAGTCAGCGCGGATCGCGAACGCGGCGGCACGTACGTCGCGGCGCACGCTGGGCGCGAAGGGCGGCAGGAGCCCCTCCTGCGCTGACTGGAGCAAGGAGGCCCTGCTCAAGAAGGCCAGGGAGATCGGGATCGAAGGCCCTTCCTCGATGAGCAAGGCAAGGCTGATCGACGCGCTGCGCAACCACTGATGGCGCGCCCTGGCGTCGCACGACAAGGATCCCGTGCCACCGCGGACCCCGCCGGACAACAAGTACCGGACAACAAGTATCCGAGCCACGGCATACGCCGGGGAAAGGCAAGGAATGACGATGTCGCGTCCACCTGATCCGCGTGAGGATTACCTGCCCGCAGAGGATGGCTCACCGGGCGAGCCTGCGCCGTTCGACACGGAGAGCCGCGTCGAGCACACCGACGTCGATGTCAGGAGACTGCAAGAACTTGGGCACGGCCAGACGCAACGGCCCGGCGGCCGTGGCAGATCGGCAGAAGGCGGACCGGATCGTGCGGGCGGCACGTTGGGCAGCGACACTCCAGATGGCCGCGCACCCGAGGGCCATGCGGCGGACGGCGGCAGCGGCGAGGACCGCGCATGAATCGTGCCGGATGCGGTCCACGCCCGGCCGCGCCGGGTGCCGGCGCGGCGAGAAGACGCCCAGCAAGCGTTCGACCTAACGGTCCGGCCCTGCGCCAACTTCGCACCAACAAGGCCCGGCCGACGACCCGCGAGCGTAGAGCCGACCCGTCGCGTGGGTTCAGCCGACGCCCGCGAGGGCTCGGCCGACGATCCACGAGGACCCGCGCCACCCGCCGTCATGTTGGCGATCAGGGCCGACCTGGTGCATCACCAAGGAATACCTCGAGGTACAGGGTGTTTAAGGCTGGTGCCACCGGTCATGTACGGCGCCATGGATGCACACAGCCTCGTTCATCCCCCACCGCCATCGCCCGCGCCGGTGCCGCCACTGCCGCCACCCGGGCCCGTACCTGACCCGGCGCCCCCGGCCCCGCCGGGTCCGGTACCTGACCCATCGCCAGGGCCCGGGCCGGTGCCCGTCCCCGATCCGGAACGTCCGCAGCCGGCGCCTCAGCCCGTCTAGCCGCACCAGCACCAAATGCAACGCCCCCGCCACCGGCGAATGGGAAGCGGGCTGATCGTGCGGCACATGGTGTCCCATCGTGTGTCAGGGCAGGCGGGCAGGCAAGGTCGCCGGCCGCCACTGCCGGCCCAGGGCGGGCACGCGGCACTCGGGCAAACTACTCGGGCAGGCGAGCACGGATGCAAGCACAGGGGCAGGCGGCCACGGTCTGCGGCCACGCTAGGTGCCTGGCGCCAATTGCCGCCGCCGTGCCTGAATATCCGGCTATTCGCTTGACAAGCCGCGGTGGTCACGAACCGAGGATCTCAGATCGGCCACGTGCTCGGGCGGGTCGTCGCCGACAATGAGGCCGCCGCCTCGCTGCCAGGTGAGGTAGCGCCAGGAGAGGTTGACGAGCGCGGAAATGCGGTTGCGGTTGCCGAGCAGAGTGACCAGGTGCAGGGCCAGCCAGGCGAGCCAGGCGAGGGTGCCGCGGACGCGCACGCTCGGCCGCGCCAACTGGACGACGGCGGAGCGGCTTCCGATGGTGGCCATTATCCCCTTGTCGTGATAGCTGAACGGCTCCGTGGGCTCGCCTGCCACAAGCCTGCGGATCTGCTCCGCAGCGTGCCTGCCCATCTGCAGGGCAGGCTGAGCAAGCTGGGGCAGTGGCTGGTCCTCGATCAACGCTACGTCGCCGATGGCGAAAATCCTGTCGTGCCCGACGACGCGGAGATCGGGACCTATCCGGATGCGGCCGCCGCGTCCTTGCGGAAGCCCCCACCGGCCGACAGCGTCCGCCGCCGTCACGCCCGCGGCCCAAACGGTGATGTCGCTGTCCAGGGCCTCGCCGTCAGCGAGCAGAACGCCCGTCGGGGTGACCTCGCTGATTGCGGTGCCAAGCCGGAGGTCGACGCCGCGAGCGACCAGCTGATCGCGGGCGTAGTCGCGCAGGGCCGGTTGGAACGGCGTGAGCAGCGACGGAACCTGCTCGATCAGCCTTATGTGCACACATGCGGGGTCGATCTCGGGGAAGGCGGCCGCGAGGGAGATGTTGCGCAGCTCCGCCAGTGTGCCGGCCAGTTCCACGCCGGTGGCGCCGCCGCCAATGACGGTGAGCGCCACATCCCTGCGAGGACCGTCGATGCTGAGGCGCTCGAGGCTCGACATGATGAGGTCGCGCAGCGCCAAGGCATCACGGCGGGTGTAGAGGCCCAATGTGTGCTCGGCCGCCCCGGTGATGCCGTGGTAGGCGGCCGCCACGCCGGTGGCGACGATGAGGTAGTCGTAGCCGAGCTTCCCGCCGTCGACGAGAGTGACATGCCTGGATGAGGTGTCAATTTCAGCCATGCTGCCGCGTCGGAACCTGGCATGGTACCTGTGCGTGACGCTGCGGGCCGGGTACGCGACGTCGCTACCACTCAGCCCGGCGGTAGCGACCTGATACAGCAGCGGCTGGAAGGTGCTGTAAATATTGCCATCAACCAGCGTTACCTGTGTGCCCGCGCGGGCCAGCCGTTTCATCGTGGCGAGGCCCCCGAATCCGGCGCCCACAACCACCACCCGCGCCGCGGCATCGCCCGCATCGCGCCCCGTGGGACGCCGCCCGCGCCGCCACCTTGCTGCCATGGTGCCCTCCATTGCCCCAGACCCGAGCGTGCCGGGGCGTCTCGCGCCACCCGGACTCCATCCTGCCGGGCGCCCAACTACCCCTTGACGCAGTCGCACGGGCTAAACCTTCGCGGCGGCCCGTCGCGCAACCCGATCCGACTGCGTGCGGCTCCGTGCGCAACCGGCCGCTGCGGGCGCGTTATCGCACGTCAGCTGGGTGATTTCGACGACCTACCGCGGCAGCGCGAGCGGAAACCGCCCGTATCTCATGAAAAGACTGTTTGACTGGCCGCCTTGTGGTAATAATCGCTTTAGCGGTGCCTATGACGCAGGCACACCTTTGATTCGCGTGGCTCTGCTACCGGAGGTGTGCCTTGAAGATCGACTTCGTATCTGCGCAAGTTAACCCGCTCGCTGGTTCGGGCGGGCCTGGGTTCGGCAGCCAGCATGTACATGTCGCGGCCCTCGCCCGCGAGTTCGGCAGGCACGGCCATCGCGTCACCATCCACACCCGGCGTGACTCGGAAAGCGTGCCGGCCAGGGTACGCATCGCCGCGGGAGTGACGGTCGAGCACGTACCCGCCGGGCCCGCCCGCGAGCTGCCCTACGATAAGCAACTGTCGTGTATGGCCGAGTTCGGCCAGTACCTCGCCGACCGATGGCTGCGCGAGCCGCCCGACATGGTGCACGCGCATTACTGGATGAGCGGGCTCGCCGCACTGGCTGGAGCGCGTGACCTCCGGTTGCCAGTCGTGCAGACCTTCCACGGGCTCGGTGTGCCGCCACGGCGCCGTGAGCCTGGCGAGACCCAGGGGCCCGCGGTGCGCATGCGGCTTGAGGCGGCCATCGCCCGCGGCGTCGATGCCATCCTGGCGACCTCGACCGATGAGGCCTTCGAACTGGCCAGGCTCGGGGTGTCGCGGCACCTGGTCCGAGTCGTACCGGCCGGAGTGGATATTGGTCAGTTCACTCCTGAGGGCCCTGCCAAGCGGAAGGGCGATCAGCCACGGCTATTCACCGTGGGTCTCGCCAGGCAGACCGGGCTCGAGGAGATCCTCCGCGCGCTCGCCGGGGTGCCCGACTGCGAACTGCTGGTGGCCGGCGGCCCGGCGAAGGTCAAATTGCGGCAGGACCGTGAATACCGGCGTCTGGCGAAGCTGACGGGCCAGCTCGGCGTGGCCAGCAGGGTGAAATTCTGCGGCCGGGTCAGCCATCAGGACATGCCCGGTATGCTGCGTTCCGCGGATCTTGTGGTCAGCGTGCCGTGGCACGGCCCCTCGAGCCTGGTGCCGCTCGAGGCGATGGCGTGCGGCAAACCGGTCATAGCATCTGCTGTCGGTGGCCACCCCGATGCCGTGGTCGATGGTACGACTGGCGTACTGGTCCCGCCGAAGCAGCCCGAGGTTCTCGCCCGGCGGATCAGGGATCTGCTCGCGAGCCCGATGATGCGCCAGGGCCTCGGGATCGCGGCGGCGGATCGGGCTGCGGCCCGCTACTCATGGGAGCGAATCGGGCAAGAGACGCTCGCGGCATATGACCGGGTACGGCAGGCCCGCCAGACACGGCCGATGGCAGCTGACAGGCCCGCGGCGCGGTAACGGAACCGCGGCAAGTTGAATCGGTCAGCGGCCCGCCATCACCGGACGCCAGGGAGTGGACTGGCAGCGGGCGGTAGCGGGTCGCAGGCGTGTTGGCCGCAGGCGTGTTGACGGCGCCCTGCCGTGCGATGAATGCGTCATCGCGGGCGCCGCCTTGCATGTACCTGGCCCGCTCGACCATCCGCCGACCAGCAACGCACCTGCGGTCGCGGCGAGTGCTACGGGCGTTATCAAGATGATGCGCAGCCGGCTGAGCACTGCCATTCTCATGTTTGCGCGCTGAGCCGTGAACCGGTCAGCCCTGACCCTGAGCCGCTCCAAGCCGGGCATTTCCTCCTCACGAGCGAGCTGGGAGAAAATCGCGAACACCGATGCCAGCTGGGGGTCCGAATGGCCGAGCGCGCCCTGGATATCGCGCAGGCGCCGCCGCTCACGGGCACGCAGGCTCATGTGGACCTCCGGTGCGCAGCTGGTGGTATCTACCTGTTTCCACCTTGCCGCGAAATTCTAGATCAAGCGGCCCCGATCTCAAATCTCGTCGTATTTTTGCCTTGCCTTGGTTCAGCGGTCGCTGAATTCGGCCAACAGCTTGTGCGCCCGGCGCAGATCCTGACGGTTGCTCCAGAATCCATCCCACGGATCCGGCGAGCCCGCGAGCCGCTCGCTGATCGTGCGGATGGTGAAGCGGCCGGGCACGAGCGCGGCGTCGCTGAGCTCATCCCAGTGCAGTGGCGTGGCAACGGGTGCGCCCGGCCGGGCACGCACCGCGTAGGGCGCCACGATGGTCTGCGCGTACGCATTCCGCATGACGTCAAGGAACAGGCGCCGCGACCTGGCTTCCTTGCGCTGCTCAATGGTCAGCTGATCCGGGTACCTGCGTATCAGCACCTCAGCCACGGCGCGGGCGAACCCGCGCACGTCGTCGAAGCCCGCGCGCCGGTTCAGCGGCACGTGCACGTGCAGCCCTTTCCCGCCGGACGTGCGGACGTAGGCGGTTAGGCCAAGCGGGTCCGCTAGCAGTTCCCGCAGCCGCAGCGCCGTCCTGCACGCTACCGAAAAGCCAGCGGCCTGCGGCGGATCCAGGTCGAACACCAGCTGGTCGGGCCGGCCGATGCGGTCTGCCCGGCTCAAGAAGATGTGCAGCTCGACGCAGCCTTGGTTGGCCAGGTAGACCAGCGTCGCGGCATTGTCGCAGACGACGTGCGTGACCGTGCCGCCCTGCTTTTGCACCTCGGCGGTCCGCACCCAGCCCGGGAAGTAGCTGGGGACGTTCTTCTGGAAGATGCGCTCACCGTCGATTCCGTCCGGGTACCGCGCCATGGCGATCGGACGCCCGCGCAAGTAAGGCAGCATTCGGGCGGCGATGTCGTGATAGTAGCCGATCACCTCACCCTTGCTGATGCCATCATCGGGAAAGAGGATCTTGTCAGTGTTGGAGAGCGACACGGTCAGGCGGCCGAGCCTGAGTTCCGCTGGCGTGGGATTAGCAGCCCTCGCGCGACCTCGGAGGTCTTCTTGGTGCGCCGCAGGTTGTTTCGCCATATGCCGGCCTTTCAGCTGAGACCCGGGAGCAACAGCCCGAGCGGGGCGCGCCGACGTGCGTACCCGCGTACAGGTGAGTGACCCCTGTCCACGGACGGCGAGTCGAAACACCTCGTGCCTGGATTGAAGCCGTAATCACTCGGCTGCACAGAGCACTCTCTTTCGCCGCCTTCACCGCGTCAGTGCGCACGCCCTGCTGGAACCAGGCTGCCGCGGGTCAGCCCGCTTGCTGATCCTCTCTTGCAGCGGGGGCGCCCGGCCAGGTGGCCGGGACGCCGCTGGCCTCGGTAGCCAGAGCGCCGGTGCTCCCGGTGGCCGGGGCGGCGATCGCGGTGGCCGGGGCGCTCGTCCCGGCGTCGATGCCACCGGTCTCGATGATGCCGCGCGCCACCTCGGTCAGCTTGATGTGCTGCGTCTGTGAGACGCGCCGCATCCTGTCGAAGGCATCACCGGCGTCGCAGCCGAGCGCATGCATGAGGATTCCCTTGGCCTGATCGACCACGCCCCTGGCCCGGGCAGCCTCTTGGAGCTGTGAGGCAGTCCGCCGCACTTCGCCGTACCTGGCGGCGTTGGCTACGCTCGCTGCGCCGAACGCGGCAAGCAGCGAGGCCAGCGGGAGTTGCCCCGGGTCGAGAGACCGCGGGCGGACGCCATACAGAGTAAGGGTGACCGCCATCCCGCTGAACTCGTGCACCAGGCTGACGCAGCAACGCACCCCTCGGCTGAGCGCAGCCGCCGCGAACTCCGGCCACCGCTCCTCGACGAGCGTGTCGGCGCAGCCGCTTGGCTCCCCCGTCCGAATAGCCTCGATCGTCGGGCCGCTGCGTATCTCGGCCTGCATGGTGGTGAGCGCGGCGAGGTCGGGATGGCTCGCCGCCATCGTCACCGCCTCGCCCTGCCTCCACAGGGTGGTGGCCGCTCCCGAACACGCCTGCACCCGGCGTGCCGCAAGATCGGCCAGCTGACGAATCGACTTCGTACCGGACGGGTCGGCCGCGGCAAACAACTGTGCCGCTTCTCGGGCGAGCTCATCAGTGGTCATGGCGTGCTCCATGGGTTCGGGCGACGCGGACAGCTCATCGGGCACGTCGGCGGTGCGGATAGCGGAGCCTATGGCTGGTCAGTTTCATCTGCGGGACCATTCCGTCGGTTACTTCGGCCCGGCCGCGCCCCGTGCGGCTCAGTGGGCGCACCGGCAAGCGGGTGGTCGGGTGGGTGAGCGAGCGCGTCGTCGGGTGGTTCGAGGACGCGCAGCGCCACCATCGTCACGTCGTCGCGCAAGTCGTTATCGCTGAACTCGAGCACGCGGTCCCTGACGGAAGCGACGATCTCACTCGCCGACCGGGTGGCGAGCCGGGAAAGCTCGTCGGCGAGCCCGCGTTCGAAATAGTTCCCCGCCGCGTCCCGTGCCTCTGTGACGCCGTCCGAGTAGAGGAACAACAGGTCGCCGGGCTCGAGCTCGAGTTGCTCTGTCGATGGTCGCGCGTCTTCGAAAAATCCGAGCGGCAGGCCGCCGCCCGCGAGCGGCCGCACCCGGCCGTCCGGCCGGACGAGCAGTGGGCCTGGCTGTCCAGCGCTCGCCAGCACTACGTGCAGCTTCTCGTCCTGCCACCCTAGCCGCGCGGCGCTGGCCGTGACGAACTCGTCCGCCTCCGGCCGGGCACCTACGACCTCGTTGGCCAGCCGCAGCACGTCGGCGGGTTGCGGATTCCAGTGGGCGCAGATCCTGATGGCATAGCGGGCCAGGGCCGACGCCGCGGCTGCCTGCTCTCCCCTGCCACAAACGTCGCCGATCAGCAGGCCCCATCCACCCGGGCTCGGGTAGACGTCGTAGAAATCACCGCCGACGCCGAGGTTCTGTGTCGACGCCACGTACGCGGTCGCGATCTCCACGCTTGGGACGGCCGGCAGATCGCGTGGGAGCAGGCTCGCCTGCAGCGCCTCGGCTACCACCGACCTGCGCATGAACATCCGGCCGATCTTGACCGCCACAGCGAGCTGCTGGCAGATCTCGTCGACCAGTTCGAGGTCCGCGGCAGCGAACGGAGCGACCTCCGGCCTTCTAGCAAGGGTCAGGGTGCCATAACCGCGCTCGCCGTCGGTCAGCGGCGCGCAGAGTACCGAGGTGACGCCGAGCAGCGCGAGCGTGGGCATGCTGGACGCGGCGCCGCCGGGTACCGTGGCATCCGGCGAGTCCGTGATTAGCTGTGACCGCCCCGACCTGTGCACCTCCCACGCCAGCGAGCCAGGAAGCGGACCCTGATCCTCGATCGCCCGCGTCAGGTCCCCGAACTGCCCTCCCTTCGGGCCCGCCACAAACAGGCGCCGCATATCTCCATCGTGTTCGGCGTCGACAATCACCCATGCAGTGAGTTCGGCCGCGAGCAGGTGGGCGCACCTGCGCAGCATCAGGGACTCGCCGAAGGCGGCATTCTCGAACAGCAGCCGGGTAAAGGCACTCATCAGGTCGAGCCGCGCAGTGGCCGCGACGATGGCGCGATCCGCAGTGCGGCTGCGACCCGCTGCCGGTCTGGCTATGGCGGCTAGCTGCGGGTATGGCGTGTTGGCAGGCCCCGCGACCGCCATCACGAGCGGCCCCGCATCACCAGGCCGTTCGAGCACATCAAGTGTGAGGGTGGTCGCCACCTTGCCCGCTGTCCCGACAAGCGTGCAGCGCAACCGTCGTGGCCTGCCGGTACGCAAGACAGCGGCCAACTGTTCCCGAACCGGACGCCGGGCGCCCGGTTCGACAAACGAGGTGAACGGCTTTCCCGTGGCGGATCCTGGCTCCATGTCGAGCAGGGTCGCCGCCTGCCGGTTGACCCGGCGGACCGCACTGTCGCCTTCGAGCAGAAATATCGGTGCGGGTACGTCCTGGAACACCGCACGCAGCAGCCTGCGCTCAGCTTCTGCGCCGCCCGCGCGGCCCGCCGCGCCCAGGTACGGGCCCGACCTCAGCTTTCCCAGCATTCCCATCGCTGACTCTAGCTCACCGAGCACCGCGTCCAGCGTGAGCCGCAGACCGGTGGCCGGGTTATCTGCCGCGCTGCGCAGCGACTGGGCGCGCGCACGCAACCGCGCGATCTCGGGATCAAGGTCCGCCGGCGCGGCCGGCTCGCGCATACCGCTCACCGTGCTAACCGTCCCGTCGGCGCTGGAGGACAGCGGCTGAGCCGCCTGGCAGGGCTGATCCTCGACATGGCCGCCCCGATCCCTCAGGAGAGCCTGCGGCCGGGTAGCGCGGCACACTGCCGGGTTCGCGATTTCGCCGCCAACCGCAGGCCTGCTGTGACTTCCACGTTCATGTGGCCACCTCGAGCTTCTGGTCCAGTCAAGAGACCGCCGACCGCTGCGCCTCCCTGTGCGGCCGGGCCTGCCGCAACCGAGCCTGTGCGGCTGAGCCTGTGCGGCTGAGCCTGTGCAGCGGGCCTGTGCAGCGGACCTGTGCAGCGGGCCTGTGCAGTTGAGTTCAGTCGTGCGCAGCCGTGTCGCGGACCGGGCGGGTGCGGAGCGTCGCCGATGTACTGACAAACTATTGAGCAGCCTACGGTACCGGGTTGGCTTGCTCAACTCTGAAATGAATCAGCACTGAAGAAGTTTTGCCGATGAACTGCAAAGGCGGTACGATCGCTCCGATGAGTTCTGGACGGCCGGTATACAGCATTGGCGCTGTAGCCGAGATACTCAGCGTTCCTGCGGCGACGCTTCGCACCTGGCAGGAGCGCTACGGCGTCGTGGAGCCCGAGCGCAGTCCGGCCGGGCACCGGCTCTATTCGCGCGATCAGCTGGAAAACCTGCGGTTCCTGGCGGATCAAGTGGCCGGGGGGCTGTCGCCAGGTGACGCGCATCGGCTGCTCGGTGAGCGACTGGCCCGCGGCACCGCCGGCCCGGAGGACCGTGACGGTGACACTCCGCTGATCCTGCTGGCCGAGCGAGATCCGCACGCCGCGGACTTCGCCGAGTATTTCCTGCGGACCGAGGGCTACGAGGTGGTCGTGGCGATGGATGCGGATGCGGCCCTCGTCAAGGCCGGCGAACTGACACCAGATCTCATCAAGGTAGACCTCCTCATCTCCGGCGCGCGCGGGCTCGAGCTTTGCCGGCAGTTGCGCGCGCGCCTTCGAACGCCGATCCTGGCGATTTGCACCCTCGAGCTTCGTGACGCCGCGCTGGACGCTGGAGCGTCGGCGTTCCTGCAGCGGCCTGTCGAGCCGCTCCATCTCGTCTCGGCCGTCAAGGACTTGCTGGGCCGCAGCGCGTTCATCCGGCGTGGCGTCGCCTCGTCATGATCGACCGATTGACGACCGGGACCAGCCGACTGGATGTCGTCCTGGGAGGCGGGCTGCCGCTGAACGCCATTTCGCTGGTCATCGGGCTCCCGGGCTCAGGCAAGACGGTCCTCGCCGAGCAATGTGTGTTCAGCAACGCGAGCCGCGAGCGTCCCGCGCTGTACCTGTCCACCGTCTCAGAACCGCTGGAGAAGATCCTCCGCTACGGCCAGACACTGTCATTCTTCGATCCGGCGGCCGTCGGCGCGAGCGTCTTCTACGACGACCTCGGGATCGTAGTTGGCGACAAGGGCCTACCCGGTGTGCTCGAGCACGCACGCGACCTCATCCGCGGGCACCGGCCGTCGATCATAGTCATCGACAGCTTCAAGGCGCTGCGGCCGTATGCGCCAGACGCCGGCGAGTACCGCAGGTTCCTGCATGACCTCGCGGGCATGCTCGGCGTGCTTCCGATCACATCCGTATGGATCGGCGAGTACGAGGACGAGGAGATCGCCGCCGCACCGGAGTTCGCTGTCGCCGATGCCATTATCGCGATGGGCAGCAACCAGGCCGCGGAGAGAGCGTCGCGGGCGCTGCGGGTGCTGAAGCTCCGCGGCGGCGGATTCCTTTCTGGCAAGCACTCCTACCGGATATCGGCCGACGGGATCGTTGTTTTCCCCCGCCTTGCCGACCCAGGCGAGGCGGAGCCCTACACGCTCGGCGACTGCCGTACCTCGTCGGGCGTCCAGGCGATCGACGACATGCTGGGAGACGGGTACTGGCCTGGTGCATCGACGCTCGTGGCCGGTCCAACCGGCATCGGTAAGACCCTCATGGGCCTGCACTTCGTTTTCGAGGGCGCGCGCCGTGGTGAGCGCGGGCTGATCGCGACCCTGCAGGAGAATCCGACCCAGCTCGAACGGATCGCACGCGGATTCGGCTGGTCGTTCGCGCAGGACGAGGTCGCGCTCATGTATCGCAGCCCCGTCGACCTGTACCTCGACGAGTGGGTGTACGACCTTCTCGACACCGTCGAGGAGACCGGCGTGCGGCGGGTACTCATCGACAGCCTCGGCGACCTGCGGAACGCCTCGGCTGACCTCACACGCTTCCGCGAGTACACCTACTCGCTGCTGCAGCGCTGCTCGCGCCGCGGGGTGAGCATCA
The DNA here is from genome assembly GCA_035517695.1 of Streptosporangiaceae bacterium. GTDB lineage: Bacteria > Actinomycetota > Actinomycetes > Streptosporangiales > Streptosporangiaceae > DATFVJ01. Next base: position 20,943 of record DATIYI010000226.1, read on the forward strand.
TGATGACCTATGAGGTTTCTGAACTGTTCGGTCTTACCCAGCTCACCGAGCACGGTGCCTCGCACCTGCCAGACAACCTGGTCCTGCTGCAATACCGGCCAAGCCAGACCAGTGTGAACCGTACCCTCACGGTGCTGAAAACGCGCGCGGGCTACCACGACCCCGGGGTCAGGGAATTCGCGATCACCGCCGACGGCATCACCCTCGCCGAACCGATGGCATGAGGGCCCATGGGACCGCGCCGTGCGCCGCGAGGGAACCCGTGCAGCGCGGGAAGTAGGTGACCCCTACGTGAGGGCGCGCCGGGTCGGAACGTGCAGCCGTATCGAGCAGCTGCCGCCAGCGGAGCGTGTTTCCACCCGCTCACACACCTGACGGGCCAGCCACAGGCCGTCGTCAGGCCGTGGCCGCTCCAGGTCAGGCGGCCGCCATCCGGGCCGCGGGTCCGCGAGGCCACCGGCTGGCTGGCTGATGTCACACAGCACCGCGCCGGGCCGATCCCAAATTGTCACGGCCGCCTGCGCGTACTGGCGGACATAGCTCGCCGCTTCCACTGCGGCGACGACGAACAGCGCCGTGTCGTCGGCCGTCAGCCCGTGTGCCCCGGCGGCGTCAGCGACAAAGTTGCGCAAGAGCGCCATGTCACCGGTAAAGGTCAGCGCGGCAGCGTCTGCGGGCGGTCGTGGCAACGGTCCATCGTCCAGGCCGCCGCTGAATTCTGCCGGATCGGTGTAGGAGGCGCTCGGCACGGTGTCCGCGCCGACCGCGCAGGAGGGGTGGGTTCGGCCGGCGTCGGCGAGAATATCCTCACGCAGGACCCGGGTGTCGTAGGGGCAGATCATCCAGATCCTGGTGTCGGCGAAGATCAGGTTGAGCCTTGCCTCCATCTGCTTCCACGCCCGTATCTCCCGCTCCGAATGGCCTATCCAGATGGGCTCGGCGATGACGCGCACATGACCGGGCGAGGTCAGGTGTGTCTTCAGGTAGCGGTCGAATGCCGCGACGCGCTGCGCGGGGCGCCTGCCGAAGTACGCGGTCTCCGCGTAGTCCAGTCGGCGCGCCTGGTCACCAAGTGCGCTGTGAAGCAGGTCCAGATTGGCTGAGGTCGTCGCGGCGAGCACCGGTTCGCCCCGCGCGAGCCCAGCCTCAATGAATGGGACCGCCATCGCCAGGAATTCTTGCTCCGAGCCGTAGAGGCAGCCCTGGTGGGCGAACCGGGACCGATCAGGCACCGATGTGCTCGCGACGAAGGCCATCAGCTCTCCCCCTTCTCGATACGCAGCCCGGGCAACGTGTCCCAGTTCGTGGCGCGAAGCAGCGCCCGCACGTGCGAAGGTACCCGTTCAAGCACAAGCAATCGCCCATCGCCCAAGTCGCGTGCGGCCCTTGCTATGGTCCGCAGGCCCTCCATGTCGATGAACTCCATACCAGAAAGGTCCACGTGAATGATGTCGGCTCCCTGCTGGGCGGCGGAGAGCGCGGCCGCCAAGCCGCTGCGGCTGGTGACGTCCACGGTGCCTTCGACGCGGAAGCCTGATTCATCCGACAGCAAAGTGATCTTGAGCAGGCCGTCATCGTAGGCCGCACCGATGGGTGACAGGGCAGTCACAGATCACACTCCTCGACCCCATCCACTAACGCACAACGGAGCGTAGCCTCTGACCAGCGGTGAGCGCCAGGCGGCGTCACGATCCTGGCGGCATGCCGTCGGAGCGCAAGGGAGGCTTCCACCCACTACCCCGAACGTACTCTCGCACCACCCTCGCGGGCACGCCGGCCACGACGCAGCGGTCAGGCACCTCGCCGCGTACGACGGAACCTGCCGCCACAACGACGTTCCTGCCAATCTTCGCGCCCGGCAGGACGATGGCACCTGCCCCGAGCCACGCACCCGGGCCGACGGAGACCGTGTCATTGCTCGGCCATTGCCTGCCGATGGGGACGTCCGGGTCGGTATAGGCGTGGTTCTGATCCGTAATGAACACATATGGGCCGGTGAAGACGTCGTCGCCGATCGTCACGGACCGGTGTGCCACGATGTGGCTACCGCGCCCGATCACGCACCGGTCACCGACTCTCAGCACCGGTTGCGGGCCAAGATCCTGACCGGGGAGCATTCCTGCGCACAGGGTGACGTGCATGCCGATCATGGTGTCGTCGCCGACCTCTATCCACCGCTCGCCGAACACCGCGCCAGTCGGGAACGCCATGCTGCTGCCGCTGCCGAAACGTGCAAACCGGCGCCCGGCGGCGGTGTCGGCAGTGATCAACGCGACCGCCTGCACTACGTGCCATCCCCTGTGCACGAGCCCGGCCACCGCATCACGCAGCAGCGCCCGGGGTGCCCGCCTGGCACGGTATGGCGGCGCCTGCGCATCACGCCAGGACATGGGCCCGGTTACCGTACCGGCGGGTGAGTCGAGGCGGCGAGCTGGCCGCAGGCACCGTCGATCTGACGCCCGCGCGTATTACGCACGGTGACCGGCAGCCCGTGTGACTCAAGCCGGCGCGCGAACTGCGAAGCCACCTCGGGCTCCGACGCGGTCCACCTCGATCCGGGCGTGGGGTTCAGCGGTATCAGGTTGACGTGAACGAGCCGCCCGGCGAGCAGCGTGCCCAGCATGTCGGCCCGCCATGCCTGATCGTTGACGTCACGGATCAGCGCGTACTCGATCGATACGCGGCGGCCCGTTGCCGCCGCATAGGCCCACGCCGACGCCAGCACCTCCGCCACCTTCCAGCGGGTATTGACGGGGACAAGCTCGTCCCTGAGCTCATCGTCCGGTGCGTGCAGCGAGACGGCGAGCGTGACGGCCAGTTCCTCCGTGGCGAGCCGCCTGATCGCCGGTACCAGCCCGACGGTGGAGACGGTGACCGACCGCCGTGAGATGCCCAGCCCGTCGGGTACCGGATCAGTGATCCTGCGCAGAGCGCAGATGACGCCGCGGTAGTTCGCGAGCGGCTCACCCATGCCCATGAAAACCACGTTGGAGACCCGGGCGGCGCCGCCTGGCACCGCGCCTGTCGCCAGCACCCGCCCCGCCGCGACGACCTGCTCGACGATCTCCGCCGCGGATAGGTTGCGGGTCAGCCCTGCCTGCCCTGTCGCGCAAAACGGGCAGGCCATTCCGCAACCTGCCTGCGACGAGACGCACACGGTCACCCGGTCTGGGTATCGCATGAGCACCGACTCGAGGTAGGCGCCGTCAAAAGCCCGCCACAGTGTCTTGCGGGTGGTACCGCTGTCGCAGGAAAGCTCCCGTTCAGCGGTGAGCAGCCCGGGCAGCAGCGCGGCCGAAAGCCGCTCACGCGACCGGGCGGGCAGGTCCGTCATTTCGACCGGATCGCGGGTCAGCCTGGCGAAGTAGTGCCGGGAGAGCTGGCCGGCCCGGAAGACCGGCTCACCAAGCTCGGATACAGCCACCCGCCGCTGCGCGGGATCCAGATCGGCGAGATGCCGCGGCGGCGCGGCGCGGCGCGGCGCCGGCCTGGTCAGGCCTGGTGGGCCCGCTGCCACCCCGGCGACGGCACCGGCCGCCTGGACGAGCGGCAAGGCGGCCGCGGGCGATCGCATGCCTGACCGGCCGAGGCCCCCCGCCGTCGCACGATCACGGCTCGTCACGCTGGCTCCGTTTCCCGAACCCCGCCCGTCCGGGGCGGATTGGCAGTTGCAAACCCTTAACGATGTCGCCCTGTCTGCCCGATGACCTGCGGCAAGTCGGTAGATTCCAGCCATGCCCACGCTGCGCAGGTGGCCCGCTCCCACCCAGGCACCGCAGGTGATCCTGGATAGTGCCAGCCCGTACGAGAGCCGCCGGGTGACCGTGGAATACGACGGGGTAACCACGGCAGCCTACCTGCACGGCGAGACGTCGGCCATCGCCGCGACCTGGATCGCCAATCACCAGCCCGCGGCGGCGACAACCGACCTGGGCCGGCTGAACGCGGGCAAAGCTCCGATCATGCCGACGGCGCACACGAAGCATCCGCAGGGTCGGCCGCCATTGGACGCGCGAACATTGCAGGCCCTGTGGTTCGAGGAGGGCGACGGAGTCGCCCTCCTCGAGTCGGGGCAATTGCTCGCCGTGATTCCAGGCTGGGCCGACATGGCCCACGGCATGCCCGGGTACAGCAGGGACGTCATCGGCCAGACGCCGTTCGGATGGTCGCTCGACGACGCCATGGAAGGGCTCGTGCCGCGCGTGGAGCAGGCCCGCGCCTTCTGGCAATGGCGTGCTGACCCGGCGTCATGGGGCGGCTTCCAGCAGGCGGTGCTCGGGCACCTGCTCGCACGGCTCGGCCCCGGTGCCCACTACTGGGACGCGGGGAACGGCAAGCAGCCGACCGTTGGCGTCACCGAACGGCCGCCCACATCGTCGCGGCCGTACACGGTGCTGTCCACGGTCGGGATGAGCTGCCAGCGGATGCCGGTGGTGGAACAGCTTGTCGAGGACACCAACGGCTACGCTCGCATCGAACTCTGCCTGGCGACCGCGCTGCCAAGCGCACAGGCCGCGCGCATATTCCTCTGGCTCGCGCAGTATCCGTGGCGGTCCGTCACCTGGTTCGGCCCCGGCCACAGCGTCCGGTGGTACCACGAACCCGCGACGTTCCCGCTCGGCGGCGGAAACGAGGCAGTGCTGCTGCTTGATGAGCCAGGCGGCCTGCTCGGGTCCGAGCCTCCTGACCTGTCGGGGTTCTCATTCAGCGGCGATGCCGTCCGCTGGCTGTGGATCGTCCCGATCAGCGAGCGGGAGCGGCTGCTCGCCAAGGAGCGGGGCTCGGCGAGCCTTGTCACCCAACTCGCCACGCAGCGCAGGAGCTTCATCGCCGAATAGTGAGGAGCCCGCGGGCGGGGAAATGAAACCACTGCTCGCGCATGTCGCACCGGGCGCAGCCGTTACGTAATAGCTCAGCGAGCCCCGGCGGGAACGAAGAGAGCAAGCAGCAACCACGCCACCGGCGCATTGATCAACAACGAGTCCAGTCGTTCGAGCAGGCCGCCATGACCCGGCAACACCGTGCCCATATCCTTGATCTCCAAGTCTCTCTTGATCATCGACTCGGCCAGGTCGCCCAGGGTCGCCGCGCCGACGGCGGCCACGCCAACGATCATGCCCTGCCAGAACCGGCCGTGCAGCAGGACCGGCACCAGCACGCCGCCGACGGCCACGCAGGCCACCAATGAGCCACCGAGTCCTTCCCAGGTCTTCTTCGGGCTGATCGCGGGCGCCATGAGGTGCCGCCCGAGCGCAATCCCGGCGAAGTATCCACCGACATCGCTGCAGACCGTGAGCGCGATGAAGATGAGAATCCGGTCGGGTCCATCGCGAGATGCCAGCATGAGCACGGCGAAGATGGCCATCAGCGGCAGGTAGGCGAGCACGAAGATGCTGGCGGTCATGTCGCGCACGTAACCAGCCGATCCGCCGGGCATCCGCCAGACGATCAGCGCGATCGCGGTGAGCGCCACCGCGGCGAGCGCGGCGCGCGCGCTGAACCAGTACGCGCAGACCCACATCGCCACGCCACCTGCGACCAGCGGAGGCAGCGCTATCCGGATACCACGGACCGCGAGGGCACGGACCAGTTCGTAGCCAGCGACCGCGACGGCGGCGCCCATGTATATCAGGAATGTCGCCTTGACCGTGTAGAGGGTGACGATGACACCCGCACCGAGGACAAGACCAACCCCTACGGCGACGGGCAGGTTGCGGCCGGTCCGGACCCGCCAGCGTTTTCGGCCTTCTGTGGGCGCGCTTTCTGGCCGGTCATCGAGATCCAACTAGACCTCGAGAAGCTCGGATTCCTTGTGTTTGAGCAGCTCGTCCACCTGCGTCACATAGGTGTGCGTGAGGTCGCCCAGTTCTTTTTCTGCCCTGCGGCCCTCATCCTCGCCCGTCTCACCGTTCTTGACGAGCTTGTCGAGCGCATCCTTGGCATGGCGGCGAATATTACGGATTGCCACCCGGCTGTCCTCCGCCTTATGCCGGGCAATCTTGATGTACTCTCTGCGGCGCTCCTCGGACAGCTCGGGGAAGACTATCCGGATCACCGTGCCGTCGCTCGAAGGGTTTACGCCCAGATCGCTGTTGCGGATTGCCTTCTCGATCGCGGAGGTAGACGACTTGTCAAAAGGCTGCACCACGACCATGCGCGGTTCGGGCAGGTGGAACGAGGCAAGCTGGTTGACCGGAGTCTGCGTACCGTAATACTCGGCCGTGATCTTGCTGAACATGGCCGGATGCGCGCGCCCCGTCCTTATGCCAGCGAAGTCCTCCTTGGCGACCGCGACCGCCTTCTCCATCTTCTCCTCGGCTTCGAGGAGGGTATCGTCAATCACTGCGGCTCCTGTGCATCGTGATCCCGCTGCCAGGAGGCTACTGGATAACCCGGACTGCCGGAGCCCGCCGGCCGCCTCCCGCGGCTCCCATCCATCTTCCCCCGTCGGCGGCGCCCGGTACCAGGATGGCTCGCTACCCGACTACGGCTCCGGCTAGGCGTCGACCGGACAGACCAGCGTACCGATTCCCTCACCCCGAATCGCCCGGACGATGTTCCCTTTATCCATCAGGGAGAAAACGACAATCGGCATCCCGTTGTCGCGGCACAAGCTAACCGCCGTGGCGTCGATCACCTTCAGGCCTCTGGTCAGCATCTCACCGTAGTCGAGCCGCTCGAACCGGATCGCGGCTGGATTCTTGCGCGGGTCGGAGTCATAGATGCCATCGACCTGTGTGCCCTTGAGCACCGCGCCGGCCCTGATCTCGAGGGCGCGCTGCGCCGCGCAGGTGTCGGTGGAGAAGAACGGGGCCCCGAGGCCCGCGCCAAAGATCACCACGCGGCCCTTTTCCAGGTGGCGGATGGCGCGCCGCGGGATGTAAGGCTCCGCGACCTGCCCCATCGTGATCGCGGTCTGCACGCGGGTGTCGATGCCGAGCTTCTCCAGCACATCCTGCAGGGCCAGGCAGTTGATGACCGTCCCGAGCATTCCCATGTAGTCCGCACGGGCGCGGTCGATGCCCCGCTCGGACAGAACCTCGCCGCGGAACATGTTGCCGCCGCCGACGACCGCCGCGACCTGCACGCCCTCCCGGACAGCCGCAGCGATCTCCTCGGCGATGTGGATGACGGCATCGGGGTCGATGCCCGGTGGCTGTCCACCTGCGAACGCCTCACCTGAAAGCTTGAGTACCACGCGGAACCAGTTTCCGTGCGCGCCGTCCAACAGTGGCCGCGGAGCGGGCGCGGGCTCGGTGGCAATCGGCGATGAAAACCGGCCCGGCGGATCCGTGCCACGACCGGGACCGCGCGCGGGACCTGAGCCTGGGCTCTGGGGCGTCATGGCCTGCATGGCTTCCGCGCCGGGAAACCCGTTCTGGTCAGGGCCAGCGGCACCCGGCCCGGCAAAGCCCGGACCGGCGCCGCCAGGCGCGGCACCGCCAGGCGCGGCACCGCCAGGCGTGGCACCGCCCGGCGCGGCACCGGCTGGACTAGCACTGTCCGGCGCAGCGCCGCTACCGTGGATCGTCACGTCGCTTTCCTGCACGGCCGTGGCCTCTCTGTCGTCGCTTCCCCATCGCCATTCAATGCGCGGACTGCGGGGTCAGGCCTCGCCAATCTTGAAGCGGGCGAAGCCCTTCACAGTGGCACCAGCCTCGGCGAGCAACTGCTTGACCGTCTTCTTCGGGTCCTTGACATAGGCCTGCTCGACGAGGACCACGTCCTTGAGGAACGACTTCAGCCGGCCCTCGACAATCCTCGCGATCGCACCCTCGGGCTTGCCCTCGTCCCTGGTGATCTGCTCCGCGATCCTGCGCTCCTTCTCGATCACGTCCGCGGGTACGTCCTCAGTGGCTACGTAGGACGGCCGCATGGCGGCAACCTGCTGGGCGAGGTCCTTCGCCAGCCCGGCGTTCTCCGTTTCGAGCTGTAGGAGAACGCCGACCGCTGGCGGCAGTGATGGGTCGGACTTGTGCAGATAACTCGCGATGTAGCCGCCCTCAAGCCGCGCGAACCGGCCAAGCTCGACCTTCTCCTTGATCGCGGCGCTTGCCTCGTCAATGCGCTGCTGCACCGTCGTACCCGGCTTCACCTGGGCATTGAGCAGCGCAAGCCGGTCCGGGACGCCTGTGCGGACAGCCGTGGCGAGGATGTCGGCGGCGGCGTGCTGGAAGCTGTCGTTCTTTGCGACGAAGTCCGTCTCGCAGTTCAGTTCGACGAGGACGCCGGTGCGTGTTCCCTCAACGTCGGCTGTCACCAAGCCGTTAGCCGCCACCCGCTGCGCACGCTTGGTGACATCTTTCGCGCCCTTGAGGCGCAGCAGCTCGACTGCCTTGTCGACATCACCGGCGGCTTCTTCCAAGGACTTCTTGCAATCCATCATTCCGGCGCCGGTCAGCTCGCGAAGACGCTTGACGTCGGCGGCCGTGACGTTCACCATTTTCGGCCTCTCGATATGTCATCAGGGGACGTGTTGCCACGTTTGTTGCATTGCTCGTACGGGTCGGACGGCTGCGCGCCCCGCAGCCGCGCGCCCCGCAGGTCGCCTGCCGCGTACCCGCGGCCCGGCGACCGCGCTGTGCAGCCACAGCGCGGCCCGCGAACCGGAACGGTTGCGCCGTCGGGCGCTCGCGGCGACCCCCGGCCAGCTGGCAGCATCAACGCCCCCGCGAGCTCGTCGGCCCGCAGGAGCGGCGGCTGCGTGTGCCGCTTACGCTTCGGGCCCGGAGTCAGCCTCAGCCGTCTGGACTGTGGGAGCTTGCTCGCTCGTGTCGGTGTGGTCATCGGCTTCCCCCGGGTTGCCGCCGGCCGAATCCTTGGCAACTTGTCCCGCTTCCGCGTCGCCGCCCGCCGGTTCCTGCGCTGCGGCCGCCGAGCCGGAGCCCGCCAGGCCTGCCGCCGCGGCTATGTCTGGCGCCGCCGTTTCTGCCGTGACCGTGTCTGGCGCGCCCGTGTCTGGCGCGAACGTGTCTGGCGCGCCCGTGTCTGGCGCGCCCGTGTCTGACGCGGCGGTCGGGGTCTGCGTGACCCCGTCTGCGGCCGAACCTTCGCCGGCCTCGAGCTGAGTACCCTCGAGCAGCTCGCGCTCCCACTCGGCCAGCGGCTCCACGACGCCGATTTCGGCGCCGACGACGTCGACTTGCGGCTTCTCCTCGCCTGTCGCAGCCCCGGCCCGTGCGATCAGGCCATCGGCCACCGCGTCCGCCACGACACGAGTCAGCAGCGCAACGCTCCTGATCGCATCGTCATTCCCTGGGATCGGGTAGGTGACCTCGTCAGGGTCACAGTTAGTGTCCAGAATCGCCACGACGGGGATACCAAGCTTGCGCGCCTCGCTGACGGCGATGTGCTCCTTCTTGGTATCGACCACCCAGACGGCGCTCGGCACGCGCGACATGTCGCGGATACCGCCGAGGGTACGGTCGAGCTTGTCACGCTCACGCTTGAGGTGCAGCAGTTCCTTCTTCGTCATGCCGGAGCCTGGCACGTCGTCAAAGTCGATCTCCTCGAGCTCCTTGAGCCGCTGCAGCCGCTTGAAGACGGTGGAGAAGTTCGTCAGCATGCCGCCAAGCCAGCGCTGGTTGACGAAGGGCATCCCGACGCGACGCGCCTGCTCGGCGATCGCCTCCTGGGCCTGCTTTTTGGTGCCCACGAAAAGCACGGATCCGCCGTGCGCGACGGTCTCCTTCACGAATTCGTAGGCGGTGTCGATGTAGTCGAGCGATTGCTGGAGGTCGATGATGTAGATGCCGTTGCGCTCGGCGAAGATGAAGCGCTTCATCTTCGGGTTCCAGCGGCGGGTTTGGTGACCGAAATGAACGCCGCTCTCGAGCAGCTGCCTCATGGTGACAACGGGTGCCATGCCCGCAGTCCCTTTCTCTCGTGCGGCGCGCCAGCGAGGCGCGGCCGCTTCCCGGTTTCTTCCTGGCGCCCACGCGCACCTGACCGCCAGAATCTGCTGCTCGGCGGACCGAGAGGTGCGTCCCGCCAGTGCCGGTCCAGGGACCGGATGGCAGGCGGGCGCGCGAATTAGGCCATTAAGAGCCGCTGGCCAGTCTACCGGCTCCGGCATGGGATACGGCCGGGATCGGTGGTGACGATGGTGCAAGCACACTGGAAACACTGTGCACACTGGAACGGCGCGCATTGGAACACTGTGCGCGCTGGAACACTGTGATGCCGCAACAGTGTGCGCGCTGGAACACTGTGCGCGCTGGAACACTGTGCGCGCTGCAACACTGTGGGCGCTGGAACAATATGCGCGCTGGAACACTGTGCGCGCTGGAACACTGTGATGCCGCAACACTGTGCGCGCTGCAACACTGTGGGCGCTGGAACAGTGTGCGCGCCGCAACAATTGGCGCTGCAACACTGTGCGCGCTGGAACACTGTGATGCCGCAACAGTGTGCGCGCTGGAACACTGCGTACCCACCGGAGACTGCGCGGGCACCGGAAACGCTGCGCGCACCTGAAACACTGTGCACGCACCGGGCACTGCGCACGCACAGGACACTGCGGACGCAGCGGAAACGCTGTGCACAGGCCGCTGCGGGACGGCGCGGACGTGCCGGCTGGCCGGAAAGCTGAGCCCGGATGGTCCCGTCGCAGGGTCGGGCCGGCCACATAGACTCGCGCCATCAAGATCCCGTCTCGGGTAAACCTGCCTGCGCTATCAGCAGGAGACTTAACACGGTTGCGGATCATGAGCCGGATTCGCCGGATTTAGCCGAGCCGTCCGTCGTTACCTCGATCGTCGGCTCTGTCCGGCGTTACCTCGATCGTCGGCTCACGGCCACCACCGAAATCGGCGCGGCGAGCGCCCGAAACTGGAGCCAGCCGTCCTGATGATGCCCGTCCCGTTGATGAGGGAGGTGATCTCGCGGGCTTGCCCGGTTGGCGCGCCCGCGCCGAGTAGCGGCCTCAAGCGAGCGTCGCACAGGGTGAACCTCACGCCCGCGGGTGTGCCTGGCGGTAGCTTCCGATCAACCGCTCGGGCGAGACGTGGGTGTAGATCTGCGTCGTCGCCAGTGATGCATGACCCAGGATCTCCTGCACGCTGCGCAGGTCGGCGCCCCCCTCAAGGAGATGCGTCGCCGCCGCGTGGCGCAACCCATGCGGCCCCGAATCGGGCGCTTCTGGAACCGCGGCGAGTGCCGCGTGCACGATGCGGCGGACGACCCGCGGATCCAGGCGGCCACCGCGCGCGCCGAGGAAGAGGGCGGGCCCGCTGCGCCCGTTGACCAGCACGGGCCGACCCGCGTTGCACCACCGGTCGACGGCGCGCAGGGCCGGCACCCCGACGGGAACCGTGCGCTGCTTCCTTCCCTTGCCAAGCACCCGGACGGTGCTGCGCTGCGGATCCACATCACGCAGATCGAGGCCGCACAGCTCGGCCACCCGTATCCCGGTCGCGTACAACAACTCAAGGACCGCCGCGTCCCTGAGCGTGGTAGCCGACTCCCCGGCGTGCGCTGCTGCCTGCCCGAGGACGGCCGCCATGTCGCCTGCCGCCGCAACATGCGGAATCCCGCGCCGGGTCTTCAGGGTGCCAAGCAACAGCCCCGGATCGGCGGCGAGCCAACCGCGCCGATGCCCGAACGCGGTAAACGTCCGCACCGCTGCGCTGCGTCGGGCCAGCGTCGATCTCGCCTGGCCGCTGGCATGCTGGCCAGCAAGCCAGCCGCGGATGAGTCCAATGCCGACGTCATCTGGCCCGGCCGCGCCCGCCTGCCACGCATGCGCCAGCAGGGACCTTGCGTCACCAAGGTAGGCCCGGACGGTGTGGCCGGAGAACCCGCGCTCTGCCGCCAGGAACGTCTCGAATGCCGCCAGGAACGCTTCGAAGGCAGCAGGCAGTGGGCCAGCCTGGCTGGCCGGGTCAGCGGCAGCTGCGCCCGTTTGCGCGGCACACGGATGCACGGCGCGCGGGCCTGCGCCGGGCGGCGGGAAGGTCACACGCGCCACCGTGCGCCGCTGCGGCGGCCGAGTCAAGCACCGCTCTTTCCCGCGAGCCGCCAGCCGCGCGGGCCACGCGCGACGAATCCGCCCGCGGCGAGCAGGCCAAGGCAGCTCAGCGTGGTATCGAGGGCCACGCCCGCG
>DATIYI010000227.1:0-28767 GCA_035517695.1 Streptosporangiaceae bacterium
CCACGGGATCCCGGTCGCACCGTCGGCGGCCAGGTTGGAACGGTTGCGGCGGCCGATCGCCATCATCGCCCCGCAGCCGATCAGCCCGAACACCCCGGCGACCAGGGCGCCCCACTTCCACCAGCCCAGCAAGGTGTTCACTGGACCGGCCAGGCCGGGCGGCGCCTGCGGAGCCGGGTTCGGCACGTTTGCCGCCAGTCCGGTCCCATGCCCGGAGGCGGCCTGGTAGGCGGTGGCGAGCTCGTGGACGGCGATCGCAAGGATGAGCATCATCTGGCTCCTCATCGATCAAGAGGTGAAGAGTTCCGGCCCGTGGTCGCCTGGATCTGGGCGAGGGCGCGCAGGGCCCGGCGGGGAAGTGGCACCGTGGCCGGGTCGTCGGCCAGCCGCAACCCGGGGATGAACGGGACCCGGATCACCGCCCGGACCTGCGATTCCAGGAGGCCGAACCGGCGGGTTGCGGTCACAGGATCGGGCCAGCCGTCGCTGACGACCACGAGTGCGGCCACCTGTCCGCCCTGCCGGGCGACGGTCGTGAGCGCCTTGGTCGCCTGCCTGGCCGACCAGGCGGTGTTGCGGCAGGTCACCACGAGTGCCCGCCCGTGGGCCACGGCTGCCGGGTAAGGCGGGTCGGGCTCGGGGCGCATGGCGCCCATGTCCCAGGCGGGCTGCAGCCAGACTGCCAGGGTGGTGGTCCCGGCGCCGCCGTGGGCGCCCCAGATCACCAGCTCGCCGCGCTGCCATCCGTGGCCTGGCGCTGCGGCCGGGTTGGGAGCCTCGGCGTCGTGGCCAGTGGCCGGCCGGTGCGAGGGCATCGTATGGTCCTCCGGGTTGGATGGCTGGGCAGATTGGCAGGCCTTGGTGTCAGGGGCGGTGGCCGGCAGGCGTTTGGCCGCGTGGTTCTTCAGCGGTGACGCCGAGGAGCTCCAGGAGTCCGGCGGTGGGGATGCGGTAGGTGTCACCGATGCGGATGACCCGGCAGGGGAACTGCTCGCGGCGGGCGAGCTCGTAAGCCTTGGTGCGGCCCAGGCCCAGCGCAGCCGCGGCGGTCATCAGGTCGACGGTCGCGCTGGCGCGCAGCTGGTTAATGGTGACGGGCATCGGCTCCTCCTGGTGGTTCAGGCGTGGTGAGGCAGGTCTGCGGGACGGGTGGCCACGACGACCCCGGCCAGGTCGAGGGGATCGATCTGGACGTCCTCGCCGGTCTGGGGGGCTTGGACGATCTGGCCGCCGCCGAGGTACATCACGACGTGACCCGGGCTGGCAGGTGTGCCGTCAGAACCGGCAGAAAACAGCAGGTCCCCGGGCTGGATTAGGGGGAGGGGGACCGGAGGGCCGTCCTGGCGCCAGGCGAAGGTGGTGCGTGCGATGTGGATGCCTGCGGCGGCGTAGGCGGCGTAGACCAGGCCCGAGCAGTCGTAGGCATCCGGCCCAGTGGCGCCCCACTGATAGGGCTTGCCGATCTGGCGCAGCGCGAACGCGAGTGCTGTGGCTGCCGCACCGGAGGGAACCGGGATGGTGTAGCGGGCCGCCCATCCCAGGACGTCGTTGACGTAGGTCTGGGAGTGGTTGTAGGCGAAGATCGCCTGCCTGATCCCGCCAGATGTGCCGGAGGCGGCGCCGTTGGCGCACAGCATCGCTGCTGCGGTGTAGATCGCGTCGGCGGGATCGTAGGGGCTCACCTGGCCGTCATGGTCACCGTCGACGGCGTATTGGGTGAAGGTGGCGGGCTCGAACTGCATCGGGCCTTCGGCGCCTGCGTAGTTCGCGCCGGAGTGGACACCGGGAGCGGTGGACTGGCCGTGGTCGCTTTCGACCTCGCCGATGCCGGCCAGTACGCCCCAGGGCAGGCCGGGGCACGTCCGCGCGGCGCCCATGTACAGGGCCAGGTAGATGGGCGGGATACCCGACAGTGCAGCGACGCTGGGTCCACCGGCCAGGCTCGTGCCCGCCTGGCTGGCGGTTGGTGCCGCGGCGACTAACAGCAGCAGGGTGATCGGCAGAGCAACTGCCACTGCGGCACCCGCGGCGAGCCATTTGAACACTGGGCTGCTCCCTGCGTCAGGGTCCGGTCCAACTCACCGGGCCTCGTGCGCACCCGGTGCGCAGCCCATGCAAACGGCATCCAGGATCAGCAGGTAGATGGCAGAAACTACCAATGGTGACTTCTTGTCAACGGCGCGACGGAGCCGCAGAACCGTTAGCCAGATTAAGGAGAAGATGACGCAGCTCTTGCGCCTGGGGACCTCACCCGAAGCCAGCCGAACCTGCCTGGCTGCCGGTGGTCAATATTCGTCAGCTGAGCAGAACCAGTCGTCTCAACTGCCAGCCAAGTGGGTCACCCACGCTGGTGAGCCACCATGCCAGACCTCTCGCAGAGGTCGCTGACCAGGGCAGTTGCGGCTTCATAGGTGTTAGGCACGGACCGGCGACCGTTCACCCCGCGCCGCTCGCAGTCGGTGTCGCTGGCGCACTGGATAGAGATTCGGGTACGCATGGGAATGCCAGGAATCGCCGCCGTGGAGGCCCGACATCATGAGCGAACCCACCGCGTTACCACCCGATCCCCTTTCCGGATCAACGTTGGCCGCCTACTGGTCGTACGGGTACGACATGCCCGACGATCTCGGCGGCGGATTCGTAACCGGAGAACTCCTGCTGCGTGCCGATGGAGTCCTGCTGCGCCGTCAGACGCTTTACTTTCCTACCGGGGGCGGGAAGCTCTCGCCGGGGTTCGGCCCATGGGAAGAAGTCACCTGGTGGGACGGCGAGGCCGACTCCGAGCGGGCGGCCAGGGTGCTCCATTACCGCGGTTACGACCTCCACAAGCTCGATCCAGCGAGCATGAGTAAGCCCGGCGATGATCTGGGCACCGGCTCGTAACCGGGAGCACGTCCAGTTGCTGACCCGGACGACCCCTCTTCCCTTTGATAGAACGCAGGTTCTATTCTGCGTGGATGACAGGCCTGGATCCAGACCGCCTCCGGTACGCGCAGATCGCCGGGGCAGCCGCTCGCCACGCTCGGGCCTGGCTCACCGCCGACGAGGAAGCCGTGGCGGTCGCCGAGCTGAAACAGGCAGCGGCCGGGCGGGCCGATCTGCTAGCCGAATGCGCCGGCACCGCGCTCGGCTTCGGCGAAGGAGGCCAGGACGCCGCCCGGTACCGGCAGATCGCCGAGCTGTGCATCGCCGCCGGAGCGGACCAGACGCTCATCGAGCGCTGGATCGCCGTCGGGAGGCAGCGTGCCGCCATCGCACGGGCGATGCCCCACGCGGGCCCCCGTATGGGCGAGTAACCCGGGTGGACTACCGCTTTGGACACTGGCGGAGAACTCGCCGTGCTGTTCTACGATCGCGCCCCCGTCGGCCCAGTCCCGGCGCCAGTCCGCCGTAGGCACCGCTGCATATGGAACGGGTGCCTCATCCGCCTCCGAGCTGGATTGCCTTGACGATCAGCAGCAGGACGGAGATGACCAGGTAGCCGCGGAGCACGATCATGCCGAGCTTGGTCGCCGGTGACCAGGTTACGGGTTTGAGCAGGGCCAGCGGAGGCATCCGCCAGGTACTGCGTTCCGACAGCGGGACCAGGGCGGGACGGGCGGCCGCGACGGCGGCGCCACCGCGGGCGCGCCGAATTCGCAGCCACGCCGCTGCCAGGCTCACGCCCACTACCAGGATGGCGACCATCAATCCCGCGGCCAGGGATGCGCTCAGATGGGGGAACACGGTGGTGATGACGAGGACGCCGGACAGCACCAGCAGCGTCGCGATGATCGTGACCGCCAGCGCGTTCTGCCAGGGTTTGTTCACCCACGGGCCGAGCACCTCGCGGTCGTTGCAGAGCAGGACCAGGAAGGCGCTGGCGCTGGGGAGCAGTACGCCGGCCAGGGCCTGGACGGCGGTGGTGATGAGCCCGAGCGGTGCGTGCGGGATAAGCACGATGGCGGCCGCGACGGCGACCAGCGCCGCGTAGCTCAGGTAGAACTGCTTGGCGTCGCGGAATTTGCGGTGCAGGGAGTGCTTCAGGCCGAACACGTCGCCGAACGCGTAGCTGGTGGAGAGGGTGACCGCGGAGGCGCCGATGATGCTGGCGTCGAGCAGCACGATCGAGAACAGTGCGCCGTACCAGTTGCCGTGGCGGCTGAGCGCGTTCGCCACTCCGAGGGCGTCGGTGAAGTGCCCCACCAGCGGGGTCCCGGCGACGGCGAACACGGCGACGATCATGATGGCGGCCGCGCCGACGATCACCACGAACGCGCCGAGCGTGGTGTCGGCCCGCTCATAACCCATGAAGCGGGGCGTGATCCGCTTGTCGATGACGTTGGACTGCTGGAAGAACAGCTGCCAGGGGGCGACCGTGGTGCCGACGATCGCGATGATCAGCAGCACCGCCGCGGAGGTGAAGCCGCCCTGGACGCCCGGGACGAACGTGTGGTAGCCGATCGCGGGCCAGTCGGGGTGGGACAGCAGCGCCAGCGGATAGAGCACCAGGCTGGTGGCGATGAAGAAGAACATGGCGCGTTCCCAGCGGGCGAAGCTGCCGCTGGCGGTGATGGCCACCAGCACGACGGCAGCAACGGGGACCGAGATGTACGCGCTCACTCCGAAGTAGTCGAGCGCGAGCGAGACGCCGATGAACTCGGTGACGATCGTGAGGAAGTTCAGAAGGAACAGGTCGCCCACGCTGAACCAGCCCCAGAACCGGCCGAACCGCTCGTTTATCAGCCGGGCGTGCCCGACGCCGGTGACTGTGCCCAGCCGGACGACCATCTCCTGGTTGACGATCAGTACAGGCACGAGCAGCAGCAGGACCCACAGCATGGTGTAGCCGTAGTCCTGGCCCGCCTCGGCGTAGGTGGATACCCCGCCCGCGTCGTTGTCGCCGACCATGACGATCAGGCCCGGGCCGACGATGGCCAGGAACGTGATCAGCTTCCGCCGCCAACCGGCGCCCTGGTCGGTTTCGCTGACCCGGATCTTGCCGAGCGCGCCCTCGATGTCCCCCAGGTGCGCCTCATCGAGCACGGCGCTGGGCCGCGTCAGTACAGCCGCCTGCTCCTGCGGGGGCGGGTCTGCGCGGCGTGGCGCCGGTGGCCGTTGCGCCGCCTGGCCGTGCTGTGCTGGCCCTGGGTGCTGCTGGGGTTCCGGGCGCTCTTGCTGCCCGGGGTGCTGTGTCTGCCCGGGAGGCCTCTGCGGCTCCGGGCGCTGCTGCGCTGGCGGCTCTCCGTTGCCCGGGCGAGTCACGGGCCGTCCCCGGCGTGGGCATCCGGTGGCTGTGCGGCTTCGCGTCGGCGCCAGTCTTCGGGCAGGGTCGTTTCGAGTACATCGTCGACGGTGATGATGCCGATCATGTGGCGGCGCTCGTCCACGACCGGGATCGTGATCAGGTTGTAGTCACTCATCAAGACCGCGACGTCCACCACGTCGGTGCCGGCGCCCACCCGGACCGGGTCCCGATCACACACATCAGAAAGCAGCGCCTCCGGGCTGGACTGGACAAGGGTGACGAGCTTGGCCACGCCGTCCAGGCGCCCGTCGTCGTCGAGGGCGTGGACGGTGGTGAGCGCTTCGGGCTGGAGCGTTTCTGACCGGCCGACCGCGGCCAGGGCCTCGCCGACCGTTGTGGCAGTCGGCAGTGCCAGGTAGTCGACGCCCATCAGGCCGCCGGCGCTGGTCGGGTTGAAGCCCATCAGGGTCAGTACCTTGGTGCGCTGCCCGGCTGGCAGCAGGTCCAGTACCGGCTGTCGGCGGTGCTGGGGAAGCTCGGCGACCGCGTCCGCAGCGTCGTCGGCCCGCATCCGGGCCAGAACCTCGGCGATTTCGGCGTCGGTGCGGGCGCCCAGCAGCCGGGTCGCCAGCTCCTCATCCAGTTCCTCGAAGACGTCGGCTTCCAGTTCAGGGTCGGCGTGCACCTGGCCGAGGATCTCGGTCTCCTCCTCCTTGGACGCCTCCTCCAGCAGGTCGGCGATCTGGGCCGGTTTGAGTCTTCGGATGCGGGCGAACGGGCCGCGCACCACCGCGCTCGGCGTGTGGCCGATCAGCGGCTCGAACCGCGACCATTCCCAGAACGAGTGCTGTCCGCTCTCATGGGCGCCGAGCAGCCCGAACAAGCGACGGCGCTGGCGGTGGGTATCGAGCCCGGTGAGCACCCATTCGGTGCCCCGCTGCTCCAGCTCGACGTCGGCGGCCTTGACCAGGCGCCCAGCTTCAACATCGATCAGCCGGTGACCGAGCACATCCGCGCGCAGCAAGACTTCACCGGGCCGGCGCTCGAAGCGACGCAGGTCAAGCCGCGCACTGGTGAGCTTGAGAACCTCACCGTCGAAGGAACCGACCTGCTCCAAGGGCACGAATACTTCCCGGCCCCCGACGCTGGCCACCCCGCCGATCACCAGCGGCAGCTCCGACCCGCGCAACCGGACGACGACATCGGACAGCCGCCCCAGCGACTCGCCGTCCCGGGCGGCGACCGGGCGCCTGAGCAACTCCGACAGATGAAGCGTGCGCACCTCGCCCGCTTGCGGGGCCGGGGCAGGCGGCGTGGTCGTCATAAGTGAACATCTCCCTTGTGACACCGGCGCGGCGGCGCCTCACGTTTGCAGCCGCGCCGGTAACTGATCCAAGAGCCGAGCAGGACGAACCCGGCCACAGCGGCAAAGGTGGCCAAGACGACTACCACCTCCGGCCCAGCACCCGGTCCGGCCATGAAAGGCGTCCATTCGCTCTGCGGAGTTCTTGCGTGGATGCAGCCGCCACTGCGGCGATGGCCGCCGTCGCGGCAGCGCTCGGTACCGTTCAGGCGCGTGAGCGGCACGGGCGGTGGACGGTACTGGGAGGTTCTGAGCTCACGGCCGCCACCCCCTCACCGGCGGCCGCGCCGCGGCGCTGACCCCTAAAGCATGAACGGTCCTTCATGTGCTAAAGCATGAATGACCCTTCATATAGAGTCAAGCCGGGAGCGCCACACGTCAGCGAGACCAGCCAACGAAGCGGGCAGCAGGGCAGGCCGTTGGCCTTGCCGACTGGGCATAGGTCGGCTCTAGCCGGGCGCTTGCGGCGAGTTTTTCCTGGATCACTGATATCGGAGGAGTCATCAAGGACCTGGGATGGGAACAATCATGGGATCGCTGGTCAACGACGAGGGGGACGACGATGCCATGAGGCGATCCAGGCCGGGACGCCCAGCTGGTGAGCCGCATCTGAGTGAGGCCATGGCGGAGCGGCTCGCGGACGTGATGTTCGCGCTGTCGACACCCAGCCGGGTACTCATCCTCGGGTGCCTGCTGGAGGGACCACGTTCGGTAGGTGATCTCACCGAGATCCTCGGCATGGAGCAATCGCTGGTCTCCCACCAGCTACGGGTCTTGCGGGAGCACACCCTGGTGCGAGCGGAACGGGTCGGGCGCCAGCGCGTCTACGCGCTGTATGACGAGCACGTCGTCACCCTCCTCCGGGCTGGGCTACGCCACGTGGAAGGACGCGGCCAGTCCCCGGCTGCGGCTCGTGACAGCGCCGACTATGAGCCAGGGGACCAGGCGGCCGGGTTGTCGTGAGCCTGATGAACGACCGGCGAAGCACCCTGGAGCGTGGGCAGGACGTCACAAGGGCGTTGTTCGCTCCTTCGGCGGACCGGCGCTCGCTGCTCGACCGGGCACACCGGGGTGACATCGTCGGCGCCCTCGGCCGGGTCCCGTCCGCCGACACCGGTCCTCGGCCGCTGTACCGTCGCCGGATCGCTGCGCTGCTGGCGATCATGGGACCGGGCGTGATCGTGCTGGCTGCCGACAACGACGCCGGCGGGATCTCGACCTACGCTCAGGCGGGGCAGGACTATGGGCTCCGGTTCTTGTGGCTGCTGGTCGTCATGGCCGGCGTCCTGCTGGTCAACCAGGAGATGGTGGGCCGCTTGGGGGCGGTCACCGGCGCCGGGCACGCGCGACTCATCTACGAGCGGTTCGGCCGCCGGTGGGGAGCGTTCGCTCTTGGTGACCTGCTGATCGTCAACTTCCTGGTCATCGTCACCGAATTCATCGGGATCGCCCTAAGCCTGGGATATTTCGGGGTGACCCGCTATATCTCCGTTCCCCTCGCCGCCCTGGTGCTGATCGCGCTGCCCATAGCTGGCCGCTTCCGCCGGTGGGAACGGGCCATGTATCTGCTCGTGGCCACCAGCTTTGTCGCCGTACCGCTGCTGGTGCTGGTCCACCACCCCGCTCCGTTGGCGCCTGCCGTGGCCGGGCTGCGCCACTTGGCACCGGAGAGCACTGTGTTCATGGTCATCGCCCTCATCGGCACGACGGTGGCGCCCTGGCAGCTGTTCTTCCAGCAGTCCAATGTCGTCGACAAGCGGATCACAGCCCGGTGGCTGCGCTACGAGCGGGCCGACACCGTCGCCGGCACGCTCTTGTTCGTCCTGGGGGCGGTGGCGATCCTGGTCGCATGTGCGCTGGCCTTCGCGGCCGCCCCGCTCCACGGCGCCTTCGTCGACGCCAGCACCGTGGCCGATGAGCTTCGAAGCCGGGCCGGTGAGTGGGCGGGCGCCCTGTTCGCCGTGGCGCTGCTCAACGGCTCGATCCTCGGCGCCGCTGCGGTGACGCTCTCGGCGTCCTATGCCATCGGTGACGTGACCGGCACGAAGCATTCGCTGCATCGCACCTGGCGCGATGCCCCCAAATTCCACGGCAGCTATGCCGCGCTTGTGGTGCTGGCAGCAGCTATCGTGCTGATCCCCCAGGCGCCGCTGGGCATCGTCACCACCGGCGTCCAGGCGCTCGCTGGCGTGTTGCTCCCTAGCGCCCTGGTGTTCCTGCTCCTGCTGTGCAACGACCGTGCGGTACTCGGGCCATGGGTCAATGCCCGGTGGCTCAACGTCATCGCGGCCACGGTCGTGGCCGTTCTGCTCGTCCTCTCCGGCCTGCTCACCATCTCCACGCTGTTCCCCCATGTTGAGAACAGCTGGCTCGCCACGGCCATTCTGGTGATATCTGCGGGGATACCCGGCGCGCTGTTCGGCTTGCGGTTGTCCAGCCAAGGTAGGGCCAGCTCGCCAAGCAGCGACCTTCCGGGCAAACCAATCTGGACGATGCCGCCCATAGAGACCTTGCCGCCACCGGTTCGGTCTTCCACGCGGACCATCGCACTCGTGATCTTGCGTGTCTACCTTCTCCTGGCTGTCCTGGCGGTCGTAATCAAAGTTATCGGGCTGATCGCGGCGTCGTAGAACAGCGCCGTGGTCAAAGCCACAACGTCTCCGTCGAAATCCACCGCATCAGCTGATCCCGGCGAGCTGTCGCCCTAGCTCTATTGAGCTGGGGCTAGCTGAGCAACTGTTTCCCGTTGGGACCGAGGACCTGCTGGAGCATGGTGTGGGCGAGTTGCTGGATTTGGGGCGGGAGGGGGACGTAGCTGGTGGCGGCGGCGTAGGCCTGGCCGGCATGGGTGAGCCAGTCGAGCATGGTGACCAGTTTCTGGCCGGTGGCCTGGCTGGGCTGGTGGGTGTAGACGAGTGCCCAGCTGTAGCCGGTGATGGGGTAGCTGCTAGCTCCGGGCTGGTTGACGATCGAGAAATCGGCCGGGGTGATGTGGGGCTTCTGGGCGGCGGCTGCGGTGATCGAGTCGGTGGAGGGGATGGCGTAGTTACCGGCCCGGTTGCGGATTTCGGCGTAAGGCAGCAGCGAGCCGTGTGAGTACGTCCGTTCGACATAGCCGATGGAGAACGGGGTGCTGTAGACGGTGGAGCCGACCCCGGCGTTGCCTTCGGCCCCTTCCCCGGCCGGCCAGGTGAGGGTCTTGCCGGTGCCGACCTTGGCCGCCCAGGTGGGTGAGACGCTGGACAGGTAGTTGCTGAAGATGTAGGTGGTTCCGCTGCTGTCGGAGCGGTGGACGACCGTGATCGGCCCGCTGGGGATACTGACGCCCGGGTTGAGGGCGGTGATGGCCGGGTCGGTCCAGTTGGTGATCTGGCCGAGGAAGATGCGGGCGATCACCGGGCCGGTCAGATGCAGCCGTTGCCCGCCGGGCAGGGTCAGGTTGTAGACGACGACCTCGGCGCCCAGCGCGACGGGTACCTGGACGGAGGATCCGCCGGTGGCGGCGGCTTGTTCGCTGGCGGTCATGGGCACGTCGGAGGCGCCGAAGTCGGCTTTCTTGGCGGAGAAGGCGGCGATGCCCGCGCCGCTGCCTACCGCAGCGTAGCTGATGCTCACCGCGGGGTGCTGCTGGTGGTATTTGGCGAAGGCCAGGTCGAAGAACGGCGCGTCAAAGGTCGAGCCTGCCCCGGTGAGGGTGGCCCGGTGGCCGCTCGCTCCGAAGCTGGCCGTGCTCGGCGCCGACACCGCGCTGACCGTCGTGGTCGCGGTCGAGGAGCATGCGCTGAGGGCGAGGAGGATGACCGCGGCGGCAGCCCGGATGGTAGGACGCGGCAGGTGGTGGGGCTGTGGGGTCGGTGGTGCGTTCTGCCCTGACATCGTCGTTCCTCTGCGTGAAGTCTGAGGGGATTAGTGCTGGGTTTGGCGGACCCAGGCCTGGGTGCCCATCTGGACCGCTTCCCAGGGGCTGCCGAGCGGGGGTGTGTAGGACAGGTCGAGGTCGCTGACCGCGTCGACGGTCATGTGGTGGAAGATCGCGGCGGCGGCGATGTCGATGCGCTTGGCGATCTCGGCGTGCCGGTGGCCGAACAGCTGCATCCCGAGCAGCCGCTCGGTAGTGCGGTCGCCGGTGATGCGCATGGCGATGCGGTGGCTGCCGGGGTAGTAGGCCTTGTGGTCATCGGCCTCAGACTCGACAGTGACCGGGTCGAACCCGGCCGCCTGGGCTTCGTGGTCGCGCAGGCCGGTCCGGGCGGCGGCCTGGTCGAAGATCTTCACGACCTGGGTGCCCAGGCTGCCCGCGAACTGCCGGTTCCCGCCGAGCGCGTTCTCTCCGGCGACCCGGCCCTGCTTGTGCGCAGTGGTGCCCAGCGGCAGGTAGGTCTGGCCGAGCAGCCGGTGATGAGTCACGACGCAGTCCCCGGCAGCGAACACATCGGGCAGGTTCGTCCGCATCCCTCTGTCGACCGCTAGTGCGCCCTTGACGCCGAGTGTGGCGCCTGCCTCGGCCGCCAGGACCGTGTCGGGCCGGACACCGACCACCACCAGGACCATGTCGGCGGCGCGGGTGACGGCCGTGCCGTCGGCCGCGGCGGCCTGTACGTGCAGCCGTCCCGGCTGGCTGGTGGTGTTGCGGGTGATGGCCTGAACGGTGGTGCGAGCCAGAACCTCGACGCCGTGGGCGGCGAGTTCGGCGTGGACGAGGGCGCCCAGCTGCGGGTCCACGGTGGGCAGCACCTCGGGCAGCTGTTCCATCTGGGTGACCTGCAGTCCACGGACGGTCAGGGCGTCGGCCATCTCCAGGCCGATGTAGCCGCCGCCGACGATCACCGCGCTGGCTGGGGCGGCGCTTTCGAGGGTGCGCATGACGGCGAAGGTGTCGCCCATCGAGTGCAGCAGGTGCACCCCATCGCCCGGGCCGAGCGCATCGGGACCATCCAGCCCGCCGATCGGGGGCCGCACCGGGACGGCGCCGGTGCCGACGATCAGCTTGTCGTAGCCGAGCAAATCTTCCTTGCCGTCGGCGTCGGTGATCAGGAGCTTGCGGCCGGGCACGTCGATCTGGCGGGCGGTGGTGTCCAGCCGCAGCCACATCCCAGCCGCCTCCAGGTCGGCGATGGTGCGGTGGGCCAAGTTGCGCCAGTGGGTGACCTCGCCGGAGACGTAGTAGGGGATGCCGCAGATCGAGAAGTTCGGGTAAGCGTCGGCGACCACCACGGTGACATCCGCCCCCGGGTCGAGCTCGCGGGCCCGCAGCGCGGCGCTGATCCCCGCGTCGCTGCCGCCGATCATGACCAGGTGCATGGCAGTTCCTGTCTGGGTGGGCTAGTCAGTGGGCTGGCGGTCGCCAGGCCGGGCCGCCGGGGCGGCGCCATCGTGGGCGGCGCGGGTGGCCGCGAGCCCGGCCTGGTCTTGCTGGTGGGGGACGATGATGTCGGCGGCCTGGGCGGGGGTGATCCGGGGATACAGCGCGCGGATGACCACCACGGCCAGGGCGCCGCCCACGATTTGGGCGGCGATGAACGCTGGTGCCGATGAGGGGGCGATGCCGGCGAAGGTATCGGAGAACATCCGGCCGATGGTGATCGCGGGGTTGGCGAAGCTGGTGGAGGAGGTGAAGAAATACGCCGCGCCGATGTAGGCCCCCACCGCCGCCGGCGCAGCCTGGGGCCGACCTGACCGGGCCAGCGCGAAGATCACTAGCATCAGCCCGAGGGTGGCGATGATCTCGGACAGGAAGTGGGCCGGGGTGGCGCGGTCCTTGGTGGAGATGCTGACCGCGGGCAGGGCGAACATCAGGTTCGCAATCACCGCGCCGCCGATACATCCGGCCACCTGCACTGGCAGGTAGGCGGCGGCGTCGCGCCAGCTCAGTCCGCCGAACGCGGCATCCACGAACGACACGACCGGGTTGAAGTGGCCGCCCGACACCGGCCCGAACATCAAGATGATCGCGAACAGCCCGGCCGCGGTTGCCGCCGCGTTCTCCAGCAGCTCCAGGCCCGTCTCACCAGGCGACAGGCGCTGGGCGGCGATGCCCGAGCCGATCACCACCGCGGCCAGGAACGCGCTGCCCAGCAGCTCGGCCAGCAGCCGCCGCCACAACGCGACCAGTGTAGTGCTCACGGCACCCATCTTGACGGGCCATAGTAACTCAGTCAAGATTGAGTCAATGAAATCTGAGCTAACATCCGACGTAGCGGAAAGAGCGGCCGTGCACGCGGCATTGGCTGACCCGGCCCGGCTGCAGATCATCGACACCCTCAATGCCGGGGACACCTCCCCGTCGGAACTGGCCGCGATGCTCGCGATGCCGTCGAACCTGCTCGCCCACCACCTGCGCGTGCTGGAGCAGGCCGGGCTCCTCACCCGCCGCCGCTCCGACGGCGACCGCCGCCGCACCTACTTGCAGCTCATCCCGGGCGCGCTGGAGTCGCTGACTCACCCGGCGGCGCGCACCGCCCGGCGGGTGCTGTTCGTGTGCACCGCCAACTCGGCCCGCTCGCACCTGGCCGCCGCGCTGTGGCGCCACACCAGCAGCCTCCCCGCCGCCTCGGCCGGCACCCACCCCGCCGCCCGGATCGAGCCGGGCGCCATCGCCGCCGCCTACCGCCACCGCCTGCCCATGCGCCGTCTGCGGCCCCGCCATGTCAGCGATGTCCGGCAAGATGGCGATCTTGTCATCACCGTTTGTGACCTGGCGCATGAAGAACTGGGCCGCCAGGCAGTGCACTGGTCGATTCCCGACCCGGTCCCGGCCGGCGATGACGCCAGCTTCGACGCGGCGCTGGTCGAGATCAGCCACCGCGTCGAGCGCCTCGCGCCGCTCCTGTCAGCACGGTCCTGACTCCTGGCTGCGGTAGCATCCACCTGCTGCTACAGGCCGACGGCGGCCGGGGCGTTGCGCACGTAGGCGGCCAGCGGAGGGATGACGTGCTCGGCGTCGCGGTGCACGCCGCGCAAGGTGTTGGAGGCGAACGACCGCTGGAACTCCAGCCCCAGGTAGACCAGGCCGGGGTGCGTGGCCGAGATGCCGCCGGAGTGCCGCGGCATCCCCTGGGCGTCGAGGGCACCCAGCGGGCGCAGGTAGCCCAGGTGGGGCCGATAGCCGGTGGCGAACACGACGGTGTCCACCTGCTCGCGCGTTCCATCCGGCCACACGACACCGTCGGCGCCGAACGCGGTGAACATGGGGCGGCGGTCCAGCTGCCCGCTCTCCAGCGCGTGGCGGTATTTGCCGGTATCGACCACCCAGCGGTCCCCGAGATAGTGGTCCAGCCATTGCGGCGGGAGCAGATCGAACCCACTGGTCGCCAGCCAGTAGTGCAGGTCCTGGCCGCCGCGGCACTGCGGGCGGAAGTTGACCCGGTGGCGGGTGGCCAGGGTCACCGTCGCCACCTGCGCCAGCTCGTAGCCCACCTGGACCGCGGAGTTGCCTCCGCCGACCACCACGATGCGTTCGCCGGCGTGCTGGTGCGGGCGGCGGTAGCCGGCCACGTGCAGCAGCCGCCCGGTGAACCGGTCCTGCCCCGGCAGGGTCGGCACGTAAGGGCTGCCGAACGAGCCGGTCGCGGCCACGACGCCCGGGGCGTGAATCGTCTGCCCGGTGACGGTGCGCACCAGGAACCCGGCCAGTTCGTGGGCCTTGACCGCGGTCACCGGCGTGTGGGTGCGGATGTCGGCGCGCAGGCCGGCGGCGTAGCGGCGCAGGTAGGCCATGACCTCGTCGCGGTGCGGGTAGTGGTCAGGGTCGCCGGGGAACTCTAGCCCGGGCATGGCGCTGTAGCGGGCCGGGGAGAACAGGGTCAGGCTGTCGTAATAGTGCGGCCACGACCCGGCCGGTTCCGGCCCCGCCTCCAGCACCACCGGGCTGATGCCCTGTGCCTGCAGGGCGCGCGCGGCGGCCAGGCCCGACTGGCCCGCGCCGATGACTACCACGTCAGTTGCCGATGTCATGGCGTCGCTCCTTCGGGCCCCGATTCCGGGGTGCGGCATCCCGGCCGGTCTGTTTAGCAGCATTTGGCTGCTGAACCGGCAGCATCCTCGGTGTGGACGCTGGTGTCGCCGCAGCACTGCTCCCCGTGGCCTTCGGCGTAGAAGGTCTGGCTGTCGGCCAGGACGGTGTAGATCTCCCAGGACTCGCCGTCAGACGCGCCCTCGACCCAGAACTTTTCCTGCTTGGCGTAGCAGCAGGTGGTCTCACCCGCCGCGGCCGGGGCGAGCCCGGCCTGGGCGAGACGGGCCTGCTCGGCCTCGACCGCGTCGGTGTCGGGGACCTCGATGCCGAGGTGGTTGAGGCTGCCACCCTGGCCGGGGTTTTCCAGCAGGACGAGCTTGAGCGGCGGCTCGGCGATCGCGAAGTTGGCGTAGCCGGGCCGGAGCTTGGCCGGCTCGGTGCCGAACAGCTTGGTGTAGAAGGCGACGGCCTGGCCGATGTCGTCGACGTTGAGGGCGAGCTGCAGACGGCTGGACATAGGAACCTCCCAAGATGGAACATTGATATCTGTCTATGTCTGTCTCTGCCGCCGAGCTTGCCATAAGACATATGGTTCTGTCAATATAGATGTATGTCGAAGTCCATGCTGGTGCTGAGCCCGGCCGACACCGCCGCCTGCTGCCCGCCACTGTCGCGTGAGCCGCTGTCGGCCGAGCAGGCGACCCAGGTCGCGCCGCTGCTGAAGGCACTGGCCGAGCCGGTCCGGCTGCGGCTGATGTCCCTGGTGGCCTCGCACCCGGGCGGCGAGGCGTGCGTCTGCGACCTCAATGACGCCTTCGACCTGTCCCAGCCCACGATCAGCCACCACCTGAAGGTGCTGCACGAGGCGGGGCTGCTGGACCGGGAGAAGCGCGGCGTGTGGGTCTACTACCGGGCCCGTACCGAGGCGTTGGCCAGCCTCGGCGCGCTGATCGGCGACCCGTCCTCCTGACCGGACCGGACTTAAGCCGCCCATCCCCATCCGGCCCCTTCTTCCGCCTCCACCTTTCATCGGTTATCGTCGATGAGCGATGAAAGAAGAGGATCCGCCTCTGGACCGGCCGACCGCGACCGAGTTCGCCAGCTGGTTCAAAGCGCTCGCCGACCCGACCAGGATCCAGATCGTTTCGCTGCTCGCCCGCCGGGCCCGGCCGATGAACGTCGGCGAGATCGTCGCCGCCGTGGACGTCGGCCAGTCCACCGTGTCCTCCCATCTCAAGGTGCTGGCGGAGGTGCGGTTCCTTCTCTTCGAGCACCGGGCCGCCGCCACCTACTACCGGATCAACGACGCGTGCGTGGACTGCTTCCCCACCGCCGCCGACATCGTCATGGGCCGGCCCGTCCCTGCCCAGCCAGCACCCACCCCAGCGTCACCGTCATCAGGAGCCCGTCAGTGACCGAAGCACCCACACCTGGCGCCCCCAGCAGCCGCGATGCGATCATCGGTCGTTATTCCGGCCTGGCCCGCACGGCCCTGGCCGGCGAAACCATCGCCGACTGTGACCCGGCGGCGTTCGCCGACGGGCGCTTTGGCGCGGCCGCCTATCCCAGCGATGCAGACGTCCCAGAGCCGGCGCTGCGCGCCAGCCTCGGCTGCGGCAACCCACTGGCAGTCGCCGACCTCCACCCTGGCGAGACCGTTCTGGACCTTGGTTCGGGCGGCGGGCTCGACGTCCTGCTGTCAGCCCGCCGCGTCGGCCCGGGCGGCCTAGCCTACGGCCTTGACGCCAGCCCGGACATGCTCACCCTCGCCCGTGCCAACGCAGCCCAGGCTGGCGCCACCAACGCCCGCTTCCTGCACGGCCACATCGAGGACATCCCGCTCCCCGACGGGCAGGTGGACGTGGTCATCTCCAACTGCGTCATCAGCTTGTCCGCCGACAAGCCGCGCGTGCTGGCCGAAGCCTTCCGGGTCCTGCGGCCCGGCGGGCGGCTGGGCATCAGCGACGTCACCGCCGACGACGGCACCGACCCCGGCCAGCTCGCCGAGGACGAGTACTGGGTCGGCTGCGGCGGCATGCTCACCCAGCAGCAATACCGGGACCTGCTGCTCGCCGCCGGGTTCACCGGCATCGGCATCACCAGCACACACGAGGCAGGCCCTGGCCTGCACTCCGCCATCATCCGGGCGGCCAAGCCAGCCGCGCAGCACGCATGACGGCTCTTTCAGTTCACGGCCTTGTCGCAGGTCTTCTGGGTTGACAGCCTTGACCGCGTGGCCGGCCAGAGCTGAGCGCAGGGGCACAGTCCCGCAGATGGGTGCCCGGACCCCGGAGGTGGACAGTTCCGTGATCGCGGACCGCAATGTTGAGCGAATTCTTGTGATCGTGGCGCACCCTGACGACGCGGAGTTCTGGGCAGGCGGCACGATCGCCGGATGGACAGACACCGGCATTGAAGTGACCTACTGCGTGCTGACTGACGGCGGCGGAGGTGGGTTCGACCCCGATATCCCACGCAGCGAGATTCCACACATCCGCCGGACAGAACAACAGCAAGCAGCGGCGATGCTGGGGGTTCGTGAGGCCCACTTCCTGGAATCAGCCGAGGGCAGCCTGCTGGATGACCCCCGCCAACTTCATGAAAACCTGGTCCGCGTCATCCGGCAGGCCCGCCCACAACGGGTGGTCACCTGGAGCCCGGAATGGAACTGGCAACGCTTCCGTAGCTGCCACCCTGATCACCTGGCGACCGGCGCCGCCGTGCTGAAAGCGATCTACCCAGACGCCAGCAACCCGTTCGCGCTGATCCACCTCAAGCACGACGACGGCCTGGAACCGTGGACCGTGCAGGAAGCCTGGCTCATCAACAGCCCGCAGCGGGAGATCAACCACTACGTCGACATCACCGCCACCTTCGACCGCAAGGTCACTGCAGTGCGGGCGCACGCGAGCCAGATCAAAGACCCGGACACCCTCGCCGATCGGCTGCGGCAGCGCATCGCCCCCAACACTGCCGCCGCCGGGCTGCCCGATGGCAGGCTGGCCGAGGCCTTCCAGGTTGTCGTGACCGGTTAATCCGTAGCCGTCCCGTCCCCCCCGGATGCCCGCGCGGCGAGCAGGTCGTGGGCCTGGTCCAGGAAGTCCTGGGCTACCGGTGTTCCGAATGGGGCAATCGCCGAAACCAACTGCGCGACCTCCCCGAACACGTGGCCAGAGTGCAGGTTCCATGCCTCCCGGACGACGCGTTCGGCGGCCGCCGCGGCCGCGTCCACTTCCCCCATGTTCAGGTGGGCGGTTGCCTGGATGGTGGTGCGCTGGGCGCGCGTGCGGCTGTGGTCGCGCAGACACAGCCCAACGGATTTCGCCGCGTACTCCTCCGCCTCGCGCATGTGGCCGAGGTCTCGGTAGGCCCGGGCAGCGTGACCCAAGTAGCCGCCTTCGTCGAAGTCCAGCCATTCAGGCTCCGACCGGTCAACGACCAGGGGCAGCGCTTCCGCCGCATCGCCGAGTGCATGCCAGCTCTGCCTGGCATCACCAGCTGCCGCGTACGCGCACGCCTCCATGGCTGCCAGCATGGCGACAGCGCGTGGCGTCGCCACCTGCCGGGTGATATTGCGCGCAGCCTGCGCGAAGTCGATCGCCTGCCGTAGATGCCCGAGGTAGATGGCCTGATGGCTCATAGCCGCCAGGATTCGCCCCCCTAAAAGACGATTCCCAGCCGCATGCGCAAAACGAAGCGCGCTGCGGAAGTACTGGGTAGCGAGCGGCTGTCGGCCCCCGTCGTAGGCCATCCAGCCCACGTCATGCTGGAATTGCGCCACAACGGTGATCAGCTTGCGGCTCGTGGGGTCGCCGAGGCTCCCGTTCAGCAGCGGAAGCACTTCGCATCGCAAATACCCGTCCGCCATGGGGAGCGCCGCGCCGCCGCCATGGGCGTTGTCGATGGCCTTCAGGTGCTGGCGCATGCTGGCGAGCCGGGCAATGTCTCCCAGACTGACCGGCCGCGGGGATACCCGAGGTCCAAGGACCAGGCGATCCCAGGCAGGCAGTGCATCCGGCGATGTGGAAAGAGCCGTCAGGGCAGTACCCGGGGGCGGAGGCCAAGGTGTTTCCTCGTCGGCGGGCCAGAAAGACATAGGCGCAGAACGCGCTGGCGCAACGTCACCGTCCGCTGTGCCTGCAGCGCTCACATCTAATGCGGCACCTGACCGCAGTTGCCAGCTCAGCGCCTGCCGGGAGGTGCTGACGCCGCGTGCGGCGGCACGCAGCTGACGCCGGACCGCCGTTTCGGTTTCGTCATAGCCAGTGGCCAGGACACCGCCAGTGCGCAGAACCCGGTCGGCCCGTTCCCAGAAGTCTCGTGCGACATGCTGGCGGCCGGTCTCGACATTCGCGATCGTGCTACGGCTGTATCCAGTGAGCCGGGCGAACTGCGCCTGGGTGTAGCCGACCGCGCGACGGTAGGCGGCAAGCTCCACGCCCATCGCGCTGCGGGCCTCCCCGATCGCCTCCGGCTCCCTCACCGCCGTTCTCCATTCAGCAGGGATGTCAGCACATTGTCGCAAATTCCCGCCGGCGCCGCCGCGCCCTGATCACTGTCAGCTTGCATGGGCTCACGTCATGTTTACATGCAAGCGGGATCGAGGGCAGTCGGGTAATGGCGGGTGACCTGCGCGGATCAGACGCGGCTCTGGCAGGACCCGGCGTGGAAGGCGGGGAATGCCGGGCCTTCTCCATGACACTGCCCGTGCACGAGCTGGCAGCCAGGCTGGCTCGCCAGGCCACTCACGACACACTGGGCTCCTGGGGACTGAGCCATCTGGAAGAGACTGCCACATTGCTTGTCTCCGAGCTGGTCAGCAACGCTGTGCGCCATGCCGCCACCGGCTTGGTGGTGGAGTTGGCACTCGAAGCCGGTGGTCGCTGGCTGCGAATAGAGGTTGCCGACGCCGACCCGCATCCGCCGCTGCCACGAGCCCCCGCAGCACTGGACGAGTCAGGATTCGGCTTTGTCCTCATCGAAGCCCTGGCGGACAAGTGGGGAGTCCGCGAGACCGCCACGGGCAAAGGCGTCTGGGCTGAGCTCGACAGCGACATCGCTGTGAAGCATGGGCCGGTCCGAGGCTGCATCCCTGCCATCCAGCCAACTGCGCGAACATCCGGGCCATGCCCTGACCACGATCTGCAAGGAGGTCAGGAGGTGGCCGATGGCGGCTAGTACCGCCGACCAGGCGGTGGCCGCACTCAGAGAGCGCTGGCCAGACTGGCAAATCTGGTACGTGCCCCGGGCTATAGGCGGCCTGCTCTGGTGCGCCCGGCTTCATAGCGATCACAAGACGGTGATCAATGCAGAGAGCCCAGAGGAGCTAGAGGAGCAACTTGTCGACCGGACGGAGCAATGAGCACGTGCTCCGGGGGAGATGCACCGGGAGCACGGGGGCTTCCCGGGCTGCGGTAGGGAAGCAGCGCAGTTGTCAGCAAATTGTCGGAGTCTCGGATTCGTCCTGCCCGGGTAGCACTGATGGTCGCTTGTATGGAATCAGGTGATGCTTC
Organism: Streptosporangiaceae bacterium; assembly: GCA_035517695.1. Lineage (GTDB taxonomy): Bacteria > Actinomycetota > Actinomycetes > Streptosporangiales > Streptosporangiaceae > DATFVJ01. The sequence continues at coordinate 20,058 of DATIYI010000227.1, forward strand.
GGAACCGTGAAGCTCACCTTAGGGACAGATGGAAACAGGCACCCGGGCCCGCCCGGAGTGCCGCGATCGAGAAGGGATAGGGACCTGCGCTGCTCAACCTGGCCAACCGCGGCTTCCCAGGACAATTCCAGTACGACCTTCCCGTACGGGCCAGGTCATGTGAGCACTGGCTCACTGCAGGGCTCGGACATGATCCCTTACGCGGGTCCGGTCATCGCGCAGTCCTTGGCCCTTGCCACCCATGGGCTGGCCGTCCTCCGGGTTGGGGTGACGGCTGGTGGTAGCGGACACCGCCGTTCAGGGCGGCATACGGGGATTGTTCGAGGGGCTAGTGCCTGGCGAGGTCATCGACGCATATGATCGGCTGCTGGCCAGCAACGGCTGCGCAAAGGAGCAGGCTGAGGCACTGGTCGGCGACGCGGGACTGGTGGCCACGCTCACCGAATGGGGGATGGCGCACATCCAGCCGCACAGCCCAGCCGATCCGGCGTGGTTGCGGCCCGCATCTCCCGACCTGGCATTGCAGGGTGTCTTGGTGGGCCGTCAAGTCCGGCTCACCCGCGACCAGGAACTGGTGCTGGCTGGCCACCGTCGCCTGGCCGATGCCCAGGCGAGATACGGCATGGGCATGAACGGCCGGTTTCCCGCACACCTGGTGTCTGTGGTTTCCGACCGGGCCGAGATCGGTGAGTTGTCGGTCGCATTGATGAACACCGCCCGCAAGGACTGGATGACCTTGGAGAACCTGCACACCGAGATGCCGCTGACCGAGGACTTCGCCGACCCGCCGCTGCCAGCGTTCGGCGGCCAGGTGAGGTGCCGGTCCATCTACGGCGCCTCGGCGATGGATGACCCGGAGGCGCGGCGCATCATTCAGGCCTGCGCCGACGCCGGAGAGCAGGCGCGTCTGCTGCCCACGGTTCCGATGAAGATGAAGCTTGCCGATCACACCACGGCGATGCTTCCCCTGACACCGACGGGCACGGCAGGAGCCTTGGTGGTCCGGGCACCTGTGATCATCGGTGCGCTGCGGGAGTACTTCGAGTTGCTGTGGGAACGCGCCACCCCACTCAGGGCGGAAAGGCCGACAGAGCCCGGCGACCGGCTGACCCCGACCCAGCAAGCCGTACTGGAGCTGATGGCCCAGGGGTTGCAGGACGACGCGATCGCCCGCCGCGCTGGGATCAGCACCACCACGGTCCGCCGCCACATCTCGGCCATCATGCATCGGCTCGGGGTTTCCAGCCGATTCGCGGCTGGCGCAGCGGCCCAGCGCCGGGGCTGGATCGGGTGACAGATACCGGGTGCGCCCGGTCCGGGAGCACGCAGCCCTGTTAGTGACGGCGGCGTCAATGACCTGGGTATAGCTCCTATTTCGCATGCGCCGCAAGCCAGCGGGTGACGGCTCTCCCCCGCTGCTTCCAGGCGGCGATCAACGAAGTGCAAGCGCTGGTGGCCGCGCTCTTCTGCTACCGAGGGATTCACTTACAGACGGTGGCCAGGCGGGTGCTTCGGCCCACACTCGTGCCTCAGTGTCATCAAGTCCGGGCAGTTGCCGCCGACCGCGACAGACGATCTCGAGTAATCATGATCAATAAGCTGGACGGAACCAGGACGAATCGGGGCCTCGCGCGCATCGGGCGTTTTGATATGTGATCGTAGAGAACAGAACGTGAGCCGTTTGGGCGCGCGATGGGCGGCATGTGGGGCGCGGGTGTCGATCTTTGAGGAGACCGGCGGGGCGCAGTCCGCTGTTGCGCATGACCGTTCGCTGGAGCTGTTTTTCGACCGGTACGACATCATCGCCCGCTTTGTCTCGCTGATCAACGATGATCCGCCGCCCCGGCAGGTGCTTTACCTGTATGGCCTGGGCGGCAACGGCAAGTCGCTGCTCTTGCGGTTCCTGGCCGCCCGGTGCTGTGTGCGGCTGACCCCAGCGGAATGGGAGCGGGTGCGGGGGTTGCCGGCCGAGGAGCTTCCCACAGCTCTAGGCGCTGCCGCGAAGGCCGCGCAGGTCCCGGTAGCTCGGATCGATTTTGGGGCCCGTCCGGTCGGAGAGAACCGGCCCCAGGAATGCTTTTCGGCGTTATTCATGCTCAAGCAGCAACTTGCCCGGTACCACATCACAACACCGCGGTTTGATTTCGCCGCCGTCACCTACCTGCACAAGATGGGGTTTGACCTGGGCCGGAGACTGCCCGAGCTGTTCCCGGCAAGCGAGCTCAGCATCGCTCTTGGCATAGCTGATGCGTTCTTGCCGCTGCAGTTGCTACGCGTGGGTCAGGACATGTTCGACGCGCTGGATAAGCGGCTTGATGATGTCTTCACACGCCGCCGGGTGCAGCGGCGCCTGCCGACGGCCGATGCCCAGGAGATCTTGTCGCTGGCACCCGAACCGGACCTGATCTATGAGATGCCACGGCTGTTCGCCGCCGATCTGCACGACGCAGTGGGCGAGAAGGCCCGGCACCAGCGCCTGGTACTGCTATTCGACACTCACGAGGCGTTCTTCGGCGAGGCAGTCGCCGACCCGCACGCGCTAGTGCACGCCGACTACCTGATGCGCGATGAGTGGCTTCGCAGCTTGCTGGGCCACCTGCCGCTACAGGAGGGAGTCGTGGCCGTTGTGGCTGGGCGAACTCCTCCGCTATGGGCCTCGGCGTCGGTGGCGGCGATCCCCGACGCGTTTGTGGAAACGTGGCCGGTAGGGCACCTGGCCAGCGGCGATGCGCTTGCTTACCTGGAGAAGGCGAGCGTCGGAGACGGCCAATTGCGGATGGCGCTGGTGGATTACGCCTCGGTGGGGCCCGGTGAGGTGCATCCCTACTTCCTTGGTCTGTGCGCGGACGTGGCGCTGGCCGCCCGACGTCGTGGCAGCAGGCTGGACGCCACCTCGTTCGCCCAGTCGGAAGAGCTGACGGGTAAGGAACTCGCCCTGGCCCGGCGGCTGCTGTTGTGGGTGCCGCCCGAGGTGGAGTACGCCATCCTGGCGCTCAGCGCGTGCCGGTCGTTTAGCTACCGGACCTTCCGTTACCTGGGTGAGCGGTTGGAGTTCCCGTACCAGCGCAGCGATTTCGACCGGCTGGTCGCGTTCTCCTTTGTCTCACCCATAACCAGCGGCGGAACCGGTGGGCATGAGCTGGCGCTCGAACCCATCCATACGATGCACCAGCTCCTGCGCCGGGCGCTGGGCAGCGCGCGCCCCGACAGCGTCCGCCGCGCCCACGAGGTACTAGAGCAGCGGTATGACGAGCTTGCGGTCGGCGGTGACTTCACCGCCCGCTTGGAGCAGATCTACCACGCCGGGCAACTCGACCCTGTCGGCGCCGCCGCTGGGTGGGTGAAGGCGATGGACCAGTGCCTAGCGGCTGGGCGGTATGACCGGTGCCGGGCGATGATCACTTTGCTGGCGGACCTGCCCGCTGGGGAGGCCGACCACGCCCGGTTTACCTACCGGGTGGCCCGGGCCGACATTGGCCTGGGCCGGTGGGCTGAGGCAGAAGCACTGGTGGAATCGCTGCCTGCCGAGTCCGCGCATGCCACGTTGCTGCTGGCAGAGCTGGCGTTCTGCCAGGGGGATTTCGCGCGGGCCGAGGAACTCGCAGGCGCCGCGCTCGGCCAGGCCAGCGGGCCGTTGCGGGCGGGATTTCTGTTCCGGCTTGCCGAGATCGAGCTGTACCGGGGGCGGTTCGGCGACGCTCGCGAGCACGCGCACGCCGGCCTTGACATGGCCCGTGCCGCAGCCGACACGGTTCGGGTGTGCCGGTGGACCAACCTGCTCGGCGAGATCGAATACTTCTCCGGCAACGTGGATACTGCGGCGGCCCTGGTTGGCCAGGCTCTCACCAGCCTGGAGAGTGTTCCGGAGCCGGAACGGGATCAGACGCTGCTGGCTGCTCTGCTGCAGAACTCCGCCCTGGTCCGTGAGGCCACCGGCGACTGGCAGACCGCGCTGGACCACCAGCGGCGGGCGCTGGAGATCCGCCGCGAAACCGAGGACGCGCGAGGGGTGGCGCAGTCGCTGCACGGGATCGGCAAGGCGTTGTGCGGGCTTGGCCAGCCTGGCGAAGCCGAACACGCGTTGGCGGAGGCCGCACAGGCCGCAGAAGGCCTGGGCGAGCACCTACTGAGGGCGAAGATCACCCATGCGCTGGCCGACGTTCGGATCGTCGAGCAGCGGCTGGATAACGCCGCGCAGCTCACGGGGCAGGCGCTGCAGATGTTCCGGCAACACGGCACCCCTTATGACGTGGCCTCCGCACAGCTGACCCTCGCTCGCATCGCCCAGGAGCGGGACAGTTGCATCGAGGCAATGACCCACGCAGACCAGGCCCGCTCGGCGATCGAGGCTGGCGGGTACCGGGTGCTGTACTGGTTGTATCCCACCTTGGACGTCGCGGCGGCCGCACGGGTCCACGCCGGGCTGGTCACTTTCGCGGCCGGGGACGCACTGGGGGTGCCGTGGGAAGGCCAGCCGCCCCACAAGATCACCCCAGATCAGATTGCCGCGATACCGGCACGTCACGACTGGCCGCAGGGTGCAACCTCCGACGACACTGCTCAAACGCTTATCGTCGCCCGGCACCTCGTGGACACCGGCGGCCAGCCCAGCGAACGAGAGTTCCTGGATCAGCTGTCAGAGGACCTGCCCGCCATGCGGGGCGCAGGGCCCACCACCACTGCTGCTGTCCACCGCTACCGCCAGACCGGCCAGCTTTACGCTGCCAGTGGGGACACCAATGGCGCGCTGATGCGGATCCTGCCCGCCGGGTGGGCGATCCCCGCTACGCATGTCGAACGACGCCGGGACGTGGTCAGCCGGCTGACCCGGGTCACTCACGGCGGCCGGGAAGCAATCGCTGCCGCGTGCGCTGTCGCGGCCATGGCCTCGTATGCGGTGGAAGGCTGCCCCGCGCGGGCCCTTATTGCGGTCGCGCTCGATGAGCTTGAACATGCGTCGGGGGAGCACTCCGCGACAGCCGTTCTGCTGGAAACTGCGCTGGCTGCGGGGCAAGGGACCTGGCGGCCGGGAGCGGAGGGGGTGCCGCTGGGAGCGGCGCAGACCCTCGCCGCCCTTCTGCATGTCCTGGCCACGCGCGGAGATGACGTGGACGGGGCGGTGCGGTATGCGGTCGGCTTGGGCGGCGATACCGACACCGTTGCCGCGATCACCGGGGGCATCCTCGGCTGTCGCAGCGCCGAGGTGAGGATCGGATGGCTCGACCAGGTCATACTGCCGGATGCGGTGGCGCTGGACCGGCTGGCGGGCGGGCTGCATGAGATCAGGCGCGCGTCCTATGAATGACTTCTGGGTCGTCGGCCCGATCGCATGGGACCGGGTGCTCCGCGTGCCCCGCTTGCCGCCCAGCGGCGGGTTCGTACAAGCCAGCGAGGCCTCCGAACGGCCCGGCGGGTCCGGTGCCAACGCGGCGATCGCACTGGCCAGCACCGGCGCAAATGTCCACATAGTCGGCTACCTCGGCGAAGACGAGCCAGGGGCACGGCTACGCGCGGTGCTCGACGCCGCGGCCGTGGATGCGGGCTTCGTACATGCGCGTGACGGTCACACCTCGGAGGTCGTCATCCTGGTCGAGCCGTCGGGGGAACGCGCGATGACAGGCATGTGGCCAGATCTGCTGCACACCGTGCCGATCCCAGTGGCGGACATCACCGCCGGGGATGTGGTCTACTTCGCGGGTTGGCGTGAGGAGTTCCTGCCAGCGATGACGACGCTGACCGCCATCGGCGTCATCGTCGCTACTGTCCCACCGCCGCTGCTGGCACCTGCCCTGCCGGCCACCTATGTGATCGGGTCCGAAACTCAATACGGCGACCAGAACCTGCAGGAAATCATCTCCACCGGAGATGGGACGCTGCGGGCGCTGGTGGTGACGCGGGGTCCCGACGGTGTCGTGATTCACGACCGTGACGGCTCGACCGCCTACCCGGCGCAACCAGTAGCAGTGGTGGACACCACAGGCGCTGGTGATGCCTTCGCCGCAGGATTCCTCCGGCAGATCGCGGGCGGCGGGGCGCTTGAGAAAGCGGCGGCGGCAGGCATTGCCTGGGCCTCTGTCACCGTGCAGTCACCGGCGTCCATCCCCCCGCCTTGGGAGGTTGTGCGCGACGGCGATGTGTTTCCGAACTGGCTATAAGGCTCATTCGGGCCGCGGCATGCCGGTTCGCCTTGCATTGGCTGGCTCCCGTGGTCAGGTGTACTAAGGTGGCGGGCCCGCGAGTGTGGTCGGTTGAGGAAGTCCTGGATCTCGCGCCTGCGGTAGCGCCGCTCACCAGCCGGGGTGCGGAAACAAGGAAGAAGGCCCGCGGTGGCCCAGCGTGTGACCGTGCTGGGATGTACCTCTAGCACTTGCGCAACCTCGGCACGGGTCAACACCTCCGGGCCTGTGATCCTGCGCGTCACAGTTCGCATGATACGACCCGTATCGCTACGTATCGCTACGGGTCTCTAATGAGCGCATCGTTGCAGGCTGGATACCTTGATCGCGTGGAGGCACCGGAGATCGATTACCGTGCTGAGCTGCCCCCTCACCGGCAGATAGCGGCATGGTTGCTTGGGCGCATCGAATCAGGAGAGCTTTCCGTCGGGCAGCCAATGCCGTCTGAGAAGGAACTCATGGACCTGTTCGGCGTAGCACGCACCACAGTTAGGCGCGCCATCGCCTACCTGCGAGACCAGGCTGTCATCCGGACCGTGCCCGGTCGCGGGAGCTACGTCGCGAAACGCAGATCCTGACTGGCGCGGACCTTCGAGGCCGACTCGGTGCGGGTGTCTGTTATGCGCTGCGGGCTGGCGACCAAGCGCATATCAACCGTTCCTGGGCACGGTCGGCGTCCGCTGCTGGTAGCGGAGTGCCGGGGTCAGAGATGGCCCGTCAGACGGCCAGCCTCCATCAGCATGGCGGTGGTCGCGGACGTGACCGCTGGCACCACCGCCGCGGTGGCGCCTTGCCGGACTACGGAGAGCGCCCAGTCTGCGAAGCGTTGCAGCACCGACCGGTTCACGGCGCCATCGCGAGCGGCAGCCAGCGCTGCTTCCCGCTGTGTGTCAATGCCGTTGGCTTCGGGCACCAAACTGCGCACCAACTCAGCGATGGCGACGATCTGCTTCCGCAGTTCGTCCGCTGTAGCGCCGACGTTGTTCTGCGCCTGGTGAGCGTAGTCTCCCGCCACCTGACCGTAGTTGCTGCCGCCAAAGCTGACGATCATCCCAGAGCCCTGCATCCGCTGAGCCTCGGTATAGCGATCCACGTCCGAGTCGTACCTCTCCGCGCATTCAACTCCGGCATCTGTCAGGTAGAGCCGGACTGGCCCTTCGGCCTGATCGATCGTGATTCCCTTGACGTAGCCGTTCCTGAACAGCCATGCAGCAGCCCCATCGATATCGCCTTCAGTGAAGGGTTGGCCGTACCACACTCCATGCGCAGGGCTGTCCAGCATCAGGTCCCGGGCCGGCAGGTTGAGCTCGCTGACCGCTTCGAGTGAGTAGAGCCAGTCCACCATGGCCACGCGGCAGGCCGTTCTGCGCTGAGTCCGGTCCGCTCGCGCAGCTTGCCGCTGCTCTGCCAGCTCGCGGGCCTCAGCCGTGACCCGGACATCGAACGCCTCCATGCCGCCCAGCCCAAGGGCTAGGTCAAGCAGACCTTGTTGCCCGAGGCGCTGCAGATCGGCATGCGCGATCTCGTCGGTGTTCGCGCTCTGATCGGACAGAGAATCGTAGAAAGGCTTGACCGGCACGTAGTTGGCCGCATTCTGCTGAGGCACGATCCACTCGACCAGCTGGGCTTGGCGTATCTGCGAGGCGGTCCAGCCCAATCCTTGCTTGTTCATAGCTCAACAGATTAGGGCGCTCAGGGCGCCGGGCTGCGCAGGAAGCGGCATCGGCCTCATGCCGAGCACCGCCACTGCCACGATGACTGCCGCCAGCCAGCCGGGAACAGCAACATCCCGGACGGCTTCCGGTCCGGGCTCCTCAGGCTGCGGTGCCGTGAGGCGGCTGTCTGCAAGAGGTTCCGCGGACATCGGAGCCAGCATGGGCGGGGCTGGCGGGCTGTCGTCATCGGCGGGAGGCGCAGGCCCGGGCGAGGCTTGGTCCCGGTTGAGCTGCCACTGGCGGAATTCCTGGCGGTCGGCCTGCCACCTCCGGTACTTCTCGACCGCGGCCACGGACAGCTGGTACAGGACGTAACCGCCGGCTATCACGATGATCGCGATGGCCAGCAGTTCCTCAGGGGTCAGCAGCTCACCGGGCGGTACCAGCTCTGGCGTGCCCAGGTTGTGCTGGATGTTGTAGAGCGGGGCCTCGGACCGGATCGTCTCGCGCTCGGCGGCCAGCACTGACCGGCGGTCCGGGTAGCAGACCCGGACGACTCGGGCTACCTCGTCACGCCAGGGCTGGTAGTGCCAATGCTCGCGCAGGCGCCGGGTCCAGTCGTTGCTGATGCCGACATACAGCAGGACCTCACCGTCGTCGAACAGCCGGTAGAGGTACTCCACGGCGGTCCACGCTACCGCCGGGCGCCGACAAATCCGGTGGGTTATCGCGGTCTTGGGGTGTACGCCAATTTTGTAGGGGCCGATGCGTTCCGACTGGTAGCGGCTTTGATCTGGCTGTGCCGTCACAGCCAGATGGAACTTGCTGGTCAGCGCTTCGCATGGGAGCCACGCCGCTCCGGAGCAGCCCGTCTGGCAT